>NZ_AP019841.1:0-333710 GCF_007990445.1 Leptotrichia wadei
CTTTGTGTAAAAGTATATAAGTTTACTGTTTTTAATAGTTAATTTGTTTGAAAATGAAAAGAGTTATTTATATAGAATTTTTATTTTATAGCAGTTTCATATTTTAATGTTTTTTAACAGCATTTCAGTTTTCCACATTCCTATAATAACTAATATAATATATATTAATATATATATTATTATTATGCACTGTGGAAATGTGGGAATACCGATGAATAAAGGGATTGCCAGCGGATAACCTGTGGAAAACTTTTGCCGATTTTGTGGAAAACTTTTTTCCACAATGTTATCCACATAGTTATCAACATAGGATGTGGAAAACTAAATCAATTGTGGAAAACCTGTGGAAAGCGCTTAAAAATGGGGATATAAGATTTTGTGGAAAAGTATTTAAAAAAGTGAAATTATTGTGATAAATAAAGGTTTTGTTAGTATTTTTCCTATGTGGAAAAGTATGTGGAAAACTTTTTTTCAAAATCTTGATTATTTATTTTATATATGTTATAGTTAAATCAAATTAGAGGTTACACGATAGTAATTTTACTATAAATTAATAATAAAAGAAGGGAAATAGCAGATGGATGTCGTGAAATTGTGGGAAAAAGTGAAAAAAACTATGAAAAGGAAGATTAGTGAAGGAGAATTTGAGCTTTTTTTTGAGAATGTAAAGGCAGAAAAAATAGAAGATAACATATTTACGCTTACCTGTAATTCTAAACTGATAAAGGAAAGTGTGGAAAAGTATAGAAGCCAGATGGAAGAAATTGTGGAAATTGTGACTGATGAGGAAATTACAATGAAGTTTGAAGTAAAAAAACAGGACGTAATGCTGTATCAGAATGAAGTACATAGACTTCCAAAGGAAACAAGGGAAAAAGCTCCAATTCACACAGGATTAAATCCTAGACATCGGCTTGATAATTTTGTAGTTGGGGAAAACAGCAGGCTGGCATATAATGCATGTCTTGCAGTTGTGAAAAATCCGACTGTTTACAACCCGCTTTTCATCTTTGGAAGTTCAGGGCTCGGAAAAACCCATCTTATGCAGGCTGTGGGAAATGCAATCTTGGAAAAGGATCCGACAAAACGGGTTTATTATTCCACTTCAGAAGAATTTGCAAATGAGTTTTTCAAAGTTTTAAACAGTGGACGGATTCAGCATTTTCGGGACACCTTTCGTGCTTTAGATGTGCTTCTTCTGGATGACATACAGTTTTTTGAAAAGGTCTTTGGACGTGGAGAAGGAACTGTGGAAGAGGAGTTTTTCCACACTTTTAACAAGCTGCAGGAACTAGGAAAGCAGATAATAATGATAAGCGACAAGTCGCCAAAGGAGATAAAAAATCTGTCAAAACGTCTGGAATCAAGATTTTTGTCAGGCTTAACTGTGGAAATACAAAGCCCTGGCTATGAAACTCGCATGATGATTTTAAAAAATATGGCAGAAGCACAGGGAATTGAGATAGATGAGAGCATTTTAGAATATATTTCAGACTCCTTGAATACAAATGTAAGAGAACTGGAAGGAACACTTACAAACCTTAATGCAAGGGCAAAATTGCTAAATGAGCAGATAACATTGGAATTAGTGCAGGAAATGCTCATGCACAACGTAAAGCGGAAGCAATCTAAAATGACGGCCCAAAAAGTAATAGAAATGATTTCTGCACATTATAGCATCAGTGTAGCCGATATGAAATCTAAAAAACGCCAGAAAAAAATAGTTGAAACAAGACAAATTGCAATGTATCTCTTAAAAAACAACGATGATCTTGATCTAAGCCTAACTGCAATTGGCGGGCTTTTTGGTGGAAAAGACCACAGCACGGTTATAAGCAGCATTAGAAAAATTGATAAGAAAATAAAAGAAGATATTGTATTTAAGAAGGAGATTGACACATTAAACAAGAAAATATTCAAGGTATAAAAGATTGTGGAAAGAATGTGGAAAACTTTGTGGAAAACTCGTATTAAAAAATCTGGAGTTTTCCACTGTGGAAAAAGTTTTCAACAATCTAAATTTTTATAAATATTTATTATCAATATAATTATATTCTGATTAATTAAAAAAATAAATTTTACCATTGTGGAAAAGTAAAAATTAGTTATCCACAGTATGTTGAAAAGTTTTCCACAATTTTTGTGGAAAAAGATTGTTAAAATTTACGATTAATATTGTGATTGTGGAAAAGTAAAATATAATTGTGTAAAACTGAAATTTAGTTATCCACATTGTTAAAAAAAGTTTTCCACATTTGTGGATAAATCAGTTTTAGTTAATATTAAATTAAATATAAATTGATAAAAAATTATATAAATAAAAAATGTAAAAAGTTTTCCACATATATAAAATTTATATCCACAATGCAATGTGGAAAAGTAAATAGTTAGAAAAGTTAGTAAAAATGGAGATAAACTGTAATTGTGGAAAAGATGTGGAAAAAATTGTGGAAAAAGTTTTCCACAAAAAAAATGAGTTTTCCACAGAAAAATTAAGCATTAATTTTATTAATGATTGAAAGGGAAATAAAAAAAATATAAGGAGAAGAGAAAATGAGAAAAATAGATAATGAAATTGAAGAAATTGCGATAAATACTGAGTTTATAAAATTAGATCAGCTGTTAAAGTGGGCAAATCTTACAGGTTCTGGAGTGGAAGCGAAAATATTTATTCAAAATGGTGAAGTGAAAGTAAATGGTGTTGTGGAAACAAGACGTGGAAAAAAAATTTATGATGGGGATATTGTGGAATTTGCTGGGGAAAAGATAGCAGTGAGAAAAAAATAGAAATAATTTTTTGAGATTTAGTGTAGTGTGAAGGGGAAGAAATATCAATGTATTTGGATCAGATTAGTTTTAATAACTTTCGTTGCCTTGTGGATGGAAAGTTGAAGTTTGACAGGTATTTTAATTTAATATATGGGAGAAATGGACAGGGAAAGACATCACTTATTGAGGCTGTCTATTTTTTGGCTACGGGGAAAAGTTTTAGGACTAAGAAGGTAAAGGAGGTTCGCAAGTATAATTTGAACAGGTTAATTGTATTTGGGAAATATCAGCATAAGGATTTCTCGGAAAATGTTATTGCTATTGATGTGAATGAGGATAGAAGGGATTTTTATATTGACAGGGAAAAAAATAAATATATAAATTATGTGGGACTTTTGAATATTATCTCATTTATTCCTGAAGATATTGAGCTAATTGTGGGAAATCCTGGGGTTAGGAGAAGTTTTTTTAACTATGAAATTTCGCAGGCAAAAAGGGAATATCTGCAGTCGATTGTAAATTTTGAGAAAATATTGAAGGTGCGAAATAAACTTATAAAGGAAAAAAAGACTGGAGAGGAAATTTATAAAATTTATAATGAAAAATTTATTGAGGAAGGGCTGAATATTGTTTTAAATCGGCGGGAATTTATAAAAAAATTATCAATTTTGCTAAATCTAAATTATAGAAAGTTATTTGATGAAAATTCGGAACTTAAATTAAAATACGACTGTTTTCTTGGAGATGTGGAAAAGAAAACCAGGGAAGAGTTGAAGGGGAATTTTGAGTTAATGTGCAAAAGAAAAAGTGAAAGGGAAAAATTTTTAGGGTATAGTTTGCTTGGACCGCAAAAGGATGATTTTATTTTTGAATTAAATGGGAAAAATGCAAAGGCATATTCTTCTCAGGGAGAAAAAAAATCTATAATTTTTTCGCTGAAAATATCAGAAATTGATATTTTAATAAAAGAAAAAAATGAGTATCCGATCTTTATTATGGATGACATTGCTTCGTATTTTGATGAAGTGAGAAAAAAGAGCATTTTAAATTATTTTTTGAATAAAAAAATTCAATGTTTTATAACTTCAACAGAGGATTTGGGGATAGAAGGGAAAAAATTCATTGTGGAAAGGGGAAAAGTTACAGCAGAATAATTTTTTTATGGTTCTGCTGTATTTTGGATAGTTTGCTTGACAATTATATAATTTTACGATTGCAGTTAGATAATAATATAAAAAAATTTGGTTTATGAATAGATTTGAAATAAAAAAATAAATAAAAGGGTTGAAAAATGGAAGGAATTAGAGAATTAAAAAGTTTGGCATTAGAGGCGATTGAGAAAAAAAGTTCACTTTTGAAAAATGAGAAATATATTTTTTTGAAAATTAAAAGAAACTGGAAGCAGATCGTGAATGGTCCGATTGGTGAAAAAACTAATCCAAAGGGGCTGTTTAATAAAAATTTAGTTGTAGTTATTAATGATAATGTTATTTATCATACGACAATAATGTGTGCAGAAGTCATAAGGGAAAAAATAAATACTTTCCTGAATGGAGAATTTGTGGAAAGCATAGAGTTTATGAAAGTAAATTATAAGGTAAAACGTGATTTGCTGGATGAACTTATTGAAAATGAGGAAAATAGAGGGACAATTCGAGTTGGAGAAATTCCGAGGGGAAATATTGGAAAAAAGAAAATAAATGTTGAATCAGAAAATAAAATTACTGAAAAAATAAAGGATATTGTACTTTCTCCAGAGGAAATTAAGGAAATTCATAGAAATATTGATAAAATTGATAAAAAGTATGAAGATATTGCTAGAAGTTTGGAAAAAGTTGCAATAAAATTGAAAAAGAGAGAAAAATATTTGAAAAGTATTGGGTATGTTGAATGCGAGAAATGTAAAATTCTGTTTTTGCAGGAAAGCAATGAAAAATTGTGTTTTGAGTGCAGAATGAATGAGAAAAATTGGAAATTTCAGAAAATATCAAATTTAATAAAAGATAATCCGTATATATCTGAAAAACAGGCAGTTAGAATAGCAAATACAGATAAATCCACATACTATAAGGCACGGGATATTTTGGCACAGCAGACTTATAACGATATGCTTTATTATTGTGTGGAAAAAAATAAGGAAATTTCTGTAAATGGAGATTATGAGTTTGAAATTCGGAGCGAATCACGGGAAGATGTGGAAAAATTTATAAAAAATTATGTGGATTATAAAATTGGAAGTGATAATGAGGAGGTCTTTAAAATTGAAAGGAAGGCGGTTTTGAGAAGGTTGAAAAGGGATGTCAGGTTTAGGCTTGAAAATAGCAGGAGGTATTGATTTTATTTTGCCATTTTATCGAAAAATTACAATTATTTCAAAAAATATGTTAAAATAATATATCTTATATTATTTTTATTTGATAGGATTTAGTATTAACTATTTGATTCAAAAGAAGAAAGAGAGTAAAAAATAAATAATGAAAAAAATATTTTTGATAGTTGGAATAATGTTGGGAATTAATGGATTTTCAAGTGAAAATATTGATAACAATGCAAAGATGAAGCAGTCTGTAATTGCTGCAACATATACTTATCCAGATGGGAAAAATTTGTTTTGGGATGATATTTTGGCACTTGGGAAGGATAAAGTTCCCTATGTGCTGATAAATCCAGATAACGGGGCAGGGAAAAAGATTGAAATGAATTACGTGACTCAAATCAAGAAAAACAAGGAAGCTGGGATAAAAAACATTGCTTATATTTCTACAAATTATCAGAAAAGAAATATTGAGAAAGTGAAAGATGAAGTTGACAGATATTTGGAGTTTTATGGCAGGGATAATATAAATGGATTCTTTTTTGATGAAATTGCTTCGGATACTTTGCAGCAGGTAAATTATATGAAGGAAATTTTTGATTATGTAAAAGGGAAGTCTAAAAGTAATCTTGTAATTGCTAATCCAGGAGCACCGATTACTGATGCAATTTCGACTTATGCGGATATTTTTGTGACAAGTGAAGTAAGTGCAAATGTTTATATTAATAAGTTTGAGAAGCCAAAATCTGATTTTGAAAAAAATGAGGTTAATGTAAAACATATCTGGCATATTGTACATAGCGCTAACCCTAAGGAATATGCAAGAATTATAAGATTATCAAGAGAGAGAAATGCAGGGTGGCTTATGATAACAGATGATGTTATGCCAAATCCTTATGATAGGGAGCCATCTAGATTTATGGAAATGGTAAATATGATTAATAAGTAATTTTATTATTATCATTGGATTTGTTAGAAGTAACCTGAAATAAAGGAATTGATCTTGAAAAATACTGTATTAACTGGGTTTTATAGATTTTTGTAAATTACAGAAGAATTTAAATATAAATGGAGAAAAAATGTATATTAAAGAATTATTGAAGGAAGCGGATAAGTCGATGGAAAATTACAAGTATGACGATGCGCTTGTGTATTTGAAGTCGGTGCTTGAAATTGATGAGAGCAACTATTCGGCGCTTATGACACTTTCCAAAATTTATACAGATTTTGGGATGTTTGAGGAAGCGAAGGAGTATGCTGAAAAATTGTATAAAAAGTATCCTGAGAGTAAGGATACGCTTTTTACGTTGGGATTTGTTTATCAGTCGCTGGGAAGACTGAAAAAGGCGATTTCGCTTTATAAAAAATTTTTAGATATAGAAAAAAATTATTTTGTGTATCTTAATATGGGAATGTCTTATGCTTTGTTGAAGTATTATAGAAAGGCAATTGAAAATATTAATATTGCGATAGAAATGGAGCCTGAAAGTTCGGAAGCGTATGTTGAAAAGGGAGATTGCCTTACAATGATGGGGAAATATGATGAGGCGATTTCTGAATATGAAAAATTGTTAAATTCTAAATTTAATGAAGTGGAGGAATTTTCACTTTATGCACGAATGGGCGATACAATGGCTTATGCGAATAATATAAAGGAAGTTATAAAATATTATAATATTGCTATAAATTGTGAAAATGTGGAAGATTACGTGTTTGAAGATTATTTTGAGATATTATTTAGAGCAGAGCAATATGAGGAAATAAGGCTATTGCTTTTAAACTATGAAAATGCGACAAATGAAAATAAGGAACTTTCACGAATAAAAATGCTGAATTTGCAGGGAAGATTTTTTGTGAAAATTGCAGATTATGAAAATGCACAGAAAGTTTGTGATAAAATGATAATTTTAGAGCCTGAAAATTTTAGGCATTATGTGAATTTATCTTATGTTCTGGAATTACAGCATAAATATGACGAGGCGCTTGAATGTGTAGATAAGTTGGGGAAAATTATGGAAGATAAGGAATTTTCCAAGGAATTGAAAAAAAGAATAAGGAAAAATAAGAGAAAATTTGAAAGGGAAAGCAAGAAAAATTCTGAAAAGTAAAGAAATTTAAAAAATAAAAAAATTATGGGGATTTTAAATGGAAGAAAAAAAATATGAAGTTAATAGGAAATATGATGAAAAAACACTGGTAAATGTATTGAAAAATTTTGATAAAGCTGGGGAATATGTTGTAGAACCCGGGAGAAATGAGATAAAAAGATTTGAAATAGATTTTGAAAATAATTTGGAAAACGTGAATTTAAAAAGAAAAAAACATAATAAAATTGATGATTTAAAAAATAAAAAAATGATAAATGTAAAAAAATTTAAGAGAAAGGATTTTATTACAAATTTTTTCTATAAATTTAAAGGTTCAAAGGCAAAACGTTCTTATGAGTATGCAAAAAAATTATTGGAATACAAAATAAAGACGCCAGAGCCGATTGCTTATTTTGACGATTTTGTGAATGAAAATAATAAAAAAAATAGTTATTATATAAGTGAAGAGCTGAAATATGATTTTACCTGCAGGGAAGTTTTCTGGCCTGAGGATATTGAGGAGGAAAAGGCTAAGCAAGGGGAAAATTATAAAATAAGTGAAGAAATGGAAAGAATGTTTGCAAAAGTTGAAAAAAATCGTGAAAAAATAATAAAGCAGTTTGCAAGATTTTCATTTAATTTGCATGAAAATGGAGTGGAATTTGAGGATTATTCGCCTGGAAATGTGCTAATTAAGGATAAAAGCGGGAATTATGAATTTTATCTTGTGGATTTGAATAGAATGAAGTTTAATGTGAAACTTAATTTAAATAGAAGAATGAAAAATGTTTCAAGAATGATGGAAAATGAAAAAATAGCAAAAATTTTTGCTGATGAATATGCGAAGTGTTATAAACAGCGGGAAGAGACAGTTTTTAGATTTTTGAGATATTATATTAGAAAACATAAGAGATATGTTGATTTTATGGATATTACACGTCCATTTAGAAATATTTTTAAAAGAAAAAAATAAGAGTAAATTGAAAGGAAAATAAAAAATGAAAAATTATGATGTAATTGTTGTTGGAGCGGGACATGCTGGAGTGGAAGCTGCACTTGCTGCTGCTAGATACGGGCTGAAAACAGCATTGTTTACAATATATCTTGATAATATTGCGATGATGTCGTGCAATCCGTCGGTTGGAGGGCCTGGAAAAAGCCATCTGGTGTCGGAACTTGGGATGTTAGGCGGAGAAATGGCTAGACATATTGACAATTATAATTTGCAGCTGAAAAATTTGAATCATACGAAGGGGCTGGCTTCACGAATTACTAGAGCACAAGCTGATAAATACTGGTATAGAATTAAAATGAGGGAAATTATTGAAAAGCAGGAAAATTTAGAATTAGTTCAAGGGATTGTTGTGGATTTGACTGTGGAAGATAAGAAGGTTATGGGAGTGGAAGATAATCTTGGGATTAAATATGGGGCAAAGGCTGTTGTCTTGTGCACTGGAACTTTTTTAGGCGGAGAATATGTTATGGGGGATGTAAAGTATTCTTCAGGACGGCAAGGAGAGCCTGCAAGCGTGGATTTACCAGATAGGCTTGCAGAATATGGATTTGAACTGGACAGGTATCAAACTGCAACCCCTCCAAGAATTGCCAAATCTTCAATTGACTTCTCTAAAATGCAGGAATTAAAAGGAGAAGACAAACCACGATATTTTTCTTATGAAACAAAAAAAGAATATAACTCAACTTTGCCAACTTGGCTGACATTTACAACACCTGAAACTATTCGTGTGGGGCAGGAAATGCTTAAATATTCGCCAATTGTGACAGGAGTTGTAAGTACAAAAGGTCCTCGGCATTGTCCTTCACTTGATAGAAAGATTATGAACTTTCCAGAAAAAACAAATCATCAGATATTTCTGGAACAGGAATCTGTAGAATCAGATGAAATTTATATAAATGGATTTACAACGGCAATGCCTCCATTTGCACAGGAAGCGATGCTAAAGACAATTAGCGGGCTGGAAAACGCCAAAATTGTACGTTATGGATATGCGGTGGAATATAATTTTGTACCTGCTCATCAGTTGAAATTGACGCTTGAAACAAAGGTTCTGGATGGACTTTACACGGCAGGGACAATTAATGGAACGAGTGGATATGAAGAGGCTGCCTGCCAAGGATTTATAGCGGGAGTTAATGCTGCGAGAAAAATTTTAGGGAAAAAGGAAATTGTAATTGATAGAAGTGAAGGATACATTGGTGTTTTGATTGATGACATAATAAATAAAAAAACGCCAGAACCTTATCGTGTATTGCCTTCGAGAGCTGAATACAGGCTAACTTTGCGACAAGATAATGTTTTTATAAGACTTTTGGAAAAGTCGAAGGAAATCGGGCTGCTAAATGCTGAAAAATTAGTCGAATTGGAAAATACTTGTTTTGAAATTGAAAATGAAATTGAAAGATTAAAAAAGATTACTGTTTATCCGACTAAAGAAAATAATGAGAAATTACTAGAAATTGTGGAAAAACAAAGCCAATCAGAAAATGTAGAAATTGAAAAAAATAGTAAAAATAGTATGAACAGTCCTGTTTCAGCCTTTGAATTTCTTGCAAGAAAAGAAATCAACTATGATAATTTAAGTGAATTTGTGGAAACTGTGGAATTATCTGATTTGGCGAAGGAGCAAGTGGAAATAAATGCGAAATATAATGTGTTTATTGAAAGGGAAAAGGCGCAGATTGAGAAATTTAAAAAGCTGGAAAAAATGGTAATCCCAGAGGATTTTGACTATGAAAGTGTAAAGGGGCTTAGCAATATTGCGATTTCTGGACTTGTGTATGGAAAGCCTGAAACGATTGGGCAGGCTAGCAGAATTAGTGGAGTTACTTATAATGATATTTCACTTTTAATTGCAATTTTGAAGAATTAAAAATATTATATTTTGAAATTCATAGATTTTTACAAGTGACAAATAAGATAAGAATAGATAACTGCAAAAGTAAAATCTTTAAAAAATTATCAACAATGTATTTATAGTAAGAGGTCAAAACTTCTTGGCATAAAGTGAAGAAAATAAGAAAATTGAACATAAAAAATATAGTATTTATTGGAGTTTTTAGAGTTTTACAGATAACTAAAAAAAGTAAAAAAGGAGAAATAATTTAATGAAATTAATAGTGGGACTTGGAAATCCTGGAGAACAGTATAAATTAACAAGGCATAATATTGGATTTATATTTATTGACGAATATTTGAAGGAAAATAATATAAGCGATATGAGGGAAAAATTTAAATCTCTGTTTGTTCAGACAAATTATAATGGGGATAAAGTTTTTTATCAAAAGCCGACTACATTTATGAATTTGAGCGGAGAAGCGATTGGAGAGGCTGTCAGATTTTTTAAGATTGATCCCAAAACTGAGCTTTTTGTAATCTATGATGATATGGATATGCAGTTTGGAAAATTGAAAATTAAGCAAAATGGAAGTGCGGGCGGACATAATGGGATAAAATCCATTATATCACATGTTGGAAATGAATTTGTGCGAATAAAGTTTGGAATTGGAAAACCGAAGACGAAGGAAGAGACGTTGGGATTTGTACTTGGGAAATTTTCGCCAGAAGAAAAGGAAGTCTTAAAAGATTCGAGAGAAAAGATTTTTAATTTGATTGATGATATAAAGGACGATATGACAGTACAAAAATTAATGAATAAATATAATACTAAATAAGCTGTCTATAATATCAGTAAATTTATTGAAAGTTTTTTGTTTAAGAATTAGAGTTAAAAATGAGATTTTATGTATTGTCAAAAAACTTGTTTTTGTTCAAATAGTTTTGTCAGCATATAAAAATAATCCATTAGTAAAATACTTTGGGATTTTAAGTAAAAGAAATGAAATTAATGATACAAATAAACTTGATTTTGGGGAATATAAAGATTTTTTAAACAGTCGAAAAAAGTTTATATAATTTTAAATGAGTTTGAGCATAATTTTTAAGAAAATAAAAGAGGGCGTGATTTTATGAGAAAAAAAGCTGTTCCTGTGGGAATTGAAGATTTTAAAGAGTTGATACAAGATGAATATTATTATGTAGATAAAACTTTATTAATAGACGAAATGTTAATGAATAAATCGAAAGTTACATTATTTACAAGACCACGTAGATTTGGAAAAACATTGAATATGTCGATGTTGAAATATTTTTTTGATGTAAAAGATAAAGAAGAAAATAAAAAACTTTTTGAAAATTTGAAAGTATCTGATAGTGAATATATGAGTGAACAGGGTAAATATCCTGTAATTTTTGTTTCACTGAAGGATTTGAAAGAAGATACTTGGGAAGAATGTCTTGAAAGCATTAAGGATATTATGTATAAAATTTTTAATGAGTACAGTTTTTTAAGAGAAAAATTAAATATTGTTGAAAAAAGACAGTTTGATAAAATTTGGGAAATAACAGGAAATGAGAGAAATTTTAAAACATCACTCCTAGATTTATCAAATTATTTAAATAAATATTATGGAGAAAAAGTCATAATTTTAATAGATGAATACGATGCTCCAATAATAAATGCTTTTGATAAAGGATATTACAATGAAGCGATAAACTTTTTTCAAACATTTTACAGCTCAGCATTAAAAACTAATAATTCTTTGAAATATGGTGTTTTAACAGGAATAACTAGAATCATAAAAGAAGGGATATTCTCTGGTTTAAATAATCTTTATGTAAATACGATTTTAAGCAAGGATTATTCAGAATATTTTGGACTTCTTGAAAATGAAGTGGTTGAAATGCTTGAGTATTTTGACATGAAATACAAAATTGAAGAAGTTAGAGAATGGTATAACGGATATATTTTTGGAGAAAGCAAAGTGTACAATCCTTGGTCTATTGTAAATTATGTAAGAGAAAAAGAAATCAAGGCATATTGGGCAAATGTTTCAGGGAATACACTTCTAGAAAATATGCTTGATCATGCTGGGGAAAGTGTTTATGATGATTTAAAACGATTTACTGATGGAGAAAGTATTGAAAAATATATTTCAGATGGAACAACGATAAAAAGTCTTTTAAGTAACGACGATGAGATATGGCAATTACTTTTATACAGTGGATATTTGACAAAAGCTAAAAATCAGGAAAAAGAATCTGATTCAAATATTTATAATTTAAAGATACCAAATAAGGAAATACGAAAATATTTTGGTAATATGTTCTTGAACAGATTTTTTGGAACAGAAGTAAAAACTAACATTTTGATAAAAGCGCTTGAAAATGGAGATATTAAGAAATTCGAGAAAACATTGGGAGAAATAATGATAAATATGCTGAGTCATTTTGACTTGGATAAGGAAATGGAGAAGATTTATCAGGTGTTTATGATAGGGCTTGTTGGATTTTTGATGGGGAAATATGAGATTATTTCAAATGATGAGAGCGGATATGGAAGATATGACCTTGCAATGATTCCAATAAAAAGCAATGAGAAGGCGTATCTTATGGAATTTAAAATATCGAAGACGAAAAAGGGGATGGAAGAGAGAGCACAAAAAGCTTTGAAACAGATTGATGAGAAGAAATATGATACGAAATTGAAGGCAAGAGGGATAAAGAATATTTTGAAGATTGGGGTTGCATTTTATGGGAAAGAAGTGAAGGTTGTTTTTAAATAGAGGTTTAAAGTAAGATAACAGAGAGGTCAATGTGGAACTTGAAATCAAAAGTAAAAAAATAGACTATCATTATAGTGAATTTAGAATGTTGCTAATTGCATATATTTGTGTATACTTTATGAGTACTATATTTATTTTTTTTATAAAAAGTGATAAAAAATATTATTATATTTTATTAATTAATGCTGTTTTTGTCATGATATTTTATATATTTATAGTTATATTACAAATTTTTTTAAGATTATTAATAAAATTAAAAAGAAAGAAAATAATATTTTCAGAAAATTATTTAGAAATTTTTTTTGGAACAGAAAGTAAAAAAATAGACTATGATAAAATAGAAATGATTTTTCTGAGAAAAAATTTATTGAATTCAGCAGATATAATAATAAATTTTCCAACCAATAATACAAGTTTATTTAATAGGCAAGAAGAATTATTTAAAGACGATAAAAATAGTATAGTGATAAGTAATGTTATTAATTATGAAAAAATATTTAAAGAATTAAAACAAAGATTATTTTTCTTTGAAAGTAAAAATGAAAAAATTTTAGAATATAAAAGTTTTATCGAAAATAAAATAGTAATAATATTTTTAATATTATTATTTTATTTTTCTATAAAATAAAAATATCAATATGTTTAATTATTATGTTATTCGTTAAAATAAAAGGTATAATTATAAAATCAATTATTTAAATAACGACCAAATAAAAATTTTTAATGCGAATAAAGAAATTTATATAAAAAAAAATAACTATTTTTTTGACAAAGATGACTTAAAATTAAAAATTAAAAATATTGATAGAATTTTATTGCCGAGTAATTTAGTGTTTTTACCTATGCATTATAAAATAAAGAGATAAAAAAATGAAAAATATAAAAGAAATTTATAACCAAAAAATGAGAAAAATGTTTACAAAAAATATGAAAAAAATATTTACTAAAGATATGTTAAAAAAATATGATGAAAATATGTTAAATGTATTGAAAGAAGTTGGGGTAGATATATTAAATGTAAATTATGAAGAAGCAAATAAAAAAATAGTGAATATTAATAAACAAGAAATATATGAAATAATATGGAATATGGCTGATATTACAGAAAGTTTCACTTTTTATGGATTTTCACAGTATATGTATAAAAAAACAGAAAATGTAATTTGGTTAAATTTGTCAGCAAGTTTGCTATCATTTACATTTTGCTGTGTAGAAGGAGCTTATGCTGTTGGTATTTTTCATGCTAGAGAAGCAGTAAAAATTGAAAAAAATCTTGAAAATTTAGTGACTTTATTAAGTTTTTATGGACTTCTAGAACATTTAATGGACGATGAAGAGGCAGAGAAAGTAGCAAAAGAGATTTTAGAGTTAGATAAGAATAATGAAAGAGCGATTTATGTATTGAATGAAATTTTAAATTCTAAAAAAGAATAACTAGAGAAAGAAATTTTATGTATATTGAGTTTAATTATATCAAATTCGCCCATATAACTCCTACAATCTAAAATTTTTATTTATGGCATTTATACCAAAAATTGATTTTTTGAACTGCATGAATGTTATGTGAGCTTTTTAGAGAATATTTTTCAGTTATATGATGATATTTTCTGAACTATTTTTCAAAATTTTTGAAACTGTCAAAAGTAAAGTCTTGAACATAGCTATAAAGAGAGAAAACAAAAAATCATAGAAAAACTAATCCAGACAGAGTTAAAAGTGCACAAGAAAGATATGAAGAAGCTAAAAAAGAGTACAAAGAATTGAAATCAAAAACTAATAAGACAAAGGAAGATAAAGAATTGTTAGATAAAGCGGAAGGAAAAATGAAAGATGCCTTAGATGACATGTCAAAATCAGCGGAACATTCTCGTGCAGGAAAAGGACAATCTAATAAAGGAGGTGTAAAAGTAAAAGAAGATGATGTTAAAAATTTATATAAATAAAACATACGGAATAAATGGAATAAGTAAAATTTCATTAAAAAAAGTAATAAAAGAATTTTCTTTTCCAAATGATATAAATATAAATTTAAGCGATGATAGAATTTCAATAAATATTAATTTGATATATAGTAATTTTAGAATTTTTTATACATTGTATTTTTATGTTGAAAATCTTAATATTCCAGAATTTCAAACTTTAACTTTCGCATTAGAAAGTTTATATTTTGATGATAAAAACAAAATAAGAATAGGTGATGAAATAAGAAAAACACTTCCAAAAATAAAAAAATATTTAAAAAGAAATAAAAAGAATACAAATTTTGAATACGATGAAGATATGTACACAGGGAGATATTTGTTTGATAATGGAAAGATTGATATATTTTTAAAAAAAAATAAAAAAAGAAAAATTATTCATAATATAATGATAAGATTACCTTATGAAGATATTTTGCCGGAAAATAAAGAAGTTTTAAAAGAAATAAAAGATATTATAGAAATAAAAAATAAAATTGATAATTTCTTTTGGAAATAAAGAAATACCTTTACAAGAAAATACGATTTGTTAAATTTATTTCTTTTTAGAAGAATACTATACTATGAATAATCAATATACTAATTTTTAAAAGTTTTATCTCAAATAAAACAAAGGGTGTGTAAAAATTTTTGTGTAAACCTCTAAATAATATATGGTAAAATAACTGTATAATATTTGGAGGTTTTTGTTATGGCTAAAAAGAAATTTTTCTGTTAAAATATAGTTATAGAAATATTTAATAATCTGAACAGAAAAAGTGAAAATTGATTATAAATAGAGGTTTAAAGTAAGGTGTGGAAATGATGTTAGGAAAATACAATCAAGATGGAATTTCTTATATAGAGGCTGCTGGTAATGAACATACATATTTTAATTTAGGAGATAAAGGATGGAATGAAGCATTAAATAAAGTTGGGGAATCGAATATGTGGGAAATAAATAAGAAATTTTTAGAACGACAATTACAGCAAGGAAAAAGTTTTTATCTCTCGCATGATCCTATGAAAGCAAGTGGATATTTTCAAAAAGAAGTAAATTTTTTAAAAGATAATGGTTTTAAATTTATAAAAGATGGAGAATTCTGGAAAGCGGTGAAACAATAATGATTATAAAAGACTGTAGTGAAGCAAAAAAAATATTTTTACATTATAATGGAAGTTATTTTCATATGCAAAGAGAGGAGTATCTTGATCAATATATGAAATTTAATATTTCAAAAAAAGAAGAAAGAAAATGGTTAAAAGAAAAAGTAGAGAAAATACTATCAACAATAAGTGAAGTGAAGAATATAAACTTAAAATATGATAAATACTGGAATATTCTATATATATTAACTGAAACTTTAGAAGATAATCATCTTTTAGATAAAACAATAAGTGCGTTTGAAAAAGATTTAAAATATCTAGATATATTTTCAATTAACATGATATTGGAAATGATTCATGATAATAAAAAAATATGGAAAAATTTTAAAAAGAAATTAAAAAAAATAATACAAAATAATGATATAAGTAAAAATGAAATTATATCGAAAGAACATAATAAATTAAAGGGAACTCAGTTTTTGACAGAAGATAAAGTAATAAAAAAATATAGAGAAATTTTATCTAAATTACAAAGTTAAATATTAAAATTTTTTTTAACACATAATAAAAAATAACATAATCGTCGCTACAAGAAAAGGAGCGACAGTTCTTGAAGAGGGATCTGATGGAGTATTCCGAGTTCCTAAAAATGTGACAAAACCTTCAAAAAGTGTGGAGTGTACCCAAAACCTTGAACAAATAAATTGAAAACTAGTTTTCTATTTGTTAAAATATAGTTATAGAAATATTTAATAATCTGAACATAAAAAGTGAAAGTTGCTTATAAATATACAATGAGGAAGGTCAATAATGAATAAAAGTTATATAGGAACATGTGGAGTATTAAAAAATAACTCTCCCTCTCCAGACAAGATTATACATTCTGATGATATTTTTAAATATGAAAATTTTAATAAAAATTTTGATTATCCAATGTCAATTTTATGGGGAACAATATTAGAATGTAAAACTGAAGAAATAGATTATGTAGGTATAAAAATGCTTGGAAGTAAAAATCAAGAAGTAATTAGAATAAGAAAGGAATTTTATGAAATAATAAAATGTCCACGATTTAATATAGGTGACAAAGTTAAATTAATTAAATATTCTGATAAAAAAGCAACTGTTAAAAAAATTTGTTGGCATGATAAGGATAAAAGAATTTACTATTTTCTTAATGTTGAAAATGATAAAAGAAAAAGTACAAGTAGATATTATGAAGATGAAAATAAGTTTGAAAAAATATAAGTAAAATAAGGGATTGTTCAGAATTTTGTGTAAACTAATAGAAAATCTAGTAAATTCAGCACTTCGCTATTCTATTTACACAAAAATTTTTATACTCTCAAATAATGCTGAAAATTATTTTTTTGACAAAAGATTTAATTCGGTTCAAAAAGATACTAATGGAAAAATTGGATCTCAAGAAGAATACAAAACTGTTGGTATAGGATTTACAAAAGAAGAAGCTGAAAAACAAGAAAAATTTGGCTTAAGAAATGATGATGGAAGTATAAGAGTAACAGGGAAATACAATAATTCAGGAGATATTACTGAAAATATGTTAAGATTGGAATTAGGACTACCTTTAAGATTAAATTATTATCGACGTATTTATATAGAACAAAAATCAAATATAAAAAAATAATGATAAAAAAATAGGAGGTAATTTATGAGGAAAAAATACATAATATTGTTAATTATTTTATTTCAAAGTATTGTATATTGTAACTCAAATAAATTAATTAATTTGGGATTACATAGTATGAAAAAAGATGAATCAGCAATTGGTGCTGAAATAATGGGTGGATTTGATTATGTTTTAAACAATGATAATTTTAATACATATGTTATGTATTTTAAGGTATATGAAAATCCAGAAAATTCGTATGGTGTTGAATATATAAAAAATTATGATAATAAAGACGAAGTACTCAAATTTTTTTTATCTAAAAAAATAGAGGAATATTATTCTAGAGAGTATATTCCACTAAAAAATGGAGAGAAATTTTTATATGGAAAATTAGTTTGGGATAATTTAAAATTTAAAAATTCAACAAAATTAGAATTATATTATATTAATAAAGATAATATTGAAATAAAAAAAGTTTATTTTTTTGATAAAATAACTCCTTCAAGTCTATATAATAAATTTGATTATTTTGAAGAAGAAGGGTACTATCCTATATCAACTATTAATGAAGAATTTACAATATTTACTGAAAATAAGATAATTCATAAAAAAAGTCCTTATTTACTGAGTTATGAAAAGAAATTTGTAGAAAAAATATTTGAATTATTTAAGGATGAAATTCCAAAAGAATATTTTGAATATAGAGAAAAAGGAGAATTTGTAACACAATTTGAAAAAGAACAGGATAAAAATAATGAAAAAAGAAAAAAATTAGAAACAAAAATTGAAAATATACAAATTAATTGAAAATAGAATATTTAGGATTCTTTAAATTTAATAACACTGATCTCAACAGAATAAAAAATAAAACAAAAATATGGATTACCTAGAAGAAGACCTTAATGGAGGATTGAATTAATGAGAAAAATGAAGTTTGTATTATTATTTATTACACAAATTTATTTGTTTGGGACCTCTTTAGATTTTCCTTGTATGATGAATTTTACTCCCGAATGGGTTTATAAGCCTAAATCTTATGCTGAGAAAAAAATAGAAATAGCTAAAATTAATTCAAAAATTTGTAAAAATCCAAAAGATATTAGCTTTTTTGGCAATTTTGAATTAGACTATATTGAACTAAAAAAGGAAACAAAAGTAGAAAAATTTATAGTTTTGCCTTCAAAAATAGAAAAAGAATATGCGTATATTCCATTATTAGATAGTCAGAAATTGGAAAAAGAACCATTATACATAACTATATTTACTGGGAATCAAAAAAATAGATTATATAATCAAATAGAAAAAGAATACCCACTATTAGATATTCAACAAATGAAAAAAGAACCTTTATATACAACTAAATTTATTGAAAATAGAGAAATAAAATATGAAGTATATAATCAAATAGAAAAAAAGATAAAAAAAATAAATGATAAATTTAAAACATTAGAAAGTTTCAATAAATTAGAAAATCAAGATGGTTCTTTTGTTTTACCTTATGTATTAAAACCAAGTTATTCTGATTTTGAATATATTGATTCAGAGTATTTAATAGTTACTATGGGAAAATATTTTTATGTAATTGATTTAAAAAAAGTTGAAATGGAACATAAGGAAGTAGATGAAGATATTTTAAAACTTTTAGAAATAATGAAGATGTTAAAATTTTAAATAATTGTTACGAACTGCATCTATTATTTTGGAAACAAACAAGAAGAATATTAAAATCCAATTTTTTAATATACTTAAAAAAGGTTAGTTTGTTAGAGAAAAAAGGGAAAATAGCAAAAATTGTAGAATGTAATAGTTTTTAAAAAATTTAAAGCAAAATATGCAAAATCGAGTTATCCGAATAATAATTATAAAATAGTTGTTGAAAGATTAAGTAGATTTGTCAATTTTTATGATAGTTATTCAAATTTTGATATAAAGGATAGAGTAAATTATTATTTATTGCCAGGAAAATTAAAAAATAGACCTTTTAGTAATAAATAAGGGAGGATTATGAAATTTTTAGAAAATTTTATGAGATATAATATTTATATGTACTATTTTAATGCTCAAGTAGATACAAGTTTAAACTATAATATTATAAAAATGACATTTGTAATAACTATTGTGATTATTATTTTTATTAGTAACTTCATTTTTTATAAGAATAAAAAAATGAAAATTTTCCAAATTCTATTATTAATTATTTGGAGTTTTTATATTAAGAAAATTTATATTAAGGAATTAGAATGGAATAAGATATTATTCAGTATTAGATTCTTAATATTGTTAAAAATTTTAAATAAATATGAAAATAAAATTCTAAAATTAACAGAAAAAAGTAAAATATTGGAAAATTTAATGGTGTATCTATTATTATTGATTTATATATTTATTATTTTAAATGTGTAAATTAATGAAAAAAGCGAAGCGTATCTAAAACTTTGGACAATCAAATAAAAAATTAGTTTTTTTTAATTAAATTTCAAATATAATACTGCATTTTTTATTTTTAAAATATTAAATTCGCCCATATAACCCCTACAATCCAAAATTTTTATTTAAGGCATATTTTTATATTACCAAAATTGATTTTGTGAGCTGTATGGGCATTATATGGGCTTTTTAGGTTTAATAAAGATAACCATTATTTGTATTTCTGATTTTTAAATTTAGTGGTTCATATCGAGATTATTTAGTTAATTCTTTTATTACTTTCAATGCTCTTTCATAATCTGGCTGTTCTCCAATTTCTGGAACATATTCTACATATTGAATAATTCCATTTTTGTCAACAATAACGACTCCTCTGGCTAACAATCTTAGTTCTTTTATTACAAATCCATATTTTGTTCCAAAGTCTAAATCTTTGTGATCTGAAGCTGTTAGGGCATTTGCAATTCCCTTGTCTGCACAATATCTTCCAAGTGCAAATGGCAAGTCAACTGAAATT
Organism: Leptotrichia wadei; assembly: GCF_007990445.1. Classification (NCBI taxonomy): domain Bacteria; kingdom Fusobacteriati; phylum Fusobacteriota; class Fusobacteriia; order Fusobacteriales; family Leptotrichiaceae; genus Leptotrichia; species Leptotrichia wadei. The sequence goes on from NZ_AP019841.1 coordinate 20,456, forward strand.
GTAAGCAGTTGTACATCATCTCCAAAACTTGCGGCTTCTTGATTAAATCTAGCCAGCTGTAATGCACATACTCCAGTGTCAACTGATGGAAATACTGCAATTACAACAACTTTTCCCTTATAGTCACTTAATTTTATTTCCTTTAGTTCTGGTGATAAAACTGTAAAATCAGGTGCTGTTTGTCCAGCTTTTACTTCATTTCCTGTAAGAGTTATAGGATTTCCCTTGAATGTTACTTTATTTTTTATTTCTGTCATTTTTCTGCTCCTTTATTTTAGTTTTTTTCTTTTGTATTTACAATTGTCTACTTTTTGTAATTATAACATATTTAAAATTATTTGTACAGAAAAATTATTTGGTTTTCAAATAATAATTATTTTTTTACTTTTTTGTTGCATTTGCCTTGACAATAAACTAATTTTAAAAAACTGATTTTTACATACTAATAATTAATTATCTTTTTTCCAGAATATGTGTCATTCCTTGCTCGACAATATGTTTTATATGCTCATCTTCCAGCGAATAATACACTACTTTCCCTTCTTTTCTATATTTTACAAATCTTCCTTGCTTTAATACTCGCAGTTGATGTGAAATAGCGGATTGCGTCATTTTTAAAAGATATGCAATATCACAAACGCACATTTCCTCTTGAAACAAAGCGCTTAAAATTTTCATTCTGGTTGTATCTCCCAATATTTTGAAAAAATCTGACAAATCGTGTACAACTTCTTCTTCTGGCATTGTCTTTTCCACTTTTTCCACAATATCTTTATGTATAACTTTTATTTCACAATTTTCATTTTCTTCTTCCATTATTTTAGCCATTTTCTCTCCCAAGTTTTAAAATATACGTTAATATTATATCACATATTGAAATAACGTGAAAGTAAACAATTCACATAATTTTTCTTTGATACTCTAAGGTAAAAGAAGTGAAAAACTACTAAAAGAATGTTATAATATAACAAAGTTTTGTACAATTCATACGTTATGCATAAGTTTGAAAATTTTGAATTTTAGGAGCGAAGCTATGGCTGGAAAAAGTGATATTAAAAAGCAAATATTAGAAATTGAAGATGTGGAAGAACTGAATACAAGTGAAGAAAACAAGTCTAAAATAAAGGAATACATGGAACATTATGATAAAAATGAAGGTTCAATAGATAATTATGTGATAAAAATAAAAAAATGTCTTGATATTGTTAATCAGCTTGACTGGAAGAGAACTTTAAAAGAAAAAAAAATTGATATTTCTAAAATACGGAATATTTTGAATGAAAGACATTATGGGATGGAAAAAGTAAAGGAAACTATTTTAGAAAGTTTAGCAATGCGTCACTTTATGAAAAAAAATGATAATAAAACCCCAATTATACTGTGCTTAGCAGGTTCAGCTGGAACAGGCAAGACTTCAATAGCTGAAGCAATAGCCGAAGCATTAGGGAAAAAATTTGAAAAAATTTCTATGAGTGGTGTATCTACAACATTTGAATTAACAGGGCTTACAAAAGGATATACTTCAGCTGCTCCTGGAAGAATTATAAAAACTTTGGCAAAATTTGGATGTGATGATCCTTTAATTTTATTAGATGAAATAGATAAGGTTAATCAGAAAAAATCGGAGGGAGATATTGAGGGAGTTTTACTCGAAATTTTGGATCCAGATCAAAATAAAAGATTTAGGGATGAATTTTTAGAGTTGGAGTATGATTTATCAAATGTAATGTTTTTAGCAACAGCTAATAATTTAAGCGAAGTTTCGGAGCCATTAAAAAGTAGAATGGAAATTATTTATTTAGAAGATTATAATTTGGAACAAAAAGTTGAAATTGCAAAAAACTATATAGTTCCAAGCATAAATAAAAAAATAGGTTCAAAATTATTCTTTAGTGATGATATTTTAAAATATGTGATACAAAATTATACAAATGAAGCTGGAGTTAGAAAATTAAAGACAATTTTGATGAAAATTTACGGAAGAATTGCTAAAGAATGGCTGGAAAAAAAGAAAAAAGTAAATGTAACTTTGGAAAACATAGATTCTCTCATTTGTGCAGACAAAAATCCCAGTATTTCGTTGAAAGTGAATACTGAAAAGTCAAAAATAGGAGAAGTGATGGGAATGGGGGTAACTTCGCTGGGAGGAAGAATTATGCCAATTCAAACGGCTGTTATGCCAGGAGATGGAAAAATTATAATAACTGGAAATCTTTCAGAAGTTATGAAAGAGGGAATAAATGTGGCAATTACATATTTGAGAACAAAAACTGAAGAATATCATCTAAAAAATCCTAACTTTTACAAGGAAAATGATATTCACGTACATTTTAATGAAAATGCTGTTCAAAAGGATGGGCCTTCCGCTGGAATCGCTATTACAACGTGCATCCTTTCAGCATTAAATCGGATAGAATTAAGGCAGGATATGGCTTTTACTGGAGAAATTACGATTTTGGGGGAGATATTGCCTGTTGGAGGAGTGGCAAAAAAAATCGAAGGGGCTTATAAATCTGGAATAAGAAAATTCTTTGTTCCAAAAGAAAATGAAGATTGTGTAAATTTTATAAGAAAAGATATAATTGATAAAATAAAAATAGAATTTGTGGAAAATTATGAACAAATTTATTCAAAACTTTTTTTGGCATGTGAAGAAGAAAAAAATTTATAAAAAAGGAGAAAATTTCATGAAAAAAAATAAATGTAAGTTATTAATTTGGGCTAGTATTATGGTAATTTCAGTTGCGTCTTTTGGAATGTCTGGTAAAAATCCAGATAAATCGCCTTCAAAGCCAGAGGCTGCAGATGTGGATACAGTTAATGACAACGCTAGTGCTATTGGGAAAAAAGCTGGACTTAAAATTTCAAAGGCTGAATTAAATGCTGTTGCTGACAGGATTTTTAAAAATGAAGCCGGAGGTAAAAAAGAGAATATTGTTTACTGGAATACCGGAGAGGATTTTCCTTCACTTGGAATTGGACATTTTATATGGTATAGAGCAGGGCAAAGGGGAAAATTTGCTGAAAGTTTTCCACAGCTTGTGGCTTATTACAGGGCTCATGATATAAAATTACCTAAAATTATTGAGGAAAATGAATATTCTCCTTGGGCAAATAGTGATGAGCTTTTTAGATTGAAAAGAATTATGGATAATGATATTACTGAATTGACTAATTTTCTGTATAATACGAAAGATATTCAAGTTGCATTCATTTTTGAAAGATTGGAAAACTCTTTGGAAAAGATGATGGCAATTTCAGATAATCCAGAAAATGTAAAAAAACAGTTTTATCGTGTTGCCCAGTCGCCAAACGGACTTTATCCTCTGATTGACTATGTTAATTTCAAGGGGGAAGGAATAACGAGAACGGAAACCTATAATGGAGAAGGATGGGGTCTTCTTCAAGTTTTGGAAAATATGAAGGGAACAGGAAGTGGAAAAGCCGCTCTTGAAGAATTTAGCAACTCTGCAAAAGCTGTGCTTGAAAGACGTGTAAAAAATGCTGGTCCCGACAGTAATGAGAAAAAATGGCTGCAAGGCTGGTTAAATCGTTGTGATACTTATAAAAACTAATACTAAATTCCATTTGAAAAATAGAAATTATATTTTATTTATTTTTTTATAATAAATCCATTGCTTTAATGGGCAATAGCATAAGTTTATAAAAATTAAATTGGGCAGTCTAAATTTTGTTTAGGCTGCTTTTTTGTTTTTTACGAAATTTCAATATTAGTAAATATATTATATTTAGGGAATTATTGTTTGTTCATAAATAGAATTAATAGTAAAAAAATATTTTTATAGACAAAATTGCTTGCAAATATGACTGAATATAAGATATAATATAGATATATAAAATTTTAGTGAAAGGAAGCGAGTATGAAAAATATTTTAAAATTTTTAGTTAAGAGAATTGCAATGGGACTTGTAACATTGTGGCTAGTTATTACGATTACATTCTTTCTGATACATATGTTACCTGGTGACCCGTTTCAAAGTGAAAAAGCAATTCCGCCTAAAGTAAAGGAAAACTTGATGGCAAAATACCATTTAGACCGTCCGCTTGGGGAACAATATGTTGAATACTTAAAAAATATAGCAAAGGGAGATTTAGGATCATCCATGAAAGTTCGGGGGAGAACTGTTAACGATGTAATTAACCAGAGTTTTCTTACATCGGCTGATTTAGGAGCCAGATCTATTATATTTGCATTAGTTTTGGGTATTCCGCTTGGAATTATTGCAGCCCTTAAAAGGGGGAAATATCAGGACAGGCTGGCTATGATTGTGGCGATAATTGGAATATCGGTGCCGAGCTTTGTACTGGCGGGACTTATGCAGAAGTACTTCGTTGATATACATAATGGATTTTTAATTGACAATGGATTTTTGCCGGAATTTTTTAGAATCCGTTTATCTGGATGGGATAGCCCAGAGAAAAAGATACTACCAGTTGTGGCTCTTGGACTTTATACGGTTGCATTAATTGCACGTTTGTTAAGGGATAAGATGATTGAGGTAATGGGACAGGATTATATAAGGCTGGCTGTTGCAAAAGGTGTAAAACCTAAAAACATTGTATTTAAGCACGCTTTAAGAAATGCGATTTTACCGATTATTACAATAATGGGACCAACAATTGCGGCAGTTTTGACAGGTTCATTTGTAATTGAAAAGATGTTTTCAATTCCAGGATTAGGAAAATATTTTGTAGACAGTATTAATGACAGGGATTATACAATGGTGCTTGGAGTTACTGTGTTTTATGCAATATTCCTGATTATAATGATGATACTTGTGGATATTATTTATGTTTTAGTTGATCCTAAAATTAAACTTGGAAAAGGAGATGAAGTGTAGTGGCAGAAAATATAGAAAAAGTTGTAACTGAAAATAATTATATACCAACACCTGAAGATTTTAAAATCGTAGGTCCAGATACCACTCAAAGTGAAGAAATCTACAAACCAAGTTTAACATTTTGGCAGGATGGATGGAGAAGATTTAAGAAAAATAAATTGGCTCTGACATTTTTAGGTATAACAATTATCTTTTTGTTCTTAGCAATTTTTGGGCAGCATTTAACAAAATATTCCTACAGAGCCCAAGATTTGTCAGAAAAATTTTTAAGCCCTTCAAAGGGAATTGTAAAAGGTCATTACTTGGGAACAGATAATTTAGGACGTGACTTGTTTGCAAGACTTTCGCAAGGGATAAGAATTTCAATGGAATTATCAATAATAACAGCTGCTATTTGCGTTATTTTTGGAACAATTTATGGAGCTGTTTCAGCGTACTTCGGCGGAATTATTGATACGATAATGACTAGAATTGTAGAAATTTTACTAATTATCCCATCAATGATTTATATAATTTTATTAATGGTTGTTATGGGAAATAGTGTAAAGACAATAATTATCGCAATGTCACTTACAAGATGGCTGAATTATTCGTTGCTTGTACGTGGAGAAGTTTTAAAGATCAAGGAAAATGAATTTGTATTGGCTTCAAAATCGCTTGGTGGAAATTTCTTGTGGATAACTTTAAAGCACTTGATTCCAAATACGTTAAGTGTAATAATAATAAGACTTACAACAGATATACCAAATATTATCTTTACAGAAGCATTTTTAAGTTTCATCGGGCTTGGAGTACCGATTCCACAGGCTTCATTAGGAAATTTGGTATTTGATGGTTTCGTAAATATGACTTCATATCCATATTTATTTGTTATTCCGTCAGTTGTAATTTCATTAATTACATTGGCATTTAACATCGTTGGAGATGCTTTAAATGATGCATTGAATCCAAAACTAAGAGATTAAAAATTTTATAAAATTTATTATTCTATAATTTAATATTATTTTTCTTAATTGTATTTATTTTAGTTTACTTAAGCAAGGGTATCAAACGCCATACCCTTGCATCCCCGCTTTACGCAAAACTTTCTTATAAAGAAAAAATAAAACTCGATTTTGAATATAAGTTATTTTAATACGAATAATCGTATATAATTCAAAATATATTTCAAAATCTCAAACAGTTATTTTTTCTTTAACGAAATTTTGCTTTAATAATTAAATAAAAAAGTTAAATGAATTAAAAATAAATAGAGTTAATAAAGAAAAAGTATTTAGTTATAAAAGTTATGTAAAAACAATCCATATTAATACAGAGAGGATTAGAGAATGGGAAAAAAATTATTAGAAGTGAAGGACTTGAGTGTTTCTTTTAATACGTATGCTGGGGAAGTGCAGGCTCTTAGAGGAATCAGCTTTTCTGTGGATCGTGGAGAAACACTTGCAATCGTTGGGGAGTCTGGTTCAGGGAAATCAGTTACTGTGCAGACGATTATGAGATTGATACCGATGCCTCCAGGAGAAATTAAAAATGGAGAAATTCTTTTTGATGGGGAAGATTTGGTAAAAGCTCCTCTTGAGAGAATGCGTGAACTTCGTGGAAGAAAAATTGGAATGATATTTCAAGATCCTATGACATCGCTTAATCCGACTATTAAAGTTGGAAAGCAAATTATGGAAGGGATTTTGATTCATAAAAAAGTAACAAGGGAAGAGGCAAAGCAAAAAGCAGTTGAAATGCTTAGAAAAGTTGGAATTCCTAAACCTGAAGAAAGATTTCATCAGTATCCGCATGAATTTTCTGGAGGAATGCGGCAAAGGGCTGTTATTGCGATTGCTCTTTCGTGTGAGCCAGACCTGCTAATTTGTGATGAGCCGACAACAGCTTTGGATGTTACGATTCAGGCACAGATTCTAGATTTGATAAATGAATTGAAGAAAGAACTGAATATTGCAGTAATACTTATAACGCATGATCTGGGTGTAGTTGCTGAAACTGCCGATAGAGTAGTTGTTATGTATGCTGGAGAAAAATTGGAGGAAGCTCCTGTAAGGGAACTGTTTAAAAATCCAAAACATCCATATACTTGGGGACTTTTAAAATCACTGCCAAGACTGGATATGAAAATTGGAGAAAAATTGGCTTCAATTCCGGGGACACCTCCAGATTTGCTTAATCCACCTGTGGGAGATCCATTTGCGGCACGTTCTGAATATGCGATGAAAATTGACTATGAAAGAAAACCTCCGTTAATTGATTTGGGAAATGGGCACTTTGTAAAATCGTGGCTATATGTAAAGGGTGCTCCAAAAATAAAATCTCCTTTTGAATCGGAAGAAGAAAACAAAGGAACGGAGGGGAAATAATGTCATCGAATGAAAATAAAAAAGAAAAATTAATAGAAATGAAAAACTTGAAAAAATATTTTCCAATGAAAAAAAGACAAGTTCTAAAGGCTGTGGAAAATGTCACAATGGATATTTACAAAGGTGAAATTTTAAGTCTTGTGGGAGAGTCAGGGTCTGGAAAGACAACGCTTGGAAGAACTGTCAGCAGACTTTATGCAAAGACAAATGGAGATATTTTGTTTAATGGAAAGCCAGTGGAAGAATATGGAAGAAAAGAATTTACAAAAAAAGTTCAGATGATATTTCAAGATCCGCAGGCTTCGCTTAATCCAAGAATGACAGTTGGAGATATTATTGCCGAAGGAATTGATCTTCATAAGCTGGCAAGTTCAAAGCAGGAAAGAATGGAAAAAGTCTATAAATTGTTGGAAATTGTTGGATTAAACAGGGAACATGCAAGCCGTTTTCCACATGAATTTTCAGGTGGGCAAAGACAGAGAATTGGGATTGCAAGAGCGCTTGCGGTTGATCCTGAAGTGCTTGTGTGTGATGAGCCGATTTCAGCTCTAGATGTGTCGATTCAGGCTCAAGTTGTAAATTTATTAAAGGATTTGCAAAGGGAAAGAAACTTGACATTGTTATTTATTGCCCATGACTTGTCGATGGTAAAATATATTTCAGACAGAGTGGCAGTTATGTATCGTGGAAAAGTGGTTGAACTGGGAACTCCTGAAGCTGTTTACGGCGATCCTGTTCACAGCTACACAAAATCACTTATTTCAGCTGTGCCAATAGCAGATCCTGATTATAAAAAGACAAAGAAAATTGATATGGATGAATCATATTTGAGAAGTCCGATGGGAGATGTGTCTGAAATAGAGGTTATTCCTGAAACGCCTGAATTAACAGAATATAGACCTGGGCATTTTGTAGAAACTTCTTTTTTAAAGGAAAAGGGGCTAATTTAGTAAAATTTGAATATTTTTAAAATAATTTTTATAAAAATTTATTGATGGAAAGGAATTGTTGAGATATGAAAAAAACTTTTTTAATACTTTGCTTAATGTTATCAATGTTTATTATTTCTTGTGGAAAAGGGGGAAAAGGCTCGGGAAATTCAGTATCATTTAATATGGAAGCTGAGCCGACTTCGTTAGATCCGCAAATTTTGACTGATATGAGCGGACTTTTTGTAACAAGTATGACTTATGAAAGTCTTGTAAGATTGAATGAAAAAAATGAAATTATTCCTGCCGGAGCTGAAAGCTGGACTAAATCAGACGATGGGAAAGTATGGACATTTAAAATTAGACAAGGGATGAAATGGTCAAATGGAGATCCAGTTACAGCTAAAGACTATTACAACGGTATAAAAAGAGGAATTGAACCAAAAACAGCCTCTGAATACGCATTTCTTGCCTATTATATTGAAAATGCGGAAGATTATAATACTGGAAAATTAAAGGATTTTGGAAAAGTTGGGATAAAGGCAAAGGATGACTACACACTTGAATTTACATTGTCACAACCTGCACCATTCTTCTTAAAAACGTTAATTATGCCAATTTATTTTCCAGTTAATGAAAAAGCATTGGCTGCCAACGGAGATGGATATGCAACTGAAGCTAACAAGTCTATCTATAATGGACCGTTTATAATGGAAAAATGGGTACACAACAACAAAGTTGTCATGAAAAAGAATCCTAATTACTGGAATGCTAAAAATATAAAAATTGATACACTTACAGGTTTAATTGTAACTGACTTTGAAGCTGCTACAAACCTTTTTGAAAATAGAGAATTGGATTTGACAAAAATTTCTGTGGAAAAAATGGCAAATTATGAAGGAAAACCTGAATTGCACAAATTCCCTAATGGAAGAGTTTACTATTTAGGATTTAACACTTCAAATCCTGTGTTGAAAAATCAAAAGGTAAGAGAGGCATTATCTCTTGCAATTGATAGAAAAGAACTTGTAAGCAGTATTTTAAATGGAGCTGGAATTGTAGGTTCTGGAATTGTTTCAAATGGAACAGCTGGGGAAAAAGGTGACTTTAGGGAAGAAGCTGGAGACTTATTTGCTGGATTTGCAAAAGTTAATGCAAAACAGTTGTTTGATGAAGGGCTGAAGGAACTTAAAATGACGCCTGCACAAGTTAAATTGCATCTTTTGGTAGATGAAAATGGAACTGGTAAAAAGGAAGCTGAATTTTACCAATCTCAATGGAAGGATAAATTAGGAATTGATGTGGATGTGGAAGTTCTTACTAAAAAAGAAAGAATTGCACGTGCAAAAGCTGGAGACTTTGAAATTGTAAGATATGCTTGGGGACCTGATTATGCAGACCCTATGACTTATTTGGAAATTTTCCATTCAAAGGCAAAGGATATTAACTTTGCTAAATATTCAAATCCTGAGTATGACAGATTAGTTGACTTGGCTAAAGTTAATCAAGATAATAAAACTAGAATGGATGCGATGAAAAAAGCGGAAAAATTATTAGCAGATAACTTTACATATTCAACACTTTATTATGAAGTGGGAGTTTATTTGATAAATCCTAAATTAAAGGGAGTTGTAATACGTTCAGTTGGAGATTCTATCGACTTTTATAATGCATCTATAACAAAATAATTTTTAATTTTGTCAAATTTATTTGACAAAAGAAAGGATGGATGTAAATATGAAAAAAATATTATTGATATTTACAATATTGCTGGCTTTTGTGATTTCATGTGGAAAAAGCAGCGATTCTGAAACATTGAAACTTAATTTGAAGGAGGAGGGAAAATCTTATGATCCGCAGCTTGCAAATGATTCTACTGGAGAATTTGTGGATTCGCTTGTTACTGAAACATTGACAAGACAGTCGGATGATGGAAAATCTCTTCCTGGAGTAGCTGAAAAATGGGAACATAATGCAGATTCAACAGTCTGGACATTCCATTTGAGAAAAAATGCGAAATGGAGTAACGGGGATCCGATTACAGCAAAGGACTTTAGAGATGGTTGGGTTAGAGCGCTAGATCCTAAGACAGCTGGAGAATATGCAGATAAATTGTTTTACATAAAAAATGCTGAACAATTTAATGCTGGAAAAATTAAAGATGAAAATCAATTGGGGATAAAAGTTATTGATGATTACACATTGCAAGTAACATTAAACAATCCTCTTACATATTTTGATTCAATTGTAAGAATTCAAACTTATGCTCCGCTAAATAAAAAGTTCTATGAAAAAGTGGGAGATAAATATATGACATCTCCTGAAACTTCGATTTCATCTGGTGTTTATGTAATAAAATCTTGGACAAGGGATTCTGAAATTGTATTTGAAAAAAATGAAAATTACTGGAACAAGGATAATATTAAATTAAAATATGTAAAAATGTTATTTATAAATGATCCATCTGCCAGTGTAAATGCCTTTAAAAATAAAGAAATTGATTCTACAAATATTTCAATAGAACAAGCGAAGGAATTTAAAAATGATAAACGTAAAATTCTTACAAAAGATGGTTCAGTATGGTATATGACATACAATATGAAAAATAAAGTGCTTGCGAACAAAAAAATTAGACAGGCATTGTCGCTTGCTGTAGATAGGGAAAAATTGATTACAGATGTGCTTGACAATACAGGAGAAGCTGCATATACTTATACAACAAAAGGTGTTGGAATAATCGGTGTTTCAAAAGACTTTTCTGAAGAAGCAGGAAAAATTTTCCCGGCTTATAATCCGCAAAAGGCAAAACAATTATTGGCTGAAGGATTAAAGGAGCTAGGATTACAAAAATTACCTGAATTGACAATGATTTTTAATGATTCTGGAAATAATAAAGTTATTTCTGAATATATTCAAGAAAGTTTGAGAATAAACTTAGGAGTAAATATTAATATTGAAGGAATGACATTCCAATCAAGATTGGATAAAATGCAACATAGAGATTATGAAATTGCTCTAGCTGGATATAATGGAGATTATAACGATGCTATAACTTATTTAGACAGATTCTTGACAAAGGATGGAAATAACTATTCAGATTATTCAAATCCACGTTATGATGAGCTTGTTAAAAAAGTTAAAAGTTCTGGAAACCAGCAAGAAAGAGTAAAAGACATGATTGAAATGGAAAAAATAATTGCTGAAGATATGCCTGTGGGATTGCTTTACTATAGAGAAAATACTAAGCTGTTAAATCCAAGAGTTCATAATATTGTGTTTAGCCCAATAGGAAAAGACTTTGTGCTGGATAATACTTATATAAAATAATCAAAAAAAATTTTTTATAGAGGAAGGGAAGTTGTTATGAAAAAGATAATAATTTTATTGGCAATGTTAATTTTTGCTATTTCCTGTGGAAAGAATGGTGGAAGCGGAAATACGTTTACGTTGAATTTGACGGACGAGCCAAAATCCATTGATCCACAGCTTTCAACGGATGTTTTAGGAGGAACGGTTGATGACCTGATAACTGAAGGACTTACTAAAAGAGGAAAAGATGGTACGTTTGTGGCAGGACTTGCGAAAAGCTGGGATAAATCAGCTGACGGGCTAAAATGGACATTTCATCTAAGAGATGGAATAAAATGGAGCAATGGAGATCCAATTACAGCGCAAGACTTTAAAAATGGATGGTTACGTGCATTAAATCCTCAAACTGCTTCACAGTATTCGTATATGCTTTATCCGATAAAAAATGCTGAAAAGTATAATAAAAAGGCAGTTTCAGCTGAAAAAGTCGGAATAAAAGTTATTAATGACAAAACTTTGGAAGTGGAATTGGAAGCTCCTGTTCCGTATTTTGACAGTTTAGTTGCATTTAAGACATATATGCCGTTAAATCAGAAATTCTTTGACAAAACAGGTGACAGCTACTTTACAGAAGCTAATAAAACTATGTCTTCTGGAGCGTATACAATGGAAAAATGGACACATGGCTCAGAAATAGTGTTTAAGAAAAATCCTAATTACTGGGATGCGGATAATGTAAAAGTTGAAAATATTGTCTATAAAATAATTCCTGATAATAATTCTGCATTAAATGCATTTAATAACAAGGAAGTAGATGTAACTTCAATTACATCTGAACAGGCAAAAGGATTTAAGGACAATCCAAAAATGGTTTCAAAAAATGATGGTTCAGTATGGTATTTGCTATTTAATTTTAACAACAAGACTTTGGCAAACTTAAAAGTAAGAAAAGCGCTTCTTATGGCAATTGACAGAGAAGGACTGATAAATAATGTATTAAACGGATATGGAACTGCGGCAAAAACATTTGTTCCAAAAGGAATTGGAATAACAGGAAAAGATGGAAAAGACTTTACAGAATTTGTTCCTACATCAACACTTGGATATAATCCTCAAGAAGCTAAAAAATTATTAGCTGAAGGATTAAAGGAAGCTGGACAGGCTAGTTTTCCAAAAATGTCTATGCTGATTAATGAAAGTGGAAATAATAAGGTTATTGCCGAATATATTCAAGAACAATTGAGAAAAAATTTGAATATTCAACTGGATCTGGAAATAATGACTGCTCAGGAAAGATTTTCAAGAATGTCTCAAAAGGACTTTGATATGGTATTTGCTGGATGGTCTGGAGATTATCCTGATGCAATTACATATTTAGATTTATTTGAATCAACTGGTGGAAATAATAATGGTTCGTATAAAAACCCTGAATATGATGCGCTAGTTAAAACTGTTAGAAGCACAGCCGATCAAAATGTAAGAATTCCTGCACTTGTAAAAATTGAAGGAATAATTGCGCAAGATTTACCAGTAGGTGTGCTTTTCCACAGAGAAAAACAATATCTTGTTGATAAAAAAGTAAAAGGGCTTGAATTTACACCAATTGGTGGAGAATATTATTTCGGAAACTTGTCATTGAAATAGTGGCTGGAAAAATTCTTTAACAAAAAGATAGCAAGAAGTCGTAGGCTTTCTATAAGTGGGAGATGAATTGCTTTTTTTGTAAAAAAAATTGAAAAAAGGATATGCCTATGATACAATTTTTGTATAAAATATCGAAGAGAAATAATTAAAAATAATATTCAAAATCAAAAGGAGGTGTAATTTATGAAATATAATTTAGCATTCAAATACAGAATTTATCCAAATAAAGAGCAGGAATTATTGATAAATAAGACTTTTGGATGTGTTCGTTTTGTTTACAATACGATTTTGTATATTGCTAATAAAATTTATGAAGAAACTGGAAAAAATAAAATAATTACACCTGCCAGTTTGAAAAATGAAAATCAATTTCTAAAAGAAGTAGACAGTTTGGCACTTTCAAATGCTTAATTAAATGTAAGACGATCGTTTACGAACTTTTTTCAGAAGAGAGCGAAATTTCCAAGGTTCAAATCTAAAAAGAATAATGTTAAAAGTTATACAACAAATTGTGTGAACAATTCGATACGAATTGAGGAAAAAAAATATTTAGTTTTGCCAAAATTGAAAAGAATAAAATTAAAATATCATAGAGAAATACCAAAGAATTATAGAATAAAGTCGGTAACATTGACAAACAGTAATGGAAATTACTATGTTTCTATCTTGACAGAATTTGAAAAAGAAATTCAAAAAAATTCAAGTAATGATAAAGTAATTGGACTTGATTTTTCAATGTCTGAATTATTTGTCAGTTCTGAAAACCAAAGGGCTGATTATCCAAGATATTTTAGGATGTTGGAGAAAAAATTGAAGAAATTACAAAAATCATTGTCAAGAAAAGTGAAATTTTCTAAAAATTGGTATAAACAAAAAGCGAAAATATCAAAATTGCATGAATATATCAAAAATTGTCGAAGAGATTTTTTGCATAAATTATCGAAAAAATTATCTAAAGAGTATAATGCTGTAGTTGTTGAGGATTTGAATATGAAAGGGATGAGCCAGGCATTAAATTTTGGGAAAAGTGTAGGAGATAATGGATGGGGAATGTTTTTGAGGATACTTGAGTATAAACTGATGTTTTTAGGGAAACAATTTTTGAAGATAGATAAGTGGTTTCCATCGTCGAAAACTTGCAGTAAATGTGGAAATGTTAAAGAGGAACTGAAATTATCAGAAAGAAGTTATAAATGTGAGTGCTGTGGGATTGAAATTGATAGAGATTACAATGCGGCATTGAATATAAAAAACATTGGAAAATCAATGTTGGAATATTAAAAAAATAAAAGAAAACAGGGCAGGGACTGCCCGAAGAGCTTGGTAAATATATTTGGCTAACAAAAGCAGATACTTCCCAAGAAGCTCCCGCTTCTAAAAGCAGGAGTAGTTCACTTTAAAGTGAGGAGGAAATGTATTAATGAAAAAAATATTTCTAATATTGACATTGCTGGTATTTGCACTTTCGTGTGGAAAAAAAGGAGGAAACGGGAGTACATTTACTTTAAATATAGTTACAGAGCCATCATCAATTGATCCGCAAATAACCACGGATATTCCTGGAGGAACTGTTGATGAATTGATTTTGGAAGGGCTTTTAAGAAAAGACAAAACTGGAAAATCTGTAGCTGGAATTGCCGAAAAATGGGAAAAATCAAAAGATGGACTTGTGTGGACATTTCATCTAAGAGATGGAGTTAAATGGAGCAATGGCGACCCTGTAACTGCAAATGACTTTAAGGCAGGATGGATTCGTGGATTGAATCCTGATACAGCAGGAAGTAATGCAAGCATGTTATTTGTAATAAAAAATGGAGAAAAATATAATGCTAAAAAAGTTTCAGAAAATGAAGTTGGAATAAAAGTTATTGATGATAAAACTTTACAAGTAACTTTGGAATCGCCTATTCCGTACTTTGATGATTTAGTTACATTTAAATCATTCATGCCATTAAATCAAAAGTTCTATAACAAAACAAAGGATAAATACTTTACAGAAGCTGAATATACAATTTCAAATGGTCCTTACACTTTGGAAAAATGGACTCATGACTCAGAGTTAAAATTTAAGAAAAATCCTAATTACTGGGATGCAGGCAATGTAAAAACTGATAATGTTGAATTAAAAATAATTGCAACTGATTCAGCTGTTAATGCCTTTAAGAATAAGGAAGTTGATGTAACAGCGGTAACTTTCGAGCAAGCTAAGGAATTTGCAGGAAAACCAGAACTTGTAAAAGCAAATGATGGTGGAATCTATTATTTATTGTTTAATACAAAAGAAAATGTATTTAAAAATGCAAAAGTAAGACGTGCAATAACTATGGCAATAAATAAGGAAGAACTTGTAAATAAAGTGCTGGAAGGATCTGAAAAATTAACTAAGACATTTACTCCATCTGGAATTGGATTAAACGGAGTTTCAAAAGATTTTCCAACGGAAGTAGCAACTGACCAGCCTAAATTTAACGTAGCAGAAGCTAAAAAATTGCTTGCAGAAGGACTTAAGGAAGAAGGACTTTCAGAACTTCCAAGATTTGAAATTTTATTTAACGATACAGGAAGCAGAAAAGCTATTGCAGAATATATTCAAGAAAGTTTGAGAAATAACTTGGGTGCAAATGTTGAATTAGATATGGTAAGCGGTAAGGAACGTATTGAAAGAACTAAGAAGAGAGATTATCAAATTTCATTGCAAAACTGGACTGGAGATTTCTTAGATCCAATTACATATTTAGATCTATTTGACAGTACAAATGCAAACAACCGTGGAGATTTCAAAAACGTAAAATATGACGAATTGACTAAAACTGTAAAAAGTTCTGCTGATCCAAAAGTAAGAGTTCCAGCAATGATTGAAATGGAAAAACTTATTTCAGAAGAACAACCAGTTACAATCTTATTCCAAAAACAAAAACTTTATTTAGTAAATCCAAAAGTTAAAAATTTGGGATTTGTGTCAATTGGTGGAGAATTCTTTATTAGAGATGTTGTAATGAACTAGTTTCAATTAAAACAAAAATTTAAGAAAAATATTTTATATTCCCCATTTAAATAGCAGATTTTTTTTACAAGGGATCAAGACCTCTTGCCAGTAAATAAACAAAATATAATTTCTGTTTTTTAAATGGGGTTTAATATTATTAAATTAAAAAAATAAAAAAGGAAATGTAATTTTATGAAAAATAAGTTTGTCCTGCTGGACAGAGATGGTGTTATAAATGTGGAAAAATCGTATTTGCATAAAATTGAAGATTTTGAATATGAAAAAAATGTGGTGGAAGGACTTTTAAAATTGCGGGATTTGGGATATAAATTTGCGATTATAACGAATCAGGCAGGAATTGCGAGAGGATATTATACGGAAGAGGATTATTTGAAGTTACAGAGTTTTATTGAAGATGATTTATTTAAAAAAGGAATAAAAATTGAAAAGTCTTACTTTTGTCCGCATCATCCAAATGTTACTGGAAAATATGGAATAGAATGTAATTGCCGAAAGCCAAATACGGGGAATTTTGAACTGGCAATAGAGGAGTTTGATATTGATGTTAAAAATTCTTTTATGATTGGGGATAAAATAACTGATTTGATTCCGGCCAAAAAATTGGGGATTATGCCTGTCCTGGTAAAAACTGGATATGGTTTGAAGAGTTTGGAAGAACTTGGGGGAACAGGATTAGATCCGATGGTTGTGGACGATATTCTAGATTTTTCAGACAATATCGAAAAATATAAATAAAAAAAATAATATATACTCGAACCCGTTTAAAATAGAACTGCTAAAAATTATATAAATCTAGGGTTTGAGTAAAATAGTCATAATTTTTGAATTCAGTTTTAAAGCAGTTTTACTATAAATTCACGTTTGAATAACAGATTTAACGTGAATTTTTTTAGCAAGGGGTCAAAGCCCCTTGTTTTTTATCTATTTAAAATTTCTTCAGTTTTTCTTATATCTTTTTCCCTTGAAACAACATGATGTATTTTTTTTATTTCTTCTAACTTATCAATAATTCTTTTATTTTCTTCTCTGGAAAAATTTTTTACTGATAGAAAAAATTTCATAGAGCCTTCAAAACTTCTGATGGACTTTGTTAAATAAAGCCGTTTTCTAAAAAAAGGAGGCTTTCTGACAATATCATCAAAGTCAATAAATGCAATCTTCCCGCTATTTTTGTCTATAAAAAAGTTTCCCAAACTAAAGTCCATGTGATAGTATCCTTTTTCAAAAAAATTTTTTTCAAATTTATACCATAAGTCAATTGTCTTATATGTAAGCTCAAAATTATCCTTTCCCACAAGATAATCATAATAGGATATAAAATTTCCATTAAATGTTTTATTTATATTTTCCAAGACAGTTTCTATCTTTATATGAAGTGGCATATATTTTATAACTTTATACTTCGTTATTTTCATAAAGTTCAGTTCTGGAAAATCCCTTTCCAAATATTTTGAAACCTTTAAGGAATTTTTCCCCTTTTCTCTTGTAAATCCAAAAAAAATCTTCAAAGCCTTTTTATTTTTATATTCATAAGTTTTATAAAAATAATTTTTTTCATTATCTGTATTTAAATTTTTACTTTCCTGCATTTTTTTATTTTTCCTTTAATTTTATTTTCTTTATTAATTCTAGCATATCTTATTTTTTATTTCAATCGTAGCATATCAAATTTTTTTTAGAAATAAATAAAGCAAAATAATTAATTTGAAATTAGGTATTTTTGTTGCACTCAAGTGAATTTAGTACGAGGAATAGTATTTTTTTGTAGAATATTTTTTATTTTGGTTTGTAATATAGTTTTATTATTTAATTTTTTTATAATTTTTTAACCTCCCCAAAAAAAAACAGATAAATATAAATTTTTTCAAAAATTGATATTGACAATACATTTTATTGAGGTATACTAAAAATATGAAATAAAAAATTTTAATTTAGGCAGTTGTAAAAGTAAATGAATTTATAATAAAGTCTTTTTGTCAGAAAACGGAGGAAACACGAAAAATTGAATTACAGAGATACTATATTTATTTAAATTTTTTGATTTTTACAAATGGCTAAAAAATTTTAATTTGGAAGGAGAAAGCAGAAATGATTAATTTAATCGTAGCAACTCATGGAAAAATGTCGGAGGAAACTGTTAATCTTACAAAAATGGTTTTAGGAGAAAGTGAACAGCTGGATTTTGTCACTTTTGTGCCTGGAGAAGGACCTGAAGATTTGATAAAAAAATATCAGGACATTATTGCAAAATATAACAGCGAAGGAACATTATTTTTGGTGGATTTATTTGGTGGAAGTCCATACAATGCAGCGTGCCGTGTAGTTGCCGAAACAAAAAATACTGATGTAATAACAGGGGTTAATGTGCCTATGTTACTAGAAGTATTAGATGCTAGAGAAGAAACAGACGATGTTGCAGAATTAGTTCAAATTGCAAAAAATTCTGGAATTAACGGAATTAAAATTTTTAGTGAATTATTCGTTGATAATTCTGATGATGAAGATGAAGATTTGGATGAATTGGATTTATAATTTTGAAAGGTGGTGGTGTAAATGAAGATAAATAACAAAAAACTTTTAATTGGTGCGTTAGTTTTTTCCTTGTTATTTAGTTCGTATGGTTTTTCTGCTGGAAATAAAAGAAAAGGTAAAACTGACACTATGGTTACAAATGTAAAAACTCAAAATATTTTAAACAATTTCAAAGTGCATTATCATCCGAAAACTGGTTGGATGAATGATCCAAATGGACTTAATTTTAACGGAAAAGAATATAATATGTTTTATCAATATTATCCGTCTGATACGGTTTGGGGACCAATGCACTGGGGACACGCTGTGTCGAAAGATTTGATAAAATGGGAAGAAAAAGATATTGCACTTTATCCTGACCATTTAGGAATGAACTTTTCTGGAAGTGCGGTTATTGATAAAGATAATACAAGTGGATTTTTTAGCAAAAATACGCCTATTGATAAAAGAGAAGTTCTTATTTATACAAGTCATTATGAAAAAAATGGAAAAAGAGAAGAAATGCAAAGTGCGGCTTATCTTTTGGATAACGGAAATTATAAAAGATATGAAAATAATCCTGTAATTGCTGGAAATAATAGAAAAGATTTTAGAGATCCTAAAGTATTTTATTATGAAAAAGACAAAAAATGGGTAATGATTGTATCTGCTGCGCAAAAAGCAGAACTTTATGAAAGTAAAAATTTGAAAGATTGGAAACTTTTAAGTGAATTTAACTATGATTTTGGATTTAAACATACTTGGGAATGTCCGGATTTGATACAAGTTGATGGAAAATGGATTTTAGTTGGAAGTATTATAAATGAGGATGAAAGAATAAAAAGCGTAGTCGCTTATTTTGTTGGAGAATTTGACGGTAAAAAATTTGTTCCTGATAAAAAAGGCTATGAACTTGTAGATTACGGAAAAGATTATTATGCTCCACAAAGTATTTCAGGTGCGGCTAAGCCAACTTCAATTGCTTGGTTAAATAACTGGGTTTATGCAACTAAAATTCCTGCAAAAGAATTTAGAAGTATAATGGGTATTCCAAGAGTTATGAATTTTAGAAATGGAAAACTTTATCAAGAAAAAGTAGATACATTTAAAAATTATTTAACTAATAAAAAAGATATAAAAAATTCTGATACAATGGGACAAAATGTATATTTTGATTTACAAAATACAGGAAATTTTGATTTAGAATTATTTAAAGATGCAAATGGAAGCTTTAATTTAAGTTATAAAGATGGAAAACTCAGAGTTAAAAGAGAAAAATTTGGTTCTTTCTCATTTAATGACAAAGATTTAGACAGACAATTTTTGGATGATGTAACAGTTGATATTGATTTGAAAAAAGTTAATATTGTTGTAGATTCAAATGTTATTGAAATTTTTGCTAATGATGGAGAAAAAACTTTTTCTTATCTAGTTTATCCTGATAATTATAATTATAAATTTTCTGGAGATGTAAAAGGTTCAATTTATGAAATAAAATAAAAATAAGAGAAAGGAGCGTTACTGAAAGTACAAATCAGTAGCGGGAAATAGAATTATGGAATTAGTTTTAACAAGAATAGACTCAAGATTAATACACGGACAAGTTGCGACTTCATGGGTAAAAGCAACTAAACCTGAAGCAATTTTTGCGGTAAATGACGATGTGGCAGAAGATAAAATTAGAAAATCACTTTTATTACAAGTGGCACCTGAAGGAGTAAAATCATTTGTAATACCTGTTGAAAAAGCAATCGCAGTTTACAAAAACCCTAAATATGCTAAAACAAAAGTAATGCTGCTTGTTACTTGTCCAGCTGATGTAGTTAGATTAATCGAAGGTGGAGTTGACATTAAAACAGTTAATGTTGGAGGAATGACTTTTAAAGAAGGAGACAAATTAATTTCAAAAGCAGTTGCAATTAATAAAGATGATTTGGAAGCATTCAACAAATTAAGATCTATGGGAGTAGAACTTGATATGAGACAATTAGTAACTTCTGCAAAAGAAGATATTAATTCTAAACTAGATTCTATTTCATTTGACTAATAAAAAATATCAGGGAATATAAAATTTCCTGATTTATTTAGTAAAATTAAAAATCATTGTAAAGTATAAAAACTCAAAATTGTAGGAGGGCTAAAAAATGAATGTTGTTCAGTTAATTTTACTGGTATTGGTAGCAGCAATAACAGGAATGGGAAGCGTACTTGATGAAAGACAGACTCACCGTCCATTAGTGGCGTGTACTTTAGTCGGTCTTGTACTAGGAGATTTAAAAACAGGAATTATCTTAGGTGGTTCGCTTGAAATGATAGCACTTGGATGGATGAATGTCGGAGCAGCAATGGCACCAGATGCAGCGCTAGCAAGTGTAATTTCAGCGATATTAGTAATAGTAGGTAAACAGTCAATTGGAGAAGGAATCGCAGTTGCAGTACCGATTGCAGCGGCAGGGCAAGTTCTTACAATTTTCGTTAGAACAATAACAGTATTCTTTCAACATAAAGCGGATGATTTTGCAGAACAAGCTAATTTTAAAGGGATTGAGATGTGTCACCTTGCAGGATTGGCTTTACAAGCGTTAAGAGTTGCGATACCAGCACTTCTAGTTGGTCTAATTGCGGGAACAAGTGCTGTAGAAGGAGCATTACATGCAATTCCTGAAGTAATTACCAGAGGATTGCAAATTGCAGGAGGATTTATCGTAGTTGTTGGGTATGCGATGGTTATAAATATGATGGAAGCAAAAGCTTTGATGCCATTTTTCTTCTTAGGATTCGTAATAGCAGCATTTACAGAATTTAACTTAGTTGGTTTAGGTATTTTGGGATTATGTCTTGCAATCTTGTACATTCAATTAAATCCTAAATATCACGCTTCTATTGCTTTGCCAAGTGGTGGAAATGATGGTGGTGGAGCTGGGATTACAGAAGAAGCTGACGATGAATTGGAAGGACTATAGGAGGTAAAAAAAATGGCAGAAAATAATGTAGAAAAAAAATTAACTGATAAAGATTTGAAAAGCATGTATTGGAGATCTACTACTTTATTAGGTTCTTTCAACTTTGAAAGAATGCAGTCAATGGGATTTTGTGTAACAATGATTCCTGCAATAAAAAGACTTTATTCTAAAAAAGAAGATCAAGCAGCTGCATTAAAAAGACATTTGGAATTCTTTAACACTCAACCTTGGATTGGTTCAACTATAATGGGTGTTACGGCTGCGATGGAACAGGAAAAAGCAAATGGAGTAGACATTGATGACGCAACTATAAGTGGTATTAAAGTAGGGCTTATGGGACCACTTGCTGGAGTTGGAGATCCAATTTTCTGGGGAACATTAAGACCAGTTTTAGCGGCACTTGGAGCTTCATTAGCTATTGCTGGAGGAAATTTACTAGGTCCATTGATTTTCTTCATTGGAATAAATATTGCAAGAGTTTTGACTAGATGGTATGGATTAAAATACGGATATGAAAAAGGAACTGAAATCGTTGGGGATATGGAAGGTGGAGTTATTCAAAAATTAACTCAAGGTGCTTCTATATTAGGGCTTTTCGTAATGGGAGCCTTGGTTTCTAAATGGACTTCAATAAATGTTCCATTGGTATTGTCTAAATATACTGATTCAACAGGAAAAGAAGTTGTAACTACTGTCCAAAGTATTTTAGATTCATTATTACCTGGATTATTAGCGTTATTATTAACATTTGGATGTATGCACTTATTGAAGAGAAAAGTGAATGCTATTTGGATTATCTTTGGATTCTTTGCAATAGGAATAATTGGATTCTGGTTAGGAATTTTGGCATAATATGTTTAAGAAAATGATTTCAAAAGTGGAAAAATTTGTGAAGGTTCCGCCAAAGGAAGGGTATATTAAAAATAGTTCTATTTTAGTTACAGGACTTATGATTATTGGAATGATCTTATATCCATTTACAAAAGGTTATGGAACAATAATAGCTTTAGCAGCGGCTCTAATTGTTATGGTTGGGCAAAAGTTGCTTATAAAACAGGCTAAGAATGATTTTCGTGATATGTATTATGCTAAAGATATGTATTTGAAAACTAAAAATACTGAATATTTGGACTTTATTACAGCTCGTTCTAAACAAATGATTAATGATGTAAAAGTTTTATCAGATAGGGCGAAAAAAGAAATAGCAGAACTTCAGAAGTTTGTTGAAAAATATAAGAAGTAATTTTTGTAATTATTGAAAATATAAATTATAATTTAACAAAAAGATAGCAAGAAGTCTCCGACTTCTATAAGTGGGAGATGAATTGCTTTTTTTTATTGAAAAAAGGATATATCCATGATACAATTTTTGTATGAAATATCGAAGAGAAGTTATAAATAATAAAATTTCTAAAGAAATAATTAGAAATAATATTCAAAATCAAAAGGAGGTGTAATTTTATAAAATATAATTTAGCATTCAAATACAGGATTTATCCAAATAAGGAACAAGAATTATTGATAAATAAGACTTTTGGATGTGTTCGTTTTGTTTACAATACGATTTTGTATACTGCGAATAAATTTTATGAAGAAACTGGGAAAAATAAAATAATTACACCTGCCAGTTTGAAAAGTGAAAACCAATTTTTGAAAGAAGTGGACAGTCTTGCACTTTCAAATGCTCAATTAAATGTAAGGCGATCGTTTACAAATTTTTTTCAAAAGAGAGCGAAGTTTCCAAAGTTTAAATCTAAAAAGAATAATGTTAAAAGTTATACGACAAATTGTGTGAATAATTCAATACGAATTGAGGAAAACAAATATTTGGTTTTACCAAAATTGAAAAGAATAAAATTAAAATATCATAGAGAAATACCGAAGGATTACAAGATAAAATCAGTAACATTGACAAACAGTAATGGAAATTACTATGTTTC
Source organism: Leptotrichia wadei (assembly GCF_007990445.1). Taxonomy (NCBI): domain Bacteria; kingdom Fusobacteriati; phylum Fusobacteriota; class Fusobacteriia; order Fusobacteriales; family Leptotrichiaceae; genus Leptotrichia; species Leptotrichia wadei. Next base: position 43,987 of record NZ_AP019841.1, read on the forward strand.
TGTTTTGACAGAATTTGAAAAAGAAATTCAAAAAATCCCAAATAATGATAAAGTAATTGGACTTGATTTTTCAATGTCTGAATTATTTATCAGTTCTGAAAACCAAAGGGCTGATTATCCAAAATATTTTAGGATGTTGGAGAAAAAATTGAAAAAATTACAAAAATCATTATCGAGAAAAGTAAAATTTTCTAAAAATTGGTATAAGCAAAAAGCGAAAATATCAAAATTGCATGAGTATATCAAAAATTGCCGAAGAGATTTTCTACATAAATTATCGAAAAAATTATCTGAAGCGTATAATGCTGTAGTTGTTGAGGATTTGAATATGAAAGGGATGAGTCAGGCATTAAATTTTGGAAAAAGTGTAGGAGATAATGGATGGGGAATGTTTTTAAGAATGCTTGAGTATAAACTGATGTTTTTAGAGAAACAATTTTTGAAGATAGATAAATGGTTTCCGTCATCGAAAACTTGTAGTAGATGTGGAAATGTTAAAGAGAAACTGGAATTATCAGAAAGAAGTTATAAATGTGAGTGCTGTGGAATTGAAATTGATAGAGATTACAATGCGGCACTGAATATAAGAGGTGTTGGAAAAGAAATGTTGAAATATTAGGAAATAAAAAAACAGGGCAGGGACTGTCCGAAGAGCTTGGTAAATATATTTGGCTAGCAAAAGCAGATACTTCCCAAGAAGCTCCCGCTTCTAAAAGCGGGAGTAGTTCACATATTTTAGAATACCTGATTAAAGGGTATTCTTTTTTTCTTTTTTAGAAATGAAATAAAAAATTTAAACTTTTTTATATATTTAAAGTATGATATAATTAAAACATAAATTTTTATGGGAAAAATATTGAGATAGTAAAATAAATAGGAGGAAAAATGTTAGAAAAATTAGCACACTTGAGAGAAGAAGTGTTAGAAAAACTTGATAAAGTTGGAAATCTTGAGGAATTGAATGAATTGAGAGTAAAAATCCTAGGGAAAAAAGGGGAATTTACGGCGATAATGAAGGAAATGGGAAATATCGCTGCTGAGAAAAGAGCTGAGTTTGGAAAAACTACGAATGAAATAAAAAATGTGTTGTTGGCGAAATTTGATGAAACTACAACTGGCTTGAAGGAAATTGCTAAACAGGAAAGATTGAAAAATGAGACAATAGATGTGACTTTGCCGGGAAGAAAAGCTAATGTTGGATCGCTTCATCCACTTACTAAAACAGTTATGGAAATTAAAGATATTGTTTCTTCTATGGGATTTGACATTGTTGATGGACCTGAAGTTGAGTATGTAAAATATAATTTTGATGCATTAAATATTCCAAAAACACATCCATCGAGGGAAATTACTGATACATTTTATATTAAAGAAAATGAAGTTGTATTGAGAACGCAAACTTCTGGAATGCAAATTAGATACATGGAAGACAGAAAACCACCATTTAGAATGATTTCGATTGGAAAAGTTTATCGTCCAGACTACGATGTATCGCATACACCAATGTTTCACCAAATGGAAGGACTTATGGTTGGAGAAAATGTTTCTTTCGCTAATTTTAAAGCGATTTTGGAAAACATTGTAAAGAAAATATTTGGAGAAGACAGAAGAGTAAGATTTAGACCACACTTTTTCCCATTTACAGAACCTTCTGCAGAAATGGACGTAGAATGTGGAGTTTGTAAAGGTGAAGGATGTAGAGTTTGTAAAGGGACAGGATGGCTTGAAATTCTTGGAAGTGGAATGGTAAATCCAAAAGTGCTTTCAGGTGTTGGAATTGACCCACAAAAATATCAAGGATTTGCATTTGGATTGGGACTTGAAAGAATTACAATGTTAAAATATGGAATTGATGACTTAAGAGCATTTTTTGAAAATGATGAGAGATTTTTGGATCAGTTCTAATAGTTTATAATAGTATTTTTAGATAAAATTTTTGATGGAAAATTTATTTGAATGTAGAATAGAAAAAATCAATTGGAGTGTTAAAATGGATGATAAAGAAATCAAAATGGATGATGAGTATGTACAAAAATTTTACGAAGAAATTCGTGAGGATTATGAAAAAAATTCACCAACGAAAACTTTTGCAAAAATAAATCTGGTAGAAGATAAGTTGAAAATAACAGATAGTAAAATTGTGGGATTGCCGTATCTTCCAAAAGGAGCAGAGTTTCCAAAAGCACCTAATGGTGAGGAAATGCTGATGATTGCACAGATTAATTGCGAGGATTTGAAGGGACTAAAGGATTTTCCACAAAAGGGAATTTTACAGTTTTTTGTATTTGATGACGACGATGCTATGTTTGGACTTGACTTTGATAATCCGACGGTTCAAGATACTTTTCGTGTGATTTATTACGATGAGATTAAAGAATTTTACGATGAAAAAGAGCTTGAAAATATTTATAAACCGCATAACTATGAGGAAAGTTTTCTTACAAACAATAATGAAAGTTATAAAATAAAATTTGAGTTACGAACAGAGAAGGAAAGATTTGAAGAGGCGATTTATAATGTGTTTGATAAACTTTGTAAAGAGAAAAATTTGGAGCAGCATCAAGAAGATTGGCTTTATCGTAAAATATTGAATATTGAAATGGAATATTCAGAAGAACCACATTCACAATGTGATGGATTTGCATTTTTTACGCAGAGTGATCCGAGAGAATTTGAAGAAAAATATAAAAAATATGATACGGTGCTATTTCAATTGGATAGCGAATACGATGAAAATACGAAAAAATGGAAAGTTTGTATCGGAGATGCTGGAGTATTAAACTTTTTTATAAATCGTGAAAAGCTAAAAAACAAAGATTTTACAGAAATTCTTTACAATTGGGATTGTTATTAAAAAAAGAAAAAGTTATCCACATTATTGTGAAAAAGACATAATTTATAAATTAAAGAAAGGAGAGTGTGATAATCTATAAATTAAGAATTTATAGGTTTGTCATACAAAAATAGAATGCTAATTTCGTTAAACTGGTTAAAGCAATATATAGATTTAGATGGAATAGAAATAAATGAAATGGAAAATGCCTTGACTATGATTGGTCAGGAAGTAGAAAAAATCGAGGTTTTAGGGGAGAATTTAGAAAATGTTGTAACGGCACAAATTATTGAAAAAGAAATGCACCCTGATTCTGACCACTTGACAATTTGTAAAGTTGATAATGGAAAAGAAATTTTGCAAATCGTGTGTGGAGCGCCTAATCATAAGGCTGGAGACAAAGTTGTGTTGGCACAAGTTGGAGCAAAATTAGCTCCAGATTTTGTTATTAAAAAAGGTAAAATTAGAGGTGTAGAATCGAACGGAATGTTATGTTCTGAAGAAGAATTAAATATTGGGAAAGATTCGGATGGAATTATGATTTTGCCTGAAGATACGCCTGTTGGAGTGCCTATGAAAGAGTATTTAGGAATTAACGATACAGTTTTTGAATTGGAAATCACTCCGAATCGTCCTGATTGTTTATCGCATATTGGGATTGCAAGAGAATTAGGAGCCTATTACAATAAAGAGGTTAAATATCCAAGTTTTGTGATAAATTCAGAAAGTTCTGAAAAAACGGTTGATAACATTTCGGTTGAAATTGAAGACAGTAATTTAGCGAAAAGATATGTGGCTAGAATAATTAAAAATGTTACAGTTAAAGAAAGTCCAAAATGGTTAAAAGAAAGAGTGGAATCTATTGGAATTAGAAGTATTAACAACATTGTAGATGCTTCAAATTTCATAATGATGGAATTGAATCAACCAAATCATACTTTTGATCTGGATAAAATTGAAGGTGGAAAAATTGTTGTGAGAGCGGGACATGAAAATGAAAAATTAGTTACGCTTGATGAGCAAGAAAGAGAATTGAATAGCGATGATATCGTGATTTCTGATGGTGTGAAAGCCGTTGCACTTGGTGGAGTAATGGGTGGACAAAATTCAGAAATTACTGAAAATACAAAAAATATTTTGTTGGAAGTGGCAAACTTCAATTCACAAAATGTTAGAAAAACTTCAAGAAGATTGACATTATTTAGTGAATCTTCATACAGATTTGAAAGAAGAGTCGATGAAGAAAATGCAATTAATGTAATAAATAGACTTGCAAACATCATTCAAGAAGTGGCAGGTGGAGAAATTTTAGAAGGAGTAGTTGACAATTATCCTGTTCCATACAAGAAAAAAACAGCTACATTAAACTTTGAGAGATTGAACCGTTTTGTTGGGAAAAATATTCCACGTGAAACAGTTATTGGGATATTGACTAGACTTGAAATCGAGGTTGTAGATAATGGGGAAACATTGACATTGACTGCACCTACTTACCGTGACGACTTGGAAAATGAGCAAGATTATTTTGAAGAAGTTATTAGAATGTATGGTTTTGATAATATTGAAAATATTTTACCAAAATTGGATATTAGTGAAAAACCAGTTATTGATACAACAAAACTTTCTACACAAGTGAAATTGATTGCGGCAAATGCTGGGCTTAAAGAAGTTATTAATTACAGTTTTGTACCAAAAGATGCAATGGAAAAAATTAAATACACAAGCGTTGAAAGAGAAAATTTAATTGATTTATTGAGACCAATTACAGAAGATTTCGTAACATTACGTCCAACATTGCTTTATAGCTTGTTAAAAAATGCTAAAGAAAATATGAATAGAAATGCTACAAATATTAGATTTTTTGAAGTTAGCAGAACTTTTGTGAAAGCAGAAGAATTGGCGAAGGAAGAAGTGAAATTGGGAATAATTTTGGCTGGAGAAAATAATAAGACATTGTGGAATCCAAAACCAGTTCCTTATGATTTTTATGACTTAAAAGGAATTGTGGAAGAAATTTTCACACAATTAAAATTCAATAATTATATGATAAAACGTTCTGAACAAAGTCAATATCATCCAGGTCGTTCAGTTGACGTATTTGTTGGTCGTGAATTGATTGGAAGTTTTGGGGAAATTCATCCAGACGTATTGGAAAACTTTGATTTAGGAAAAACATCAGTTTTAGTTGGAGAATTTAACATTGACTTGATTCAAAAATATATTGGTAAAAAAATTAAATATCAAGGAATCGTAAAATATCCATCTGTTCCAAGAGATTTTGCGTTCGTTATGAGAGAAGATATTTTGGTAGGAGATGTTTTAAAAACTATTCAAAAAGTTGATAAAAAGATTGAAAAAGTAGAATTGTTTGACATTTATCAAGGTGCAGGAGTGTTGCCAGGAATGAAGAGTGTGGCAATTAGTGTAATCTTGAGAGATAAAAACAAAACACTTGAAGAAAAGGAAATTGTTGATATTTCAAATAAAATTGTGGCTAAAGTTGAGAAAGATTATGGAGCGGTTTTGAGAAAGTAGAAGATAGAATTCAATTTTAAGATTGCTGAGTATCGGATTAAAAAAATGAAACAAAAAGGGGGAAATTGAGGTGTTAAAAATTGTAACTTTGCCATTTAATGAGAGGACAGAAGAATTTGAGCAAGGGAAGCTGGAAAGGATATTAGGAAATGTCCAGATTGTGAAGTATCAGGCTGAGCTAGTGAAAATTGAGGGGAAATATTACTGGACGGCTTTTGTTGAATATGAAAAGGCGGAGAATGTAGATAAAAATTTAGAGAAAAATAATTTTTTGCAAAATGGAAAATATATTAAAGAGGTTAACAAAAATCATGAAGAATATCTTTCAGAAGAAGAAGCCGAGCTATATAAGATTTTGAAGGAATGGAGAGCTGGAGAAGCACAAATGCTGGGATATCCACCTTACATCGTTGCTTCAAATCAGCTTTTAGTTGACATAATAAAGGCAAATCCTAAAACTGTTGAAGAACTTTCGCAAATAAGGGGAATGGGGAAACGGAAAGTTAGAGATTATGGGGAGGAGCTTTTGCTGATTTTGGAGAATTTTTATGATATGAAAAGTTGAATGCGGAAAATAAAAAATGTATTTGTACTTATTTGTACTGTATTGAATTTTTATAAAAAAGTAGTATAAGACTAATAAGAAACCCAATAAAAAGATTATCAAATATAGCATAAAAGAGACTCTGTTTATTAATTGAACAAAGTCTCTTTTTGATTTAATATCAATTTTTTATCCTTTTACTGCATAAACTATAACTGCAAAAGTAACTACAGCTATAATTACCATAAAAAGTCCACTTAATATCATTGAAAAAAAATTCATCAAATTTCGATTTTCACGATTTTTGATACATAGAATAGATAGAACAAAAGAGCATAAAATACATAAAATATTTACAATAGCAAATATATGTGACACTGTATAATGCACTTTAAAAAATGCAATAAATTGGCTTAAAATTGGAATTAAGCTCATAATTAATGCAATTTTACTAACTTTTTGATGTTGTTCCTTGTCTGAAAGAAAAATGTTTTTTTCAGTTGTTTTTTTGATTACTTCATTGTTCATAAAAATCATCCTCTCATTATTTTTTTATTAAATTTTGTTACTTTCTTTTCTATATTTATATGTTACCACATCAACCTTACGGCAACATTTTTGCTGCTTTACATTTACCTTACTTTTTGGAAATTTGGGAAGTTGGGAGTGATTTTTGTGATATAATGATTTATGAATTTTAGTGATAATTGGAGGAAGTTTGAAATGGTTGAAAAATATTTGAGAGATAAATGTATTTTAATTGTGGATGATGAGCAGGAAATTTTGAATATGGTTGTGTCGATTTTGGCAGATGGAGGTTATGAAAATACAAGGACTGCTAGAAATGTGAAAGAGGCTTTAAAATGTGTTGAAGAAAAGAAACCTGATTTTGTGATATTGGATGTGATGCTTCCAGATGGGAATGGTTTTGAGTTGCTTGAAAAGTTGAGAAAGGACAGCGATTATCCGATTTTATTTTTAACAGCACGAGGAGAAGATGAAGACAAGTTTAAAGGATTTGGATTGGGGGCGGACGATTATATTGTAAAACCTTTTTTGCCAAAAGAACTTTTGTTTAGGATTACGGCAATTTTGCGACGGACTTACAAGGAAGAGAATTTTATTGTGAACTTAAATGGCTGTCAGATTGATTTTTCACGAGGAGAAATTGTAAAAGATGGGGGGAAATTTTCCTTAACTGCAAAGGAATACGAACTACTCAAAACTTTATACAGAAATGCTGGACGAATTGTAACGATTGATTCGCTCTGTGAAGCTATTTGGGGAGAAAATGCTTATGTTTACTCAAATTCTTTGATGACACATATTAGACGGATTAGGGAAAAAATTGAGAAAGAGCCGTCACATCCAGTTTCTCTTATAACAATGAAAGGATTAGGTTATAAATTAATCGTGGAGGGAAAATAGCATGAAAAATATATTAAAACTTATACGCCGTTTTGTAATAACAATAATATTAAGCATATTTTTGCTTCTATTTTTAAATATTTTTTTGTTTGAATTTATATTTTTCAAATATTCGACAGATGATTCTCCTTCAGATAAAACTTTTGAAATAGCGAAAATGATAAAATTTAAAGACAGAAAATATTTTTTGCCAGATAAAGAAATTTCCAATTTGAAAAAGCAAAATATTTGGGCAATTGTGATTGACAATGATTCTAAAAAAGTGATATGGCAAACAGAAAACTTGCCAGGCGAGATTCCAAAAGAATATTCGGTATTTGATATAGCTCTATTTTCACATGCTTACATAAAAGGCTATCCAGTTTTTACAACAAAAATTAGAAATGATTTACTTGTATTAGGATATCCAAAAGACAGTTACTGGAAATATTCCACAGCTACCTGGAACTATCGTTTAATTCAAAATGTTCCTAATTTTTTTCTTATATTTTTACTATCCAATATATTTTTTGTATTTTTGATTTACATTTTTTCAAATTCAAAACTTTTAAAATCAGTAAATCCAATAATAAAAGGTATACAGAATTTGCCAAAAGATAATCCAGTAAACATAGATGAAAAAGGCGTTTTATCCGAACTTGCAAAAAGTATAAATAAAACTTCTGAAATTTTGCAAAATCAAAGAGAACAACTGCGAAATAAAGATACAGCACGAGCAAACTGGATTGCAGGAGTTTCCCACGACATTCGTACTCCATTGTCAATGATAATGGGCTATGCAAGTCAATTAAAAACATCTTCAAGTTTATCAGATGAAATGGGAAAAAAACTTTCTGTTATTTTGAAACAAAGTGAGCGTATAAAAAATTTGATAAATGATTTGAATCTTGCTTCAAAATTAGAATATAATATGCAGCCTTTTGAGAAGAAAAAAGAAAATGCAGTTGCACTTGTTCGACAAGTAATTGTTGATTTTTTGAATATGGATATTGACGAGAAATTTCCGATAGAATGGAAGACGAAAAGTGAATTTGTATCTTGCTTTGTTAATGTTGATAAAAATCTGATAAAACGAGCTTTGGCGAATTTAATCCAAAATAGTATTAATCATAATGAAAATGGTTGTACAATTTATGTTTCAGTAAAAGAAGATGAAAAAAATTGTATAATTTGTGTTGAAGATAATGGAATAGGAGTTTCTGATGAAGAGCTCGAAAAGCTCAATAATACGCCACATTATATGGTTTGTGACAAAAATACGACAGAACAGCAGCACGGTTTAGGGCTTCTTATTGTAAAACAAATTATGGATGTCCATAATGGAAAAATTGAGATGAAACATAGTGAATATGGGGGATTTAAGGTTGTTTTACAGATTCTTGAAATGTGAAGGGATTTTTGCTTCTTATAATCTTGTAAATATTTGGATAAAACAGTATAATATAAAAATACAAAATAGTTATATTTTTTGATTTGGAGGGAAAAGATGAGGAAAAAATTTGTGATTTTTTTGAATGGAGAGTATAAATATTCGCAGGAATTTATGGATAGATTGGTTTCGGAAGAGACGATTTGCTTTTGTGCAGATGGCGGGGCAAATTCTGCATTTAAATATGGGAAAATGCCAGAAGTGATTATTGGGGATCTGGATTCGATTGAGAAAAAAGTTTTGGAATATTATAAAAGTAAAAATATTTTGATAAAAAAATTCCCAAAAGACAAGGATTTTACAGATTTTGAGCTGATTTTGAAAGAAATTAATAAAATTTCGGAAAATAAGAATTTTGTTGAGAAAATATTTATTGTTGGTGGGCTTGGGAAACGAATTGATATGACTTTGAGCAATTTATTCATAATGGAAAAGTATAAAACTCTTGTTTTTTTGCAGGAAAATGAAGAAATTTTTTATGCAGAAAAATCTTTTGTCCTAAAAAATAAAAAGGAATGTGAATTTTCAATCATTCCAATTAGTGAAAAAGTTGAAAAATTGACATTAAAAGGCTTTAAGTTTGAAACGGATAAAATTGATGTGAAAAGGGAAAATTCCAGACTTGTGAGCAATGTTATTCTTGAAAATGAGGCTAGCGTGGAATTTGAAAATGGAAAACTGATAATTATTTTGAAAAATAATAATAAAAAATAAAAAAGGATGTGTATAAATATTGAAAAAATTTAGGATTGAGAAGGAACATCAGAGAATGAAAATTTCCCAGTATTTGCGGGAAGTGCAGAATTATTCGGGGAGAAGTTTGAGAAATGTGGAAGTTTTTTTGAATGGGAAGCAGGTTAGGCTTACGAAAAAATTGCCATCGCATGGAAATTTGAAGGTTGTGGAGAAAAAGAAAGGGACTGATATTAAGCCGATTAAATTGCCACTTGATATTGTGTTTGAGGATGAAGATATTTTGGTTGTGAATAAGGAGCCGTTTTTGTTAACACATCCGACACAGAAAAAGGTTGATTTTACTTTGGCAAATGGGATTGTGAATCATTTTTTAGAAAAATATGGTGAAGTAAGAGTGCCACGATTTTACAACAGGCTTGATATGAATACATCTGGGCTGATTATTATTGTGAAAAACAGTTTTGCACAGGCATTTTTGCAAAATTTTTCGATTTTTGAGAAAAAATATTTGGCGATTGTGGATGGAATTATTGATGATGAGGAAATTTCTAGAATTAAAGATGAATTGGCAAAAGATGGGGAAAATCATAAAATTCAGGATTTTGAGAAGGAAAATTTGAAAGCTGAAGTTGAAAAAGTTAATTTTGGAAAAATGAAAAAGTATGATGAAATTGAAAAAATTGAAAATAAAGATAACAAAATTGGAGAAAATATAAATTTTGACAGTAAAAAAGAAAATAATAATTTAAATCTGGAAAGTAAAAACAATTTTGAAAATATAAATTTTAAAATAAATAAAAATATAGATTTTGACAGCAAAAATACAAAATATAATTTAAATTTGAAGGATAAAAATGATTTTAATAATAAAATTTTGGAAAAAAATGGAACAAATAAAATAATTATTGAAAGACGTATTTTTCGAGATGGCGATAATTTGGAGAGAATTATTGACGAGAGAGGTCAGTATGCGAAAACGGCTGTAAAAGTGTTGAAAACTTATCCTGAAAAAAATGTGACGCTTGTGGAATGTGAGCTTTTTACGGGAAGAACGCACCAAATTCGTGTGCATTTGAAATCAATTGGGCACACAATTGTTGGGGATGAGCTTTATGGAAATGGCTTAAATAAAGAGCTTGGGATAAATAGACAATTTTTACATGCTTACAAGGTAAAATTTACACATCCTGTGAGTAAAGAGGAAATTGAATTGGAAATACCTATTTTTACTGATATGAAAGATTTTTTAGAAAAATAAAAAATGAAAAATTCCATAATTTACAAAAAAATTATTTTACAAACAAGAATAAAAATTTACAATTTGATACTATTCCCTATTAAACAATGGAGTTTTTATAATTCTGTTTAACAAGGGGTCAAGATCCTTTGTCAGAAAGTAAATAGAAAATCATTTCTTTTTTTAATGGGGTTTTAGTATGAAAAACAAAAAGAAAGGAGAAAAATGAAAAAATTTAATTTTTCTGTTGATTTAATAAATGACAGCATTTTAAAATCACTACTGATTTTTTCGATACCGATTTTAGTGTCAAATATTTTTCAGCAACTTTACAATATGGCGGATATTGCTATTGTCGGACACACTTTAGGAGACAATTCACTTGCAGCAATTGGGGCCTCAGCAGCAATTTTTGAGCTAATTTTCGGTTTTGCGCTTGGAATTGGGAATGGGCTTAGTATGGTTGCAGCGAGAAGTTATGGAGCGAATAATAAAAATCTTTTGAAAAAATCGGTTGCAGGTTCGATTGTTATTGGACTTATGGTAACACTTGCTGTAATGATTTTATCAAGATTTATTTTAATGCCGTTGCTAAAAATTTTACACACACCTGAAAATATCATAAATGAAGCGTTTGAATACATAAATATTATAACAATGTTCATAGGAGTAACTTTTTCCTATAATTTGTCATCAGGACTTTTGAGAGCAATCGGAAACAGTTTTATGTCGCTTGTATTTTTAGTAATTGCTTCAATTTTAAATATTTTTCTTGATATTTATTTCATAACTTCCCTAAAAATGGGAATTGGTGGTGCAGCAGTCGCAACTGTTATCGCACAAGCAATATCTGTAATTTTAAGCGTAATTTATATTTACATAAAAGAACCAATTTTAATCCCTAGAAAAAAACATTTCCGATTCGATGCAAAATTATACAGAGAATTGCTCGGACAAGGAATCTCAATGGGCTTAATGATTGCAATTGTATTAACAGGATCACTAATTTTACAATACGCAATAAACGGATTTGGCTATTTAATTATCGCTGGACACACTTCGGCAAGGAAATTAATGGGATTTTGCAACATTCCACTAACAACAATGGCACTTGCACTAGCAACCTTCGTTTCTCAAAATAAAGGAGCCGACAGAGTCGACAGAATACGAAAAGGAGTATTTTACGCAAACCTAATGGACATCTTTTTTGCAATCGGAATCACAATTTTCGTTTACCTATTTTCAAAAAATATGATTCACCTAATGTCTGGCTCAAACTCCAAAGTAGTCCTTTACAACGGTTCAACCTACCTAAAAATAGCCTCACCATTTTTCACAATATTAGGCGTTTTATTCAACTTAAGATACGCTCTACAAGCTCTAGGAGAAAAAGTAATCCCTCTAGTTTCCAGTATAATCGAATTTTTTGGGAAAATAATTTTCGTAATTTTTATTGTGCCAAAGTTGGGGTATTTCGGTGTAATGATTTGCGAACCACTGATTTGGATTGTGATGACTGGGCAGTTGGCTTGGGCGTTTTATGGGAATGAGTATATTAGGAAAAAAAACTGGAATAATAAAAAAACAGGGCATTGTTAAAATGATGTCCTGTATTTATAATTTATAAAAAATTAATTTGTTATAAGACTGCAAAGTTTCTTGTTATCTGAAATACGATATAAATCCATTTTAGGTCTATTTTTTTTATCAAATGAATAAGATAATTTGTAATCTGAAAAAACTTGTGTTTTATCATTTAAGTTTGTAAAATAGATAGAATTTTCATTTTCTTTTATTTCGTAATCTAATTGTGAAAGTTCAAGCGAAACTTTTCCTGTTTTTAATGCTGCACGATTATCCAATATGCTAACTGAAATAGACGGCTTGCCATTTTCATTCAAGAATTTTATATAAGTAAGCCCCTTAAAAGTTCTGTCAACAGAATGAGGGCATCTCCAAACCTCTTTGGATATTATGTCAATATCAGAATTAGAAAAACTTAAACTAAAAGTCAGTAAAAATAACGCAAATATAATTTTTTTCATAAAATCACTCCTAAATAATAAATTTTGCATATATTTTATAATATTTTTTTAGGAAAATCAATAATAAAAACTAATAGTTAAAATTTCATATTATTTTTAGAACTAAACGCATTTTGAAAAAATCCATCGGATAAGTCAAATTCAAAAGTTTCACGATTGATGTAACCGACAGTTTTGTCGCTTTCGTAAAGTTGAATGAGAAAATCTGCCATTTCTTCGGATGTATGATAGTTTGAATAAGATTTATCATAATCAAAATCAGTCTTATCAGTTGCGACATTTCCAAAGTCAGTTTTGGTTGCGGCGGGTGCTAGGACTTTTGCTTTTAATTGTGCGTTGTTTTGCTTTAATTCTAGTGCGAGTCCTTCTGTGAAGGCATTTACGTAAAATTTTGTGGCACAGTAGATAATTACGTTTGGAACGATTGTGTAACCTCCTGTTGAGGAGATATTGATTAATTGAGAATCTTTTTCGTTGTGGTAATCTTGGACGTATAAGGAAGATAACAAAGTTAATGCTTCTACATTGAGATGAAGCATATCTGAAATTTTATTTAAAGACTGCTCTTTTATATCACCATACATTCCAAAACCTGCATTGTTTATTAAAGTTTCAATGTGATAATTTTTTAACAAAAAGATAGTAAGAAGTCTCCGACTTCTATAAGTGGGAGATGAATTGCTTTTTTTGTAAAAAAATTGAAAAAAAGATATACTTATGATACAATTTTTGTATAAAATATCGAAGAGAAATCATTAATGATAAAATTTCTAAAAAAATAATTACAAATAATATTCAAAATCAAAAGGAGGTGTAATTTTATGAAATATAATTTAGCATTCAAATACAGGATTTATCCAAATAAGGAACAAGAATTGTTGATAAATAAGACTTTTGGATGTGTTCGTTTTGTTTACAATACTATTTTGTATACTGCAAATAAATTTTATGAAGAAACTGGGAAAAATAAAATAATTACACCTGCCAGTTTGAAAAGTGAAAATCAATTTTTAAAAGAAGTGGACAGCTTGGCACTTTCAAATGCTCAATTGAATGTAAAACGATCGTTTACGAATTTTTTTCAGAAAAGGTCAAAATTTCCAAGGTTCAAATCTAAAAAGAATAGTGTTAAAAGTTACACGACAAATTGTGTGAATAATTCGATACGAATTGAGGAAAACAAATATTTAGTTTTGCCAAAATTAAAAAGAATAAAATTAAAATATCATAGAGAAATACCGAAGGATTACAAGATAAAGTCAGTAACATTGACAAACAGTAATGGAAATTACTATGTTTCTGTTTTGACAGAATTTGAAAAAGAAATTCAAAAAAATCCAAGTAATGATAAGGTAATTGGACTTGATTTTTCAATGTCTGAATTATTTGTCAGTTCTGAAAACCAAAGAGCTGATTATCCAAAATACTTTAGTATGTTGGAGAAAAAATTGAAAAAATTACAAAAATCATTATCAAGAAAAGTGAAATTTTCTAAAAATTGGTATAAACAAAAAATGAAAATATCAAAATTGCATGAATATATCAAAAATTGTCGAAGAAATTTTTTGCATAAATTATCGAAAAAATTGTCTGAAGAATATGATGCTGTGGTTGTTGAGAATTTGAATATGAAAGGGATGAGTCAGGCATTAAATTTTGGAAAAAGTGTAGGAGATAATGGATGGGGAATGTTTTTGAGGATGCTTGAGTATAAACTGATGTTTTTAGGGAAACAATTTTTGAAGATAGATAAATGGTTTCCGTCATCGAAAACTTGCAGTAAATGTGGAAATATTAAAGAGGAACTTAAATTATCAGAAAGAAATTATAAATGTGAATGCTGTGGGATTGAAATTGATAGAGATTACAATGCGGCATTGAATATAAAAAAAATTGGAAAATTGATGTTGGAATATTAGGAAAATAAAAGAAGACAGGGTAGGAACTACCCGAAGAGCTTGGTAAATATATTTGGCTAACAAAAGCGGATACTTCCCAAGAAGCTCCCGCTTCTAAAAGCGGGAGTAGTTCACAAAGTATTTCTGAAAAATAAAAGAGTTATAAATATATAAAAATTAAGGAGTAAATATGCTTACAGATACAAATATAACTTGGGGATTTGTCTTGTTATCCCCTTTTATAATTCCAATATTAATTTTATTAACTTTCTGGTTTTTTGTTTCAAAACGAAAGTTTAATTTTCTTATCGCATTTACAATTTTATCATTATTATTTGTTAGATATCTTCGTTTTCCTTATGACACAGTTAATCGTAACAGTGAACTTAAAATATCAAAAAATTTTTTGATAAAGAGAACTTTAAGTTCGGATTCGGAACATGAAGTTTATAAACTTGTAGATAAGACAAAACCTGAGGATTTAATTTTGTATTTAGATGGATTATCTAAAATTAATAATAATTGGATTGGCTATATTGAGGAAACAGATTCTTATGAAGGAAAATACGGTTACCAGAAACATATTTTTTGATTAACGGTAATAAAATTGAGTATAACTTAGATGAGAAAACTTTAGAAAAAAGATTAAATTTAAAAGAAATAAAATTACAGGATGCAGAACATTTTGTTGACAAATTTGGAAGTAAAAAAGAAATTATGTATCAATATCAATTAGATAAAACAGGAGATTTAGATGAAAATATTTCTTTAAATTCGGAATTAAGTAAAAAATTAGAAACAAAGTATAAGAAAGATAGGGTATTTTATTTGGCATTTTGGAGTGGAATGTTATTTTTGGAAATTATTTATTTGATTTTGAAAAATAGAAAAAACAGAGTTTAAGATAATACAGAAAATATGCTTATTTTAGTAGAGCGAACATATTGCTTGCCAGTAAGCATATTTTTTTATTTGCTATATTCTTTCCATTAAAATAATATAGTTGTTATAATTCCGTTTAATAAATGCTCCTGATCCCTTGTAAAAATAAAAAGAATGAAATTGGCAATATATATTTTGAGAAAAATTTCATATAGAAAAAATAAATTTTATGTGATAAAATATGAGTAATTTTAAGTTTGTAAAAGTAGTTTTTCTGAAGTAAAGAGATCTTGGTTTTTATAAAGATAAAAAGAATTATGTTACTGAATATATCTGCTGTATTTATTGGAATTTTTTAGACTTTTACAAATGATTATATAAAAATAAAAGAAGGAGAAAAAAGGATGGAAAAAAATGAAGATAAAGTTATGTCAAAAGCAAAAGGCTTTTTAGTATTAGTTTTATTTACAGTAATTTACTTTTTCTTTCAGAAAACAATATATCCGATATTAGCACTTTTGTTCTGGCTGATTTTTGCGATGCCGTTAGCAGGTGTAATTATTAATTCTCTAGAAATTTTAAATCTTCCAGAAATAGTTATTAATATTATTGGTATTGTAATTTCAGGAATTGCTTTGATAATTGTGCTTATACTTGTATTTTACTTGGGATATTTGTGCAGTAAATTTTTGAAAAAAATGAATAAAACTGTATTAGGTGGTGCAATGATAGCAATTTTAATTTATTTTGTGCATAAAATTTTTACAGAAACAGATGAGAGTACAGCAATGTTTGCACCAACAGCACGGGAAATACATATTTTCTGTACAGCATCACATATTTTTTATACAATCGGGGTATTTTATAGCGACAAAGTTAATAAAATATTAGATAGAATAAAATTTAAAAGAAAAAATAAATAAAAGAAGGAGAAGAAAAATGAAAAAAAATACAGATAAACTTGTGACGAAACAGGATAATCCTTTAGGATTAATTTTATTTTCAATAATTTATTTTTTAGTTCAGGAGGGGATATATCCAGCATTAGCATATTTATTTTGGTTTGCTTCTGCATTATTTTCTACAGCACTTTTTTTGGCAGCTCCAGAACATATTTTGAAGATTTCTGTAATTGTGTTTTCGGTGATTTGCTTGATAATAATATTGGGAATTATGTATTTTTTAGGATATTTGTGCAAAGGATTTTTGAAAAAAATGAATAAAAAGGCATTAATTTGGATAATGATTGCAATATTGGTTTATTTTGTGTTTAGAGCTATTTTTGAAAATAAAAATAGTTCGATAATGTCTTATTTGACAAATGGGAAAAAATATATATTTTGTATAATGTCACATATTTCATTTGTAATCGGAGCATTTTATAACGACAAAGTTAAGAAAATTTTAGGCAGTATAAAATTTAAAAGAAAATAGTAATTATTTTTATAAATCCAATTTGTTTATGGCATTTTTATCTGCTATACTTAGTAGAAGCAGGTAATTTGTTTATAAATAAATTGGAAATTTTTTATATAAATTAAAAATAGGAGTATAGTTTATGAAAAGAAAACACAAAAATATAATGTTGCTTGGGACAGGTTCTAATGTGGGAAAAAGTATAATTAATGCGGGGTTTTGCAGAATATTTTATCAGAACGGGTATAGCGTGGTACCGTTTAAGTCGCAGAATATGGCTTTGAACTCATTTATTACAAGGGATGGAAAAGAGATGGGAAGAGCTCAGGTGGTGCAGGCTGAAGCCGCTAATATCGAGCCACAGGCATTTATGAATCCGATTTTGCTAAAGCCTACGACAGATAGAAAATCGCAAGTTATTGTAAATGGGAAAGTTTACAAAAATATGGATGCGAGGGAATATTTTGCTTATAAGCATAATTTGAAAAAGGATATAATGGCGGCATATAATCACATAAGGGATAACTTCGATATTTGCGTGCTGGAAGGGGCAGGAAGCCCTGCAGAGATTAACTTGAAGAAAGATGACATTGTAAACACAGGGATGGCAGAAATGGCTGATTCGCCTGCTATTCTAGTTGCCGATATTGACAGGGGCGGTGTTTTTGCGGCAATTTACGGGACGATTATGCTGCTTGAAGAAAGTGAGAGAAAACGGATAAAAGGTGTAATTATAAACAAATTTAGGGGAGATAAGAGCCTTTTGACTCCTGGAATTGAGATGATTGAAGAACTGACAAATGTGCCTGTTCTGGGAGTAGTGCCGTTTGTTCCGCTTGGAATTGAGGAGGAGGACAGTCTGGGGATTGACAAGTATAATGTGAAAAAAGAAGGGAAAATTCAGATTTCGGTTATTAAACTAAAGCATATATCGAATTTTACTGACATTGATCCACTTAGCCATTATAACGATGTTTCCTTGAAATATGTTACAAAAAGTTCTGAACTGGGAGATGAGGACATTATTATTATTCCTGGTTCAAAAAATACTGTGGAAGACATGAAGGACTTAATTGATAAAAATATAAGCAGGGAAATTATAAGGCTTGCAAAAAAAGGAACAATAGTATTTGGAATTTGTGGCGGTTTTCAGATAATGGGACAAAAAATAATGGATCCTCAAAATATCGAATCTAATCTAAAAGAAATTTCAGGCTTAGATTTACTTGACATAGAAACTGTTATGGAAACGGCAAAAACAACAACACAGTATGAAAATAAAATAAAAAATGCCGATGGAGTGCTAAGCGGAATGGAAGGCATTGAAATAAAAGGCTATGAAATACATCAAGGCTACAGTTATCCTGTAAATGAGGAAAAAATTGAAATAAAGTGCATTTTTGACGATGAAAAGTTAAAAGGTGCTGTGAAAGGCAATGTTGTCGGAACGTATATTCACGGAATATTTGACAATTCTGAATTTACAAATCATTTTCTGAACAAAGCAAGAAAACTTAAAGGGCTAGACAAAGTCGATGAAGATTTTAGTTTCAAAGAATATAAAAACAGGGAATATGATAAATTGGCACAAATTTTGAGGGAAAATGTGGATATTGAGAAGGTTTATGAAATAATGGGGATTAAATGAATTGACATTTGTAATAAAAATTTAGATTGTCCATGTGCTTTATCTTTGGATATGGTGACAAATGAAATCAGAAAATATATAATTTAAATGATTAAAAATTTTCAAAAATGTTTTGCTGAAATTAAAGACATCGAAATAAAAAAACTATATAATTAATTTTTAGGAGATTTAGAAAAAATGAAGAGTGAATATGATAAAAATGATGATGAATTAGTAGAAAGATATAAAAATGAAAATTTAGAAATTTATAATTATAAAGGAATAACATTAGGGGATAGCGTAGAAAAAATTTATCCTCTTATGAAAATTTATCATACAGAGTATCGTAAAAATGATAGAAGCGAAAGATATAACTTAATAATGGAAATGGAAAATTCATATATTCACATAGACATATATTCAAGAAAAGTAGTGGAAATAGAAATCTATGATGAAAATTATTTATTAGGCGAATTTAAAGTTGGAAATGAGATGACAACTGAATTATGTGAAAAATACGATCTTTTAGATGTAGATGATGTAGATACAGGGAAAATATATTATTATCCTGAAAAAGGGTTTATGCACGCAGAATTTTGTGTAAACCCTGAAGATGTTATATCAAAAATAAATAAAATAACTTTTTCCATATATGTAGAAACTCCTTCAGAAAATAATGTTAAAGATACTTTAAAAGCCAAAAGAATAGAAGATATTTACCATTCATTATATAATTTTGGAAAAATAGAAATAGATATTGAAAATAAAGAAATTATTGGAAGATTAGAAGAAAATATATTTACATTTGATTTATTGAACGGTAATTTAAAAAATATTGAAATTAAAAAATAAGAGATTGAAATAAAAATGAATTTGATTTTAAAGAAAATTTAGACAAAACAGTTAATATATTTTATCATTAGACCTGTTCGATAACTATACAAACTTAGAATTTAATAAAATAAATATCTTGAAGCAAGGGGTCTTGACCCCTTGTATAGATAAAAAAACTTAGGTTATCGAACATATCTATTATAAGTTTTGTATAAGGAGACAAAAATGGATTTTCATGGTGGAAATATTTATAAAATATTCAGGGAAAAAAATATAAAAGAAATACTGGATTACAGTTCAAATATTAATCCTTACGGAGTGCCTGAGAGCCTAAAGCAGAAGATTATTGAAAATATTGGGATTCTTGAGAGGTATCCTGACCCTGATTATGTGGAATTACGTGAA
This sequence comes from Leptotrichia wadei, assembly GCF_007990445.1. Taxonomy (NCBI): domain Bacteria; kingdom Fusobacteriati; phylum Fusobacteriota; class Fusobacteriia; order Fusobacteriales; family Leptotrichiaceae; genus Leptotrichia; species Leptotrichia wadei. The sequence goes on from NZ_AP019841.1 coordinate 63,796, forward strand.
AAATTGGCTCATCTGAATAAAGTTGAGCTGGAAAATATTGTGCTGGGAAATGGTGCAACAGAAGCTATATTTTTGTTCATAAAAGTAATAAAGCCCGAAAAAGTGCTGATTGTGTCGCCTACTTTTGGTGAATATGAAAGGGCAGTAAGAGCGTGCAAAAATTCTGAAAGTCAGAAAATTGAAATTGAATATTTTGAATTAGAAGAAAAAGATGAGTTTAATCTTAATATTGGGAAATTAAAAAAGGAACTTGAGAAAAAATATGATCTGGCAATAATTTGCAATCCAAATAATCCGACTGGAAAATTTTTAAAAATGGCTGAAACAGAGGAAATTCTGAGAGAATGTAATAAATATGATACAAAGTTATTTATTGACGAGGCATTTATCGAATTCCTAGAGGACGGTCTAAAGGAAAGTATTGTAAACAGTGGGGAAAATAAGAAAAATTTATTTGTAACTCGTGCATTTACAAAATTTTTTGCTATTCCAGGACTACGATTGGGATATGGAATTTATTTTGACAAAAATTTAGAAAAGAAAATCGCTGAAAAAAAAGAGCCGTGGAGCGTGAATAATATTGCTGAAATAGCTGGAATAACGGTGCTTGATGATACAGAATATATCGAAAAGACATTAAACTGGATAACAGAAGAAAAAAAATATATGTATGAAAAACTGGATGAAATTTCAGGAATAAAGTCTTATAAAACAGAAGTAAACTTTATTTGTGTAAAAATAAAGGATGAATTGATTTCTAAAGGGCTGAATGTGAAAAAGTTGAGGGAAAAAATGATGGAAGAAGGAATTTTAATAAGAGATGCATCCAATTTTAAATTTTTGGATGAAAGATTTTTTAGGCTGGCAATTAAGGATAGAAGGAGTAACGACAGAGTTATTGAGGCTTTGAAAAAAAATTTAGAATAGAAGATAGGCAATTGTAAAAGTAAGCTAACTAATATCATAAGGGGTCAAGTCCTCTTGTTAGAGAGCAGAAAAAATAAAAAAATTAAAAATTTTAGAATACTGTATTTATTAGAATTTTTAGACTTTTACAAATAGTTAGAATAAAAAAGAAAGGAATGTTATTTATGAAGAGGAAATTATTGTTTATTTTATCATTGTTTTTAATTTTCTCAATTTTTTCTTTTGGGGAAAACTTTCCAGAAAAGGCAAAAAATATAAATGGATTCGTTCCAAAAGGCTGGAAAACTGTTCTTTCGGCTAAAGGAGATTTAAATAATGATAAGCTTGAAGATGTTGCCATCATTATCGAAAAAACTGATAAGGCAAATATTGTAAAAAACGAGAATCTTGGCTCTGAATATTTAAACTTAAATCCAAGAATACTTTTGGTTTTATTCAAGCAAAATAATGGAAGCTATATTTTGGCAAGCAAGAATGATAAAGGTTTTATCAAAAGCGAAGGAAATAAGGAAAGTCCAGCTCTTATGGATACTTTAGACAGCATTAGCATAAAAAATAATATTTTAAAAATTAAACTTAATTATTTTTTAAGTGCGGGAAGCTGGTCTGTAACACAAAATACCTACACTTTTAGATTTCAAAACCAAAAGCTTGAACTTATTGGATTTGACAATAATTCATTTATGAGAAATTCTGGCGACCAAGAGAAACTTAGCATTAATTTTTCAACTAACAAAGTAAAAATCATTGCTGGCGGAAATATTTTTGATGAAAAGGCAAATAAACCTAAGGAGGAATGGAAAACTGTTAATATTAAGAAAAAATATGTGTTAGATGAGATGACAAGCGATATAGTCGGTGAGATTATGAAATATATTTATTAGTATTTTAAATGGGGAATTCTTATGACTTATAAGATCTTCCCTATTATTTTATTTTGTTATAATTAATATTAAATTGAATTGACAAAAAATGGAAAAGTTAATAGAATGTAAGTAGACAACAATTTACGGAGTAAAAGTTTCCCTTGATGTAAGATAGAAAAGAGTTGGGAATACTAGAAGTTCTGTAGAACAGTCATTTGATTAGGGAAAGGAGTTTCCGTAAGTATTTAATACAGCCAAAATTATAAAAATTTTGTTGATACTGCAATTGCAAGAGATCAAGATCCCTTGTCAGGAAATAAATAAAGTATAATTTCTATTTTTTAAAAGGGATTTAGTATAAATTATAAATAAATAAAATAAAAAAACGGAGAGAGAGAAAAATGAATGAAAATTTAGTAAAAAATTTTTATATTCTAAGTTTTAGTTATAAAAATTTGAGTTTGGAGGAAAGGGAAAAGTTTGTAAAAGAAGGGTATAGACATATTTTGGGGGAGTATTTGGAAAAAAGGGTTATAAAGGGGTATGTGGCTGTTGAAACTTGCCTTAGGATAGAGTTTTATCTGGATGTTAGCAGGAAATTTGAAATTGAGAGGTTAAAGAGAGATTTTAGGGTTGAGAAGATGAAGGACTATGAAGGGACTGAGGCGGTGCATTATTTGCTTCGAGTTATTTGTGGGCTAGATTCGATAATAAAGGGGGAAGATCAAATTCTTGTGCAGCTTAAAAAGGCTTATTTTGAGGCTCTTGACAAGGAGACTACATCTTCATTCTTGAATATAATATTTAATCAGGCGATAGAAACTGGGAAGAGATTTAGGGCAGAAAGCAGGATAAATGAGAAAAATATTTCACTGGATTCGATTGCTGTGAAATTTATAAAGACAAAGTTTGAAAGTCTTGAAGATAAAAAGGTATTTGTAATTGGAGTGGGAGATTTGAGCCAGTCGATTCTTGCGCTTCTTCACAAAATGAATAATTGTCATTTGACGATGACAAATAGGAGCTTGAAAAAATCCATTGAGTTGCAAAAAGTGTTTCCAGATGTCCAAACGGCGGAATTTAGTGAAAAATATAATATTATAAAAAATATGGATATTGTGATAAGTGCCACTTCTGCACCGCATTTGATAATTGAAAAGGCTAAAATTGAGGATATTTTAAATGATGGAAAGAAAAGGTTTTTTCTTGATTTGGCAGTTCCTAGAGATATTGAAATTAGTATTGGAGAATTTGAGAATGTTTCCCTTTATCATTTGGAGGATATTTGGGATGAATATAATAAAAATGTGGAAAAACGAGATGAAATTGTGGAAAAGTATTTTTACATTATTGAGGAGCAGCTGAAAAAAATAGCGGAAAAACTTGAAAAAAGAAGAAAATATACAAATCAGAAAAATATCGAGATGGGTGAAAATGGATGAAATCAAATAAAATAATTATTGGAACGAGAGGGAGCATTTTGGCACTTGCACAGGCAGAAAAGGTGAAGGAAATACTGATTGAAAAATATGATGAATTAAGGGAAAATGAAGATTTTTTTGAAATTGAAGGATTTGATAAAAGGAAATCGCTGGAAATAGAACTGAAAGTCATAGTTACAAAGGGGGACAAGGACTTGCGTGATTTTACAAAAATAAAGGGAACGACACAAAAGGACTTGTTTGTGAAAGAAATCGAAAAGGAAATGCTGGAAAATAAAATAGATTTGGCGGTGCATTCGTTAAAGGACATGCCACAGAATACTCCAGAAGGGCTTTTGAATGCGTGTTTTCCAATGAGGGAAGATAATTGTGATGTGCTTGTTTCAAAAAGTGGGAAAAAATTAAAGGAACTTGATGAAAACTCTGTGATTGGGACAGGGAGCGTAAGACGGGAAAGGGAGCTTTTGAATTTGCGAAATGATGTAAACATAAAAGCAATTCGTGGAAATATTCACACAAGACTTAAAAAACTTGATGATGGGGAATATGATGCGATTGTGCTGGCTGCGGCTGGATTAAAGAGAGTTGGACTGGAAAGCCGAATTACTGAATATTTTGATACAGATTTTTTTATGCCTGCACCAGGACAAGGAATTTTGTGTATTCAATGCAGGGAAAATGATAATAAAATACGGCATCTTCTGGAAATTATAAATGATGATGAGGTTACAATGATGTGTGAAGCCGAAAGGGAATTTTCAAAAATTTTTGATGGAGGCTGCCATACTCCGATAGGCTGTTCATCGGTTATTGAAGGAGATACATTAAAATTAAAGGGAATGTTTAATGATAATGGAAGCAGAATGCTTAAAGAAGTTGAAGGAAATAAGGAAAATCCGAAGGAAATTGCACAAAAATTGGCTGAAGAAATAAAAAAGGAGCTGAAAAATGAGAAAAGGTAAAGTTTATATTGCGGGAGCAGGCTGTGGAGATGAAGGGCTTATAACTTTAAAATTGAAAAAGGTGATAGAAAAAGCTGACTGCATTGTTTACGACAGGCTTGTAAATAAAAATATCTTACAGTATGCAAAGTCTGATGCAGAACGGATTTATATGGGAAAAGAAAATACGGCTGGAGGGAAATTGCAGGCGGAAATAAATAAAAAACTTGTGGAAAAAGGGAAAGAGGGACTTTTAGTATTGAGATTAAAGGGAGGAGATCCTTTTGTATTTGGGCGAGGTGGAGAGGAAATAGAGGCATTAGTCGCTGAAAATATTGAATTTGAGGTAATTCCAGGGATAACTTCTTCAATTGCTGTGCCGGCTTATGCTGGAATCCCTGTAACTCATAGAGGAATTAATACTTCATTTCATGTATTCACTGGACATACGCAATTTAATGGAACAGAGCTTGATTTCCCAGTTATTGCAAAATTGGAAGGAACTTTAGTTTTTTTAATGGGATTAAGCAATCTTAAAAAAATAGCAGAAAACTTGATAAATAATGGAAAAGATCCGAAAACACCTGTTGTGATAATAAAAGATGGAACTACGACAAGACAGAAAACTTATATAGGAACATTGGAAACAATAGTAAATACAGTAAAAGAGCATAATGTAAAATCGCCTGCCATCATTTTGATTGGGGAAGTGGTGAATTTACGTGAAAAAATGAAATGGTTTGAGAATAAGCCGTTATTTGGGAAAAATATTCTTGTTACGAGAAATAGGGAAAAACAGGGAAATATTTCAAATAAGATAAATGAACTTGGCGGACAGGCTTTGAGCCTTCCATTTATTAATATAGAGTATATTGATTTTGAAATGCCTGATTTGAAGGGATACAGTACCCTTTTATTTAACAGCATAAATTCTGTTATTGGATTTATGAGAAAAGTAAAGGATATTCGTGCTTTAGGAAATGTTAAAATAGGTGTCGTAGGAGAAAAAACGGCAGAAGAAATTGAGAAATATAAAATAATTCCAGATTTTTATCCAAAAGAATATACGGTAGAAAGGCTGGCTAGCGAAAGTGTGAATTTTACTAAGGAAGGAGAAAAAATACTGTTTATAGTATCTGATATTTCTCCAGTAAATGAAAAAAAATATTCAGATTTATACAATCGAAATTATGAAAAACTTGTAGTTTATAAAACTCAGAAAGTCGAAGTGGAAAAGGAAAAAGCTGAAAAATACATAAAAGAAAGCGACATCTTAATGTTTTTAAGTTCATCAACCTTTAAAGCCTTTGCTGACAGCATAAACTTAAGTGAAAATGAGGAAATAAAAGAAATTATGAAAAATAAGGTTATTTCTTCGATTGGGCCTGTTACTACAAAAACTATTGAGAAATATGGATTAAAAATTGGGATAGAAGGGAAAAAATATACTGAAGAAGGACTGTTTCAAGAAATATTGCAATATGTTATGTCCGAATAGAAAGTCAAATTCAGGGTAAAACAATAGTTTTTTGAAAATTATCTAAAGTTTATAAAAAAAAGTTTGTATAACTTTTTGCTTGACTTTTTAAAAAAATGATGTATAATTTATTGAAAAAAGTAAAAATATTCTGGATAAACTTGTATTCACCCAAGAGAGTGGAGCAAGTCACTTTACGGAATTATAATAAGTAACACATTTTGGAATTGATAAAGACTTACATATAAGTGAAATTCCGAAATGTTAGGATAATTGTACATCCTTTAATATATTTTATATTATAAAAGCAATCTTGAATATCTTTGATTAAGTTTTCAAGTTACGGTATGGAAGTGAAATTTCTATTTATCAAATTAAATGAAAGTATTAGAAATTTTGTATAAAAATAAAAAAACTGCTCTTTTTGTCTGGCTCATATTCAAGACTTTTAGAGCAGTTTATATTTTTTATCTACCGAATTGTTCTTGTTCTAATTGTTGTTGCTGCTGCATTTTTTGCTGCATGATACGTTGCTGTTCGATGGCATTTGGAGTTTTTGCAAGAGTTACTGATACTTCTGATGTTTTTCCATTTCTAGATATAGTTAATTTTACAGATTGTCCGACTTTTTTAGCGGCTATTTCTCCAACGAAGGCCCCTGCGGAATTTACTTCCTTTCCATCAACTGCTATGATAATGTCATTTTTTGTGATTCCTGCTGCTGCTGCTGGACCATTTGGAACAGTACCTGCTATAAATACTCCGTTTGAAGATTTTAAGTTAAGGGCTTTTACTTTATCTGCATCTAAATTTCCTAAGTATATACCAATATATGGTTTTTCAAATTTACCAGTTGCGATAATTGAATCTTTTACAGTCGTTACCAAATTTGCTGGAATTGCAAATCCGATTCCTACACTTCCTCCGCTTTGTGAATAAATTGCAGTATTGACTCCAATAACTTTTCCTGTAATGTCAATTAACGGACCTCCACTATTTCCTTGGTTAATAGCGGCATCAGTTTGAATAAAGTTTTCAATTTCTTCGATTCCAAGTGAACTACGTCCAGCTGCACTTACGATTCCGACAGTCATTGAATCATTTAATCCTAATGGATTTCCAAAGGCGATTGACCATTGTCCAATTTGAACTTGATCTGAATTTGCAAATTCTAACGGTTTAAATGTTTCATTTGAATCTATCTTCAATACGGCAATGTCAACTTCAGGCGAAGTTCCCACAAGTTTTGTACGATATTCACGTCCATTTGAGAATTTTACATAAATTTCATCTGCACCGTCAATAACGTGATTGTTTGTAACAACATATCCATCTTTTGAAACTACAAACCCTGAACCAAGCGAACCAGACTCACGTTTTTCCTGTCCTCCAGAACGTCCATATAACAATTCTTCCAAAGGATTGTAAGTATTTACCGTAACAGTTTTTTTTGTTCTAATATTTACGATTGAATCTTTAACGCTGTTATGCACACCTACAAAGGCATCTTGTGTTTGCGCTGCATTTTTAGTATATTTTTTCAGTTCTTCTGGAGAAACTGTTTTTTGCTGTTCTGTTGTGCTGTTTGTACTTTCTGAATTATTTCCAGTCTTATTGGAGCAGCTTAAAACTAAAAATAACATTGAAAGCAAAGCAAATTTTTTATTTTCTTTTTTTATGAAATTCATTTTTTTCATATATAATTACCTCGTTTCTATTCTTTATACTAAACCCTATTTTAAAAACAGTAAATATATTTATTTTCTTACAAGGGTCAAAATTCCTTGTTAAATAAAATTTTGTAATAAATTCATTATTCTAAATGGGAAATTTAGTTCCTGTCTAAAGGATTGGGTATATTTTAGTGAATAAAAGTTTTTTATCCTTATGATTTTTATTTGAATTTCATTTATTAGCAATATTTTTTGCAATTTTATAAACTCCATTTGCCTATCTTGTTTTTTCTTCTATAATATGTTATCCTATATTTAGAAAAATTAAAAAATATACAAATAAATAACTGTAAAAGTAAAAAGTTATAAAAATTTAAAAATACTGAATTAATAAGATTTCAAGGACTTTTACAAATAAATATAAAAATAAGGAGAAAAATCAATAATGTTTAATAATTTAGGAGACAGATTTAAAGATATATTTAAAAAAGTCAGCGGCCAGGGGAAGTTGACTGAAAATAATATGAAGGATGCTTTGAGAGAAGTGCGGTTGGCATTGCTTGAAGCGGATGTAAATTATGGCGTAGCTAAGAATTTTGTGGCAAAAATTAGGGAAAAAGCTCTTGGAGAGCAGGTTATTAGCGGAGTTAATCCAACACAGCAATTCATTAAAATTGTAAATGATGAGTTGGTAGAAGTGCTGGGAGGTTCAAATGTTTCAATTGCTAAAGCTGAAAAAAATCCTACAATTGTAATGCTTTCTGGGCTTCAAGGGGCTGGGAAAACTACATTTTCTGGAAAATTGGCTAAACATCTGAAATCAAAAGGGGAAAAGCCGTTTTTAATTGGAGCGGATGTTTATAGACCTGCTGCTAAAAAGCAATTAAAGGTATTAGGAGAGCAAGTAAAAGTTCCAGTATTTACAATTGATGAGAGTACAGATGCATTGGAAATTGTAAAACAGGGAATTGAGGCTTCAAAGGCGGAGCATGCTACTTATGTAATTATTGATACGGCAGGAAGGCTGCATATTGATGAGCAGCTTATGCATGAATTGCAGGATATAAAGGATAGTTTTAACCCAAATGAGATTTTGCTTGTCGTTGATGGAATGACTGGGCAGGATGCGGTTAATGTGGCTAAAGAGTTTAATGAGCAGCTTGATATTACGGGAGTCGTGCTTACGAAACTGGATGGAGATACTCGTGGTGGAGCAGCCCTTTCAGTAAAGGAAGTTGCAGGAAAGCCAATTAAGTTCATAAGTGAAGGGGAAAAACTGGATGACATCGCACCGTTTCATCCTGACAGGCTTGCTTCACGTATTCTTGGAATGGGAGATGTCGTTTCACTTGTGGAAAAGGCACAGGAAGCCATTGATGAAAAAGAAGCCAAGAAAATGGAGGAAAAATTTAGAAAAAATCAGTTTGACTTTGAAGATTTTCTAAAGCAGTTTAAAATGATAAGAAAAATGGGATCAATTGCTGGAATTATGAAAATGATACCAGGAGTTGACTCAAGCATGATTGACATGGGAATGGCTGAAAAGGAAATGAAAAAAGTTGAAGCGATTATTTTCTCAATGACAGTTCAGGAAAGACGTGATCCGAAACTTCTAAAAAATGGAAGCCGTAAAATGAGAATTGCTAAAGGAAGCGGAGTTCAAGTAAATGATGTAAATAAATTAATAAAGCAGTTTGAACAAATGAAGCAGATGATGAAAATGTTCAATAGTGGCGGTATTCCAGGACTTGGCGGAGGATTTATGAAGGGCAGAAGAAAATAAAATTAATATTTTATAAAACAAGAAAGGTGGAATTAATGATGAAAAAATTAATTTTAGCATTGTTTATTATTTTTGGGACACTTTCATTTTCAGCTTTTGACAAAGTTGTAGTTGGAATTATTAATGACAATTATGAAAGTCCAGTAATATCAGGAACTTTAAATAGAGGAGGACTTGCCAATTTAATTTTTGGAATGAAAAAGGATGGGGATTTTGCAAAACAAATGTATCAAAATCTTTCAGGTGCAGATAAAATTGAATTTATTATAGAAAAAAAAGATGAATCAGCACTTCTTAGCCTTTTGAAAGTATTTGAAAAAAGAAAATATAAAGGTCAGATGGAGATAACAGAAGTGGCATCTTCAGAAAATAAAAATATACGTCAAATTTCTGAAAAAAATAGCTGGACTTATAATGTTTATCCTTTCGCACGTGAAATATCAGGAACTGTAAAAATTTCAGGAAATGATATGAGCAAAGGGGAATTTATAGAAGGTCTGTTTCAAGATGCAAAATCAAAATTAAAATAATTTTATGAAAATTTAACAATATTTAGCAAGAAGTCTCCTTCTTCTATAAGTGGGAGATGAATTGCAGAATATAGCTTGAAATAACAGCTCTTATATAGTATAATATTCATAGTCAGGGCAGGGACTGCCCGAAGAGCTTGGTAAATATATTTAGCTAGCAAAAGCAGATACTTCCCAGGAAGCTCCCTCTTCTACAAGTGGGAGTAGTTCACATTAAAGGCATGAAAATTTCAATACCTTTTTTTATAAAAATATTAATTTGAAAGGAAAGAAAAAATAAATGAAAAAAGCTATTTTAGTAACTAGCTTTGGGACATCGCATAAAGATACACGAAAAAAATGTCTTGATTCAATCCAAAGGGAAGTAGAGGAAAAATATGGAAATGAAAATGTGGAAAGAGCTTATACTTCAGGAATCATAAGACGGATAATAGAAAAAAATGAAGGGATTCATATATTTGACCAGAAGGAAGGACTAAAAGTCTTAAAAGATAAAGGGTTTGAGGAAATAATAACAATGTCTTTGCATATTTTAGATGGAATTGAATATTCAAAACTTGATGATAAGTTTGGAAAAATATCAAAACCGCTTTTGGCAGATGACAAGGATTTAAAAAAAATTGTAAACAATAAAGAATTTAATGATTTTGAGGGAAACGATGCTATTGTGTTTATGGGACACGGAACTGAAAATGCTGCAGATTGCATATATCAAAAATTGCAGGATGAGTATTTAAAAGCTGGAAAAGATAACATTTTCATAGCCACTGTTGAAGGGAAAGTGACTATTAAAGATATTGTTGAAAAAATGAAGGGAAAAGGTTTTAGAAATATATTATTAAAACCACTTATGATAGTAGCTGGAGATCATGCAAAAAATGATATGTCTTCTGATAAAAAGGATTCATGGAAGACAATACTAAAAAATGAAGGTTATAAAGTAACATCTGTTCTAAAAGGAATGGGAGAATACAAGTTTATTCGAGAAATGTTTATGGATAAGCTGAAAGATGTCTATATTTGTCGTGGTACAATACATATGTGACAAAAAAGAAGAAAAAAAGAAAGGTTTCTGATATAATGTAAGCCGACCAAAACTACATAAGGAGAAACCTTTCTATGAATAGTATATCAGAAGAGTACTGTGTTCGTCAACGGGCAGTTGAGTATGCAATAAAACATAACAATAATTCAAAGGCGGCATTAAAATATAAAACGTCAAGACAGCAGATTAAGCGATGGCGTGACAGATATGACGGGACAGTGCAGTCACTGATGCCAAAAAGCAGAAGACCTAAAAGTCATCCAAATCAACATACTCAGGAAGAAATAGATTTAATTATGAAAAAATACAGGAGATTTTCATATGAAGGACTGGCACAGGTATATACCGAAGCTAGAAAACTGGGATACAGCCGTTCTTATGGAACTATGTGCAAAATAATAAGAAAAATTAGGGATAATAAGCCCAAAAAGCTTAAAAGGCTTTACAAAAGCACAAAAAAAGTGAAGCAGGCTACATATCCTGGCGAAAAGGTTCAGATAGACATAAAATATGTTCCAAGAGAATGCATATGTTTTGGAATGAATGACCAAAATTACTATCAGATAACGGCAATAGATGAGTATACAAAAAAGAGGGTATTAAGAATAGTGGATGAAAAAAGTACATACCAGACTACAAAATTTCTAGAAACGCTTGAAGCGGAGCTGGGCTTTAAAATAGAAAAAATACAAAGTGATAACGGCAGGGAGTTTACGAATGCGGAAAATGGCCAAAAGACACTATTTGAGTTAAAGCTGGAAGAACAGGGATAGAATACATGAGAACAAGACTGTATTCGCCGTGGCAGAATGGGAAAGTGGAAAGGAGCCACAGGCTAGACAGCAATTATTATTTAGGAAAAAGATTTAGAGGTCTAGAAGAATTAAGAAGGTCAGTAAAAAGATATTGCAGCAGATACAATAATATATCAAGAAAAGTATTAAATTTTAAAAGTCCAAATGAAATGCTGAAAGAATACAGGACAAACAATTAGGCTAAGACATTAGTAAGATAACTTTTCTATTTATTTTTAAAGTTTTTGTAACAAATGTTTGACAACTATACACATTTAAAGGCTGGACAGGGAAAACAGTATTGCAGTATAGGAAAGAAAAAGAATAAATATTAAAATACGTCATAAATTTGGCATATTTTTTCGTTGCAAAATGAAACGAAAAATGGAACGAAAAGCTTTTCGTTGTTTATAAGTAAAGTAAATTTATTTTTAATAATCAAAAAGATGTACTTATGAATATATTGAATAATTTTTAGAGGAAGCGAATGCCTCCTCTACTTATCAAAAAATTGTATTACAAATCATTAACTAGCTTTGATTATGTAAATATCAATAATATTTTCAAGTTTATCATAACTTTTGAAAATATTTTAGTTAAATGTAGCCTAAAGTTTCGCTTAACCTTTAAGGATTAATTTAAAAAATTTATATTTGAAACCAGAATTAAAACTTGAGTATAATGATGTCCTGTGTGCAAATGAAATAACTCGCCAGTAATTTGTACTTTTTTTCCTACAACATCTTTATCGAATAAAGAAATTGTTTCATTTCCCATTAATTGAATTTCCTGCACATTTCTTTCAGTCGGGCTATCTTCAGTATTTCCAATTACTGTAATAGGTGTACTTAATCTTAATAAGAACACATTTGCTACTGAATTATCTGGGTTTTGATATTTTCTTCTGGTAATTGTTCCAACTAGTTTAACAGAAGAACCGTAATAGTATTGTGACTGGTTAGGAGTTATAATGGCAGGTTGTTGTTCTTGCACTTTTTCTTGAGTATTATTTTTTCTCTGTTTCATTCTTGCAATATTGGCATCTGAAACAGTATCACTTTCTACTACTAATTTCCAGCTGCCATTAATATTTTCAAAGGCTAAGTATGAAGGGTATTCTTTTGTTTCCTTTCTTGTAGACACTTCTTTAACAAATCTTGCTAGCATTTTGTTATCAGAAAGTTGTGTAACTATGATGTTGCCAACTATTCTTTGACTATAAACAGGATTTTTTTGAAAAAACCTTTTTTGATCTGCAATGTAATAATCTCTGGAAATTAAAGACTGATAATAATCAATTTTATCTCCTAATATTTTTTCTAAAGTACCAAAGTCAGCATTATTAGAAGCTGCATTCCATATAACAACCATATTCTTTATTTCCTCTTCAATACTTCTTTCTTTGTTAATTTTTTCTATATTTTCATTGTTAGTCTTTTTTATATTTTCATTATTATCACTAATATTCTTCGAATTAGCCAAATTCTCTGAATTATCAACATTTCCGTTTTTTTCACATGATAATAGTAATAAAAATATTATGAAAAACATAATTTTTTTCATTTTATTAATCCTCCTTATTTTTTATAATATAGTTATTTGTAAAAGTTTAAAAATTATATATTTTAATATTATTATAGCTTATAAAATGAAAAAATGATATAGTTAATTGAATTTATTTTATATTATCATAAATTGAAATATAATTATGACATTTTACCAATTTTTTTTAGGCTCTATAATATATATGGGGGTGGAAAAAGAAATAAAAAAACAGTAGATTGATTTTATCTAAATCTTTTTACTGTTTTTTAGTTTTTGAATTTTTAAAAATTATAGGCTCTAAAAAAATATGAAAAAAAATAATTATCACAATAATAAATATCAAAGGGTTTATTTTATAAGCACGGTAAAAATTACCCTTTATCAATTGTATAAATGCCGTTGTTAAACCTTCACTCCAATAACGAATATGTAATGGTTTTAAAACAAATCCAATTGGTGACGGTATTTTAAAATAATATCTTATAGAAATTATAAATACAAGTGATATGTACAAAATAAGATTGTTTTTATGATAATTAAATAATAATTTAAAGTATTTTTTCATTATATTGAAAATTTTAAATAAAATCAGAGTATTAGTTACGCTTTAAACTAGATTTACTATAGACGCTTTTATTTGAGAGTGCAAGTAATATTTTCTGAGAATTCATTTTTTTTGTTTCATCGATAACAAAAAATAAATCAATATATTTGTTATTTTAATAAAAAATAACATAAAATATTATGAATATTTTGATTAAATTTATATTTATTTGATATTTGTAAGTTAAATTTAAAAAAATTTAGATGTAATAAAAATTTTTTTAAGTAGTCTACTATGTGTTCTAGAAATATTTGTAATTTGTTTTTAACTAATTCAAAATATTTAGTTATTATCTGATAGTTTTCCAAAAAGCTGTACCCAAGATATTCCATAATAACCATCTTCATAATTAACTTCAACGCCAATTTCTGTGTAATTTGGATTTAAGATATTAGCCCTATGACCAGGACTATTCATCCAGCTTTCCATTACAGCGATAGGGCTTATTTGACCAGCAGCAATATTTTCACCTACATAAGATGATGGATATCCAACATTTTGTACTGCTGTAAGATAACTGCTCCCATTGGGTCTTGTATGGCTGAATTTCTGTGTAAGTTCACTAGCTCTAATAGCTGCTGCTGCAAAAAGTTTATTAGATATAGAAAGTGGATGAATTCCTCTTTTAGTTCTTTCTATATTAATAAGTCTTACGACTTCCATTTCAAAATTTAGACTATTATTTGTGTAAGTATTTGTATTTGATACAGAATTATTAGTATTTGTCTTGTTTGGGCTATTATCATTTTTATATCTATTATTACTGTGCCGTTGATCGTTAGAATTTATCCAATTTTTAAAGCCTTTTAAAATTTTGTCTCTATGTTTCGCCCATCCTGCATTTGCATTAATTGAAATCAAACTTAAAATTCCAATTATTAAAATTTGATATTTTATTTTACGCATTGTTCTCTTCCTTTCTTTTTTCACAATAGGTAAGCGTTTTGTTTTATAATAACAGTTTCTGAATAGGTATATTTAGTTCTATTATAGCATAAACAAACATTAAATAAAACTTTTATTTTTTGTAAAAATTGGCTCTTTGTCAAGTATGGAGTAGAAAAAGTTCGATAACCTTAAGAGATTCTAAGCTGAATAAACTTTTTAAGGTTGTCGAATTTTTTTATCCCATAATGTACTGCACCCAAAATCTTGGACACAAGATTGGAGGTGCAGTTTTTATCATATTATTCTTAATAATATTAATTTTGAAAACTATCTTGAGTTTTTTATCTTGTCGTAATATATTATACAATCTATGATGAGAAAAAATTAACCAGCATTATAAATTAGCCAAGTTGCCCATGCTTTCAAGTACTTTTCTGTAGTTGAATCAAGTCTTTTAGCATTTCTAGATTTTAATAAGATATTTAATTCGTTTTCTGAAAGTACTTGATAACTTTTTCTTTCATATCTTTTTCCTTTTTTTATTTCTATACCTGGATGTGCTCCAAAAAATGTATTATCGAAACTGTATGAAACAGCTACAGGTATATTTTCTTCTTTTCTAGTTTTTTGCGTATATTTTCTTGTTATTCTATGAGTTAGGATAGGATAACCTTCCTTATCGTAAGATTTCGTTTCATCAAAAGGTATATAGGCTATTTTATAATTTTTTCCAACTGGAAGAATACTGATAAAATAATACTTCTTCTCCCATTCAATAGATGAATCATCTGGAGTTATTCCAAGGAACCATTCTTTTTGATTTGAAATGTAAAATTGAGCATTTGGTGATAAAAAAATTTTAGTTTCATTTGGCGATAAAAAAAGTTCAGTTTCATTTCCAGCTGTTTCTGCAAAAACAAAACTTCCTAAGATAAATATTAGCATTAAAATAATTTTTTTCATAATTAATCTCCTTTTATTTGAATTTGATTACTAGTATTATACTTTAAAAAACTTTGTATTCACTTATAATATTGTTTGAATGGTTGATAGTTTGATAATTGCAAAATGGTATTATTAATATTATTGAGATTATTGATTACAATAAAACTATAAATCACATTTTAAAACTTAAAATAAAAATGTATTAGAACAAACAGGTGTAAATTAATTAAAAAGATACATCTGTGCAGATTATAATATCTAATTCTAAAGTTTTGAAAGTATTAAAAACCAGAAGAGTTTAAACAAAAGAAAACATTTGCTAAATCAAGAATAATAAGTATAATAAAGAAAATCCAGTTAATCGTGTTTAAAAGGGAAATCATCTTTTTTCCGCTAAATAAACCAAACATTTTTTTCTCCTTCTTACTAGGGCGTGTCTTAAAACTTGAAATAGGCAATATTTTTAATAATTATGAAAGTATATACTAAGAGATTGAAAGATTGAAAGATAGTCATCATTTTGTTACAATAGAAGAAAAACACAGGAGGTTTTCATTATGCAGAGAAGATATGAAATATCAGATGAACAGTGGGAAAGAATAAAAGAAATGTTTCCCAGAGCTAAGACAGGACGTCCAGGTAAGGATTCACGCCTGATATTTAATGCTATTCTCTGGATTGTATGCAGTGGAGCACCCTGGAGGGATCTTCCGGAGCGTTTTGGTTCATGGAAGACAGTCTATTCCCGTTTCTGCAAATGGCGTGATGAGGGAACACTTTTTAGGGTATTTGAAGATTTAAAGAAGGATTCTGATTATGAAAATCTCAGCATTGATTCTACGACAGTAAAGGCTCATCAGAGCAGTGCGGGAGCAAAAAGGGGGCAAAAGGTTCTGAAGTAGGACAGCATATAGGGAAAAGTTCAGGTGGAAGGACAACCAAGATACATGCGGTTGTAGATGGACTTGGTAATCCTCTGTATATTGTCGTGGTACAATACATATGTGACAAAAAAGAAGAAAAAAAGAAAGGTTTCTGATATAATGTAAGCCGACCAAAACTACATAAGGAGAAACCTTTCTATGAATAGTATATCAGAAGAGTACTGTGTTCGTCAACGGGCAGTTGAGTATGCAATAAAACATAACAATAATTCAAAGGCGGCATTAAAATATAAAACGTCAAGACAGCAGATTAAGCGATGGCGTGACAGATATGACGGGACAGTGCAGTCACTGATGCCAAAAAGCAGAAGACCTAAAAGTCATCCAAATCAACATACTCAGGAAGAAATAGATTTAATTATGAAAAATACAGGAGATTTTCATATGAAGGACTGGCACAGGTATATACCGAAGCTAGAAAACTGGGATACAGCCGTTCTTATGGAACTATGTGCAAAATAATAAGAAAAATTAGGGATAATAAGCCCAAAAAGCTTAAAAGGCTTTACAAAAGCACAAAAAAAGTGAAGCAGGCTACATATCCTGGCGAAAAGGTTCAGATAGACATAAAATATGTTCCAAGAGAATGCATATGTTTTGGAATGAATGACCAGAATTACTATCAGATAACGGCAATAGATGAGTATACAAGAAAGAGGATATTAAGAATAGTGGATGAAAAAAGTACATACCAGACTACAAAATTTCTAGAAACGCTTGAAGCGGAGCTGGGCTTTAAAATAGAAAAAATACAAAGTGATAACGGCAGGGAGTTTACGAATGCGGAAAATGGCAAAAAGACACTATTTGAGCTAAAGCTGGAAGAACTAGGGATAGAATACATGACAACAAGACCGTATTCGCCATGGCAGAACGGAAAAGTGGAAAGGAGCCACAGGCTAGACAGCAATTATTATTTAGGAAAAAGATTTAGAAGTCTGGAAGAATTAAGAAGGTCAGTAAAAAGATATTGCAGCAGATACAATAATATATCAAGAAAAGTATTAAATTTTAAAAGTCCAAATGAAATGCTGAAAGAATATAGGACAAACAATTAGGCTAAGACATTAGTAAGATAACTTTTCTATTTATTTTTAAAGTTTTTGTAACAAATGTTTGACAACTATACATGGATAAGCTGAAAGATGTCTATATTTAGCTTGACAAATGTAGAAAAAGTTATATAATATTTATAGAGAATAATAGGTGTTTTGCAAACTTAATAAGGAAATCGGTTGAAATCCGATACAGCCCCCACTACTGTGAAACTGACGAAAGCGTGATAACCACTGAGATTGAAGGGATCTTGGGAAGGAAGTGAGTAGGTTGAAGTTAGTCAGGAGACTTGCCTAATATTGATATATTATAGATTTTCTGGGAAGGGGAAATTTGATATACATCAGTAAATGAATCAATGGTGATTTGTTCCATTAGCACATAGTGAATGTACGACGTTAGTACAAATATTGTTTTGATGGGATTTGACGTGTATTAAATTCGGCTTTTAGCTGATTTTTTTTTGGATTGCTTAAAACTAAATAAAAGTTTTGGAAGGAGAAAAAAATGAAAAAGAGAACATTATTATTTTTAGTTTTAACCAGTATGCTTTTAATAGGTGTAAACGGGTTTTCAATGCATATTATGGAAGGATTTCTACCGTTAAATTGGGTTATTGTATGGTTTGTTGTGTGTATTCCGTTTTGGATTTTGGGGATAAAAAAACTTCAAACTGTTTCTAAAGGAAGTGTTAAGGATAAAATGACGCTTGCATTGGCGGGAGCATTTATTTTTGTGTTATCGGCGTTGAAGATTCCGTCAGTTACAGGGAGTTCGTCACATCCGACAGGAGTAGGACTTTCAGCTATTTTGTATGGACCATTTGTAACTTCAATTTTAGGGACAATTGTATTGATATTTCAAGCTGGATTACTTGCACATGGAGGATTTACGACTCTTGGAGCGAATACGGCTTCAATGGCAATTGTTGGACCAATTGTTTCGTACTTGATTTATAAAGGACTTGCTAAGAAGAATAGAGCGGTTGCAATATTTTTGGCAGCAGCAATAGGGGATCTTGCAACTTATGTTGTTACATCTTTTCAGTTGGCACTTGCGTATCCATCGCCTGAAGGTGGAGTACTTGCTTCATTTATTAAATTTGGAATGGTATTTGCAGTAACTCAAATTCCACTTGCTATAATTGAAGGATTGCTTACAAATGTTGTAATGAATATACTTGACAAATATGAAGTAAAAGGGGTGGAAGAATAATGGATAAGAATAAAAATAAAAGTGTTTTTAAAAAGAATATTATTTTATTAAATAAAGCAAGAACACTTGCGACTTTAGTCGTAAGATGAATTGCACAAAAATTTTAGTAAGCATATAGGGAAACTTGTATGTAGACACGGAGCAAAACCGTGCAACAAAGAAACTGAATTGCTGGGAACTCTTAAAGCTGGTATAACCACAACATAATACCTAAATTAGAAAATGGTATAAGTGTGATGGTGGCGAAAGCAGAAAAAATATACTAGATGGTGCAAGGTTAAATCCTAAACATTGAGCCGTACATATAGAAAGGAATATAATAGACAATCAGCAGCTAAGCCTGAAAAGGAAAGTTCAACGACTATCCCTCGTGAGGGGAGTACAATACAAGCAATTGGTATTGGAAGTAGTTTCGCCTAAGGTGCCAAAATACACTATGGATAAGATATAGTCTGTGCTTGTTAGAGATAACAAGAAGTTCATAAGATATAAAATCTTTGGGAACTGCATAAGTAGTAGCGAACTTATGTGAACGACACTTCCCACTGTTGTGGGGTTTTAAAAACTTTAAAAATATTTAAAAATAAATAAAAAATATTACTTTTTGATAGTTAAAATGTAGAATATATAGTATAATATCTCTGATGAAAAGGAGGTGATTATATATGTATTTAACATTAAAACAACAGGTAAAACATCTTAGTAAAAAAGAGTTTAGGAATTTAAAATATTTATCTCATATAGCCAAGAACTTAACTAATGAAGCTATATATAATGTTAGACAACACTATTTTCAAAATAAAAAATATTTAAGTTATAATGAAAACTATAAAATGCTTAAAAACAGTGAGAATTACAAGAAATTAAATTCTAATATGGCTCAGCAAATTCTAAAAGAAGTAGATGGAAGTTTCAAATCGTTTTTTGGACTTTTAAAACTTGCTAAAAACGGTCAATACGATAATAAAAAAATAAAATTACCTAAATATCTTGATAAAGATGGTTTTACAACTCTTGTTATAGGTTTTGTAAGATTAAAAGATGATATTCTGATAGTTCCTTATTCAAATTCATTTAGAAAGACACATAAGGAAATCGCAATAAAGCTACCACCAGTATTAAAAGGCAAGAAGATAAAAGAGATTAGAATAATACCCAAACAACATTCTAGGTACTTTGAAATTCAATATATTTATGAGGTAGAAGAAGTTCAAAGGGAATTAAATGAAAACAATGTACTAGGAATTGATTTAGGTATAGATAATCTTTGTACTTGTGTTACAAATTCTGGATCTTCATTCATAATAGATGGTAGAAAATTAAAATCAATAAATCAATACTATAATAAGACAAATGCAAAATTACAAAGTATAAAAGATAAGCAAAAGATTGAGCGAACGACATTAAGGCAAAAGAGAATAGCTAGAAAGAGAAATAATCGTATAAATGATTATCTTTCAAAAGCGGCAAGAATAATTGTAAATTATTGTCTTAATAATGATATAGGACAAATAGTTCTAGGATATAACGAGGATTTTCAAAGAAAATCAAATATAGGAAGTGTAAATAATCAAAATTTTGTAAATATACCATATGGAAAATTAAGAGATAAATTAATATACCTATGTAAACTATATGGAATAGAATTTAAACTGCAAGAAGAGAGTTATACATCAAAAGCAAGTTTCTTTGATGGAGATGAAATCCCGATATATGATAAAGAAAATCAAAAAGAATATATATTCAGTGGAAAAAGGATAAAAAGAGGACTGTATCAAACAAGAGCAGGTAAACTCATAAATGCAGATTGTAATGGAGCATTAAATATTTTAAGAAAAAGTAAAGTTGTGGATTTAAGTATCCTATACAATAGAGGTGAACTGGACACGCCTAAAAGAATAAGGATAGCATAGGACTATCAAACTTCTTAGAAAATTTTTGAATATTTTTAAAGATTTTAGAACCCTGTGACTTTAGTCGTGGGAGGTTCAGTGGTTTTAATACTTTTGATAGGTGTCGTACCATTACTTCTTGTAAAATCTGAATTTGGTGGTTCAGATGACAAGGGAGAAGAAATGATTAAAACGATAAAACCTGATTATAAGCCTTGGGCTAAAAATTTAATAGAATTGCCTGGAGAGGAAACTGAAAGTTTACTTTTTGCGTTACAAGCAGCACTAGGTGCAGGAATTGTAGGATATGTTTTAGGATATTTCAAAGGTGAAAGAAAAAATGCTAATAGATAAAATATCATATACGAATCCCATAAAAAATATTAATCCTGGAATAAAATTTACGTTGTCAATGATGACATTAGTATTTTTGCTTTACACGGGAAGTAAAGTAGTATTTATTTTTAATCTTACACTATTTAATTTACTTCTTTTATTTGTAGTAAAAGTGAAAGTGAAAGATTTACTAAAGCTGAATTTTGTTCCAGCTTTATTTATTTTAACAACTGTAATTTCATTATGGCTAATAAAGGCGGATATTTGGACATTTTTGTTACGTTCATTTTCGTCAATATCAGTAATTTATTTTCTTATTTGCTCAACACCAGTTGTAGATTTAGACTATATATTTGAAAAAATGAGATTTCCAAAAATTTTTAGAGAAATGTTTTTGTTGATTTATAGATATATTTTTTTGTTGTTTGAGAATAAGGAAAGACTCAAAAATGCACAGGAAGTAAGACTTGGATACAGTAGTTTTAAGAATGGGATGAAATCATTTCCAATGTTAGTGGTAGCTATATTAAAAAAAACATATTACTATAATCTTAATTCTATAAAGGCTGTAGAATCAAGACTGGGAAAGGAATTTATCTTTTCTCATAGAAAATACAAAAAAATTGGATTTGAAACTATTTTTGTAATAATAATAGTTGCAATAAATTTATATTTGGTGGTAAAATAAAATGCTTAAACTTGAAAATATAACTTTTTCGTATGATAATGAAACAGAAGCGTTAAAAAATGTGACTTTGAATATTGAAAAAGGAAAGAAAACATTATTTCTTGGGGAAAATGGCTCAGGAAAATCAACTTTATTTTTAATAATGAATGGACTCTTGAAGGCACAAAAAGGAGACATTTATTTTGAGGGGAAGAAGGTTAAACATAAAAAAAAGGATTTGGAGGAATTGAGAAGAAAAGTTGGAATAATTTTTCAAGATCCTGAAATACAAATTTTTGCTCCGTTAGTTTTTCAAGAAGTGGCTTATGGACCTGAAAATCTTGGATATTCTGAGGAAAAAGTAGAAGAAAATGTTAATAGAGCAATGAAGGAAATCAATATTGAGGAGTTGAGGGACAGACCTTGTCATCATTTGAGTTATGGTCAGAAAAAACGGGTTTCAATAGCGGCAATTACAGCAATGGAGCCAGAATTGTTGATTCTAGATGAACCTACAGCTTGGTTGGATTCGAAAAATACAAAAAGAGTTTCTGAAATTTTAGATAATTTTTCTAAAGCTGGGAAAACACTTGTAGTTTCGACACACGATACAGATTTTGCATATGAATTCGCTGACTATATTTATGTTCTTGATAAAGGGAAAATTGTAAGACAAGGTAGTAGAGACGAAGTTTTTGAGGATTTTGAATTTTTGAAAAAATTAAATTTGAATGTTCCAAATATTTTGAAAATTAAAAGTTATCTTAAGTATAGAAATCTTGATGAAAATGATTATTGTAAATTTTTGGAGGAAAAAAATTTGTTATGAAAAAAATATTAATATCAGGAACGATGAGCGGAAGCGGAAAAACTACAGTAAGTAGCATTTTGATGTCTGCATTAGAAAATGTGGCTCCTTTTAAAGTGGGACCAGATTACATTGATCCGACGCATCATGAGGTATTTACAGGACATCATTCACACAATTTGGATATTTTTATGACAGGTGAGGATGCTGTGAGACAGATATTTGAGATGTATTCACAAGGCAGGGATATTTCTGTTGTTGAAGGTGTTATGGGACTTTATGATGGAATTGGGAACGAAAAGGACAATTTTAGCACGGCTCATTTAGCAAGAGTACTTGATATTCCCGTAATTTTAGTTGTGAATGCTAAAGCGATTTCAACAAGTATTGCGGCAGAAGTTCTTGGGTTTAAGATGTTTGATGAACGAGTGAATATAAAAGGTGTGATTCTTAACAATGTTTCTTCACAAAAATTGTATGAGAGCTTGAAGGAAGCAGTTGAAAAATATACAGGAATTGAGTGTTTAGGCTACATTCCTAGAAATGAGCAACTTGCTACAGAGAGCCGGCATTTAGGCTTGAAACAGGCTTTTGAAGAGGATAATGCACAAAAACAGGAGTTATTTGAGGAAATCGCACAAAATTGCTTGAATTTGGAGCGGATAAAAGAAATTGCACAAGAATTTGAGTCAAGTCGAAATATGGAAAATTATGCAAAAATAGGATATCTAAAAGATAAATTTAAAGGAAAAAGAGTAGCGATTGCAAGAGATGAAGCATTTTCGTTTTATTATGAGGCAAACATTGATTTGATGAAATTTTGTGGAGTGGAAATAGTTGAGTTTAGTCCAATTCGAGATAAAAAACTTCCTGAAAATACAGATTTTATCTACTTTGGTGGAGGTTATCCTGAATTATTTGCAAAAGAGTTGAGTGAAAATATTTCTATGAAAAATAGTATTGTTGAAGCGTGTAAAAATGGCGTGAGAATATTTGCAGAATGTGGCGGATTTATGTATTTAGCAAAAAAATTACATTTATTAAATGAAGAAATTTTTGATATGTGTGGAATTTTTGATATTAAAATTGGGATGAGAAAACGTTTAAATATTGGAAGATTTGGGTATATCAATATTGAAACTGCAAATGGGATAAACTTGCGAGGACATGAATTTCATTATTCGGAAATTTTGAAAAATAATGAAGTGAGTAAAAATGATTCGGAAGGCTATTTTTATAATATTTATAAGAATAATGGGAAAGAATGGAAATGTGGATATATGAAAAATAATGCGATAGCTGGGTATCCGCATATTCATTTTTACTCGAATGTGGAGTTTCTTGAGTTTTTGTTGGATGTGAAAAGAGATTAAGAAGATTTTGAAGAGAAATTTTTAATCTTTTTGAAAATAATGAATTTGAAGTGTGGAAAACGATAAAGAAGAAAGGAGAGTGTGGTAGTTATTATCGCACAATGAAATATGTCATATATTAAAGATCCGAAATCAATAGAAGTGAGAAGTTTTGAAATAATAACTGAAGGATTGGCTGGAAAGGCTGATCATTTTAGTGAGGAAGAGCAATTGATTGTGAAAAGATTGATTCATACGACGGGAGATTTTGATTATGTAAACATTGTTGAATTTCAAAATAATCCGATTGAATCGGCAAAAGAAGCGTTAGAAGCTGGAAATTGCAGAATTTATTGCGATACAAATATGATTGTTAATGGACTGAATAAAAATGGATTGAAAAAATTTGGTGCTGAGGCGTATTGTTTGGTGGCGGATCCAGATGTGGCGAAAGAAGCGAAAGAAAGAGGAATTACACGTTCAATGGTTGGATTGGAAAGAGCATTAAAGGATCCTCAAACGAAAATTTTTCTAATTGGAAATGCACCGACAGCATTGTTCACATTACTTGAAAAAATGGATAAAGAAGGAGAAAATGTTCCAAAATTGATAGTTGGAGTGCCAGTTGGATTTGTGGGATGTCCTGAATCGAAAGCTGAGCTTTCAAAATACGATGTTCCATTTATTAGAACAAATGGGACAAAAGGTGGAAGCACAGTTGCAGTTGGTGTGATGCACGGAATCCTTTATCAAATGTACGAAAGAGATAAATATTTTAATAATTAATCACAATTTTATGTGAAAATTAATTAGTGAATCTATTAATATCTGAAAACTTATTTCAATTTTTATATTTTATTTTTTCATAACGAAAGATAATATAAATTATTGATTTAAGTATTTTCAGATATATTTTAATATAACTTTGGAGAAGTAAAAAATGGGAAATTATGTATATTTTAACGGTAGAAAATTGCGATATGGTTATACTACTGGGAGTTCAGCAACAGCAGCGACTAAAGCAGCATTGTTACTTTTGCTGGGAAAAGTCGAAAAAATCGAAGAAGTTGAAATAGACGTTCCAGCAGGTAAGAGAATAAAAATTGGGATTAAATCTTTTGAAAAGACAAAGGATTATACGATGGCGACTGTTGTGAAAGATGGGGGAGATGACCCTGATGCGACACATGGTTTGGAGATTGTTTCAAAAGTGAGTTTTAGAAAAGATAGTAAAATCAATATTTTTGGAGGAAAAGGAGTTGGAAAAGTTACAAAAGTTGGGCTTCCTGTAGAAATTGGAAAATCAGCAATTAATCCAACACCAATGAAAATGTTGACAAGTATTGTTGAGGAGTTTCTTCCAGAGGGAAAAGGAGTTGATGTTGAAATCAGTGTGCCTTTGGGTGAGGAAGCTGCAAAAAAAACAATGAATGCAAAGTTAGGAATTATCGGTGGAATCTCGATTCTTGGAACAATGGGAATTGTGCGACCAATGTCTGAAGAGTCATGGAAAGCCTCTTTGGCAATAGAATTGAAACAAAATTTAACATATTTTAATACAAAGACGGCAATTTTTCTTTTTGGAAATCGTGGAAAAATGTTTTTGAGCAAGGAATTCCCTAAAAGAGCTGAAGAAGGGGTTGTAATCAGTAACTTTGTTGGATATATGTTTGACAAAGCCTGTGAATATGAAGTTAAGAAAGTTTATTTTATTGGTGAATTGGGAAAATTTGTAAAAGTGGCAGGAGGAATTTTTCATACACACAGTCGAGTTTCTGATGCAAAAATGGAAATTTTAGCTGCAAATGCTTTATTAGTTGGCGAAAAGTTGGAAAATGTTTACAAAATTTTAGATTCGAATACGACTGAAGAAGCTTCTGGATATATTGAAAAAAAGGAAGTTTTCAATTTACTAGCTGAAAAGGCAAAGCAAAAATGTGAAGAACATTGCAGAAAAAATGGCTGGGACTTGGAAGTAGAAACGTTGATTTTATCAGCTGAGAAAAAAGTTATTGGGCAAAGTAAGAACTTTTTTAAAGAGTTCTAGTTTTTTATTTTTAAAGAAAAAAACATAATAAAAAATTATAGTTTTTGAAAAGAGGAAAAATGGAAAAAATACAAATTTTAGGTCTAGGACCTGGAAATTTAGACTACACATTACCGATTGTTTTGAAGAAAATTAAAGAATCGGAAGTAATTGTCGGGGGAAAGCGGCATATTGAAAGTTTGGGAGAGTATGCGGAGAATAAGGAATATTGCTATATTTCAGCTGATTTGCAAAAAGTTCTGGATTTCATAAATGAGAATCGAAATAAAAAGATTTCTGTGATTGTGTCTGGAGATACTGGATTTTATAGCCTTTTAACTTTTATGAAAAAATATTTTGAAAGTGAAGAGCTAGAAGTTGTGCCAGGAATTTCATCGGTTCAATATATGTTTGCGAAAATTTCAGAATATTGGTATGATGCTTGTATTGCCAGTGTTCATGGGAAGGAATTCGATTTTGTGGAAAAATTGAATGAGTATGAAAAAATTGGATTATTGACTGATTTTAAAGAAAATACGCCACAGAAAATTGCTCAAAAATTGTTGGAAAATAATTTTGAAGATGTGGAAATTTTTGTTGGGGAAAATTTGTCTTATGAAAATGAAAAAATTTATCGTTTTAAGGCAAAAGAGTTGGCAAATTATGAAGAGAAATTTGGAATGAATGTTGTGATTTTGAAAAAATAAAAAAGGTTAAAAGTTTTTGTAATAAAAATAAGGTTTTTAACAAAATAAAAAAATTAAATGTAAGAAGTGGAGAGAAAATGTATCATATAAAAGATAAGGACTTTATTCGTGGAAAAGTTCCAATGACAAAGGAAGAAATAAGAGCGGTGAGTATTGCAAAAATGGAAATTTCTGATGAAGATGTGTGTATTGATATTGGTGGTGGAACTGGCTCTGTAAGTATTGAAATGGCTAGATTTGCTAAAAATGGGCATGTTTACACGATTGAGCAAAAAAAGGAAGCCGTTGATTTAATAAAACAAAATATGGAAAAATTTGGGATAAAAAATATGACTGTAATTTCTGGAAAAGCACCAGAAGATTTACCACAAGGAATAACTTTCGACAAAGTGTTTATCGGTGGTTCAGGTGGGAATTTATCAGAAATTATCAATTATTCTTATGAAAATTTAAAAGAAGGCGGAATAATCGCTTTGAACTTTATCGTTTTAGAAAACACATTTGAAGCACTTGAATGCTTAAAAAAATCAAAATTTGAGGATATTGATATTTCTCAAATAATTGTGGCAAAAAATAGAAAAGTGAAGGATTTTAACATGATGATGTCGGAAAATCCAATTTATGTGATTTCTGCGAGAAAATAAAATATAAAAAACCACTTGTAAGATACTAAAAGGTGGTTTTTTTTATGAAAAGTCTTTCATAATAATCATTTTTGCTGATTACATTTTGTTTTATCATAAATTTAAACTTTTAGAAATATAAAATCTTGTCTGTTTATAAAAATATTTTATTATGTTCTAATATTTTTATCTCATTATGTTATTATGAATAATCAAAAATTTAAAATATGATGATTCATAAAATAAATGAAAAAATATTGGATTAAACT
The DNA here is from genome assembly GCF_007990445.1 of Leptotrichia wadei. Lineage (NCBI taxonomy): Bacteria > Fusobacteriati > Fusobacteriota > Fusobacteriia > Fusobacteriales > Leptotrichiaceae > Leptotrichia > Leptotrichia wadei. The sequence goes on from NZ_AP019841.1 coordinate 91,151, forward strand.
TTTCTAAATGTTATGATGAATGAACATTTAGATTGGTTAAGTGTATTAGGTGAACTACTCCCGCTTCTAAAAGCGGGAGTAGTTCACTGAAGATGTGATATTATTATGATGAAAAGATAAAAAGAATAAATCATAAAATCTTAAATTGAAATCTATTATAACATTTAGAGGAATTCGAAAATATTAGAAATATAAATTTTAAGATTTTAGATAAAAAATTTTAGAAAAGAGGAATAAAAATGAAAAAGACATTTGTTTTATTCGGAATTTTAACAGTTTTCTTACTAAGTTGCATTTCTTTAAGTGCAAAAACGAAAAAGAAAATTATTAACTTAAACGAAACTTCATGGGAATTATTACAAATTACCAAAAGAGGTAAAGAACAATTAATTCCCCAAAATGCAAATATCACAATTAATTTTGCAGATAACAAAATTAACGGAAATTCGGGAGTAAACAGCTATTTTGGAGGTTACAAAATCAAAAATAACTCAATTTTAACTGCAAATGCAGCAACAACATTAATGGCAGGTCCAGAAGAATTAATGAAAATCGAACAAAGATTTTTAGAAACATTGAAAAATTCTCCAAGAATAACTTATAGCAATACAACTTTAAGTTTGAGAAATAAAAATGGAGAAATTTGGACATTCCAAAAATTAGATTTAAGTGAAAAATTAAAAAATACAAAATGGAAACTTTTGGAAATGGGACAAACAACACTTCCAGAAAAAGATGGAGAAATAACAATTTCTTTCGACGAAAACAAAGTAAACGGAAATTCAGGAGTAAACAACTATTTTGGAAGTTTTGAAATAAAAAATAACAGCATTAAAATCGGACCAGTTGGCTCTACAAGAATGGCAGGACCAGAAAATTTAATGAAAATTGAATTTGAATATTTAAAATTATTACAAGATTCTAAAACTATAGAATTTAATAATAATCTTTTGATTTTGACTACTAATGATGGGAAAGTTTTGAAATTTGAAAAGATTGATGACAGAGCTTATCATTATTAGGTGTTAGAGATAGAGAATTTTATAAATTTTATCTAGAGTGTCCATAATTTTGTGTAAACTCAAAATATAATATATGGTACAGGATGGTAGTTTTATCATCCTGTTTTTAAATTCTTCCTTCAAAATAAATATAAATCATGAACAACCACATAGTGTAAAAAATTATTTGTGGTTTGAATATGTGCTATTATAGGAAAAGACACACTATTATCAATTTTTTTATCCTCAACTTTCACTGCCTTTGAATCAAATCCCAAATAATCAAGCCCTTTTATCATTCCCGCAAGATTAGTTCCGTTTCTATCTGTTCCTGATATTTGCCGTAACTTGGCAATTGAAAAATTTGAATTATATTGCTTAGCTATTGTTAATATACAGGCAGGTCCGCAATCCTTCTCATCCTTTTGTAAAACACAACAATATCTTTTAAATATCGAAAAAATCTTTTTCTATCTCTCTTTCTTTAAAAATAAAGAGTTCCTAAAAACTAGAAACTCTCTATTCAAATAAAAGTTTTATTGGGATTAGGTTAAGGACTATAATTTTATAATAAATATGTATTTATTTAATTTATCTATTAATTTTAAGAAACTTTAATATAATTTTTCCAAGCAATCCAACAACAGCACCTGTAATTGCAGCTGTTATTAAACCTATAACCCATCCATATTCATCAATTATTCTACCACCAATTATGACTGACGATATTGAAGCCATTATAACTATCATATTTTGATATTTCTTATTCATAAATTTTACCTCCTTAAAAATTTCGATTACCATCCTAATTTGAAAGCTCCTCTATCAAAAGCATATCCTACTCCTCCTGCAAAAGAGCCTTCAATAGTTGATGTCTAAAATATAAAATAATTCTAAATTAATAATTCAAATAAAATGCTTCTTTCAACTCTTCATAAGTTTTTGATCCACCCAAATCTTTTTGGATTCTTGAATTTTGGATAATCAAGTTGTATGGAACTGTTTTTACTTTAAAGGCTGTCATAAGAGTATTTGTAGCGTCATAATACACAGGGAAAGTAAATTTACTATCTTCTACATATTTTTTAGTTGCTGATAAGTTTGTTTTTCTTCTTGTGAATACGACTACAACATTTATATTATCTTTATTTTCTTCGTAAAATTTTTGTACATCAGCTAATTCACGTTGACAATAAGGACACCATTCAGCCGCAAAAATTAAAAGTGTTGGTTTTCCATCTCCAAATAATTTTTTACTTTTAGTATATTTCCCATGAAAATCTCTTAATTCAAAATTTGGTAATTTTGCACCTTCTGTTACATCAACATCAAGAGGTTTTGCATTTGCGAATCCGAAAATACATGTCATAAATAATGAAATAATAATCAATAATTTTTTCATTTTTATCCCTTCTTTCTTATTTTTTTTATTTAAAATATTTTATAAAGTTTATCATATTAATATATATTTTCAATTATATTTAACTTTTTAAATCCTAATTTCGCCATATTTCTTACAAACAATCCACAAGTTAAAAGAAAAAAACTAAAATAATAGGATAAACTAAATAAAGACAAAAATATTTATATTAAAATATATCTAATTAAAAAAGAGGTGAATATGAAAAAAGTACTATTAATATTGTCATTATTTATTTTTTGTTATTGCTTCTCAAATACAAATGTAAAAGACAATAAGAATTCAAAAGTTGAAAATACAAAAAAATATGTTTCAGGAAGTGAAATTTATCGTGACAGAATGAGAGATTTAATTCGTGAAGTGCGTTCAAATACAACGAAAGATAAATATTTAACAAAAAGATAGCAAGAAGTCGTAGGCTTTCTATAAGTGGAAGATGAATTGCTTTTTTTGTAAAAAAATTGAAAAAAGGGTATATCCATGATACAATTTTTGTATAAAATATTGAAGAGAAGTCATTAAAAATAATATTCAAAATTAAAAGGAGGTGTAATTTCATGAAATATAATTTAGCATTCAAATACAGGATTTATCCAAATAAGGAACAAGAATTGTTGATAAATAAGACTTTTGGATGTGTTCGTTTTGTTTATAATACGATTTTATACATCGCTAATAAAATTTATGAAGAAACTGGAAAAAATAAAATAATTACACCTGCCAGTTTGAAAAGTGAAAATCAATTTTTGAAAGAAGTGGATAGTCTTGCACTTTCAAATGCTCAATTGAATGTGAGACGATCATTTACGAATTTTTTTCAAAAGAGAGCGAAGTTTCCAAAGTTTAAATCTAAAAAGAATAATGTTAAAAGTTACACGACAAATTGTGTGAATAATTCAATAAGAATTGAAGAAAATAAATATTTGATTTTGCCAAAATTGAAAAAAATGAAATTGAAATATCATAGAGAAATACCAAAGAATTATAGAATAAAGTCGGTAACATTGACAAACAGTAATGGAAATTACTATGTTTCCATCTTGACAGAATTTGAAAAAGAAATTCAAAAAGTGCCAAGTAATGATAAAGTAATTGGACTTGATTTTTCAATGTCTGAATTATTTGTCAGTTCTGAAAACCAAAGGGCTGATTATCCAAGATATTTTAGGATGTTGGAGAAAAAATTGAAAGAATTACAAAAGTCATTGTCAAGAAAAATGAAATTTTCTAAAAATTGGTATAAACAAAAAATGAAAATATCAAGATTGCATGAGTATATTAAAAATTGCCGAAGAGATTTTTTGCATAAATTATCGAAAAAATTATCTAAAGAGTATAATGCTGTGGTTGTTGAGGATTTGAATATGAAAGGGATGAGCCAGGCATTAAATTTTGGTAAAAGTGTAGGAGATAATGGGTGGGGAATGTTTTTGAGAATGCTTGAGTATAAACTGATGTTTTTAGGGAAACAATTTTTGAAGATAGATAAGTGGTTTCCGTCATCAAAAACTTGTAGTGGATGTAGAAATGTTAAAGAGGAACTGAAATTATCAGAAAGAAGTTATAGATGTGAGTGCTGTGGAATTGAAATTGATAGAGATTATAATGCGGCACTGAATATAAAAAACATTGGAAAAGAGATTTTGAAATATTAGGAAATAAAAAGACAGGGTAGGAACTACCCGAAGAGCTTGGTAAATATATTTGGCTAGCAAAAGCAGATACTTCCCAAGAAGCTCCCGCTTCTAAAAGCGGGAGTGGTTCACTTCAAATAATATAAATTCTTTGAATGATGTAAAAAATTCTTGGTGTTATTAAATCCAAAAGAATTTAGAGATGTTGATGATTTTTATAATTATTTGAAAAATACTGATTATGATTTGTTGTTAATCGAGCCTTCACATAGTGGAAAATATATGACAAAAGAACAAATAGAATCATTGAAGAGAAAGAAAAATGGAGCTAAGAGAATAGTAATAGCATATTTTAGTATTGGAGAAGCTGGAGGATATAGAGATTTCTGGAAGCCTGAATGGAAAAATAAAGCTACAAGACCTAGTTGGATTGTGGGAGAAAATCCAAATTGGGCAGACGATTACATTGTAAAATATTGGAGTCCTGAATGGAGAAAAATCGTAAAAGATTATCAAAAACGATTAGATGATATGGGTGTAGATGGTTACATGCTTGATACAGTTGACACATACTATAATTTTGAAGTTAAATCGGAAAAAAGCGGAGAAATTATAAATTAATTATTTATTTAGTTAATAATTTTATAACAAAGAGAAAACCACCTTTTGATTAGGATTGCATGATATAGTGCAACAGGTTTTCTCTTTTTTTGTTAAATAAGAAAAAGTAAATTTTAGTTTTTAGCAAAAGGAGAGGTTTAAATTGGAATTAAGAAAAATAAAATCAATAAAACAAATTAGAAATATTTACAAATTATATCAAAATTCATTTCCAAAAGAGGAAAAAAAGTCATTTGGATTAATATTAATCGGAGTATTGAGAGGAAATTTTGAGGTCTTTTCAATCGAAAAGAAAAAAACTGATGAGAAAAATAGAGATTCGTATGAGTTTAAAGGTTTAGCAATTGCATTGAAACATGAGGACTTGGTTTTGCTAGATTATTTGGCGATAACTGAAGAAGCTAGAAGCTATGGATACGGCTCTAAAACGCTATCTTTTTTGAAGGAATATTACAAAAATTATCGTTTTTTTCTTGAGATTGAAAATGCTGAGGATGAAAATGCTGAAAATTATGAAGAGCGTCAAAGTCGAAAGAAATTTTATTTGAAAAATGGATTTTCGCCATTTCCTTTCAATGTTGACTTATTTGGAATTGAGATGGAAATTTTAGGATACAATTGTTCTTGCGAATTTTCAGAATATCTTGAACTTTACAAAAATCAATTTGGTGGAATTATGAAAAAGAAAATTTCAGAAAATATTTTTTTAGTGGAAAAATAATTAAAAATTGTTGTATTATCGAAATATTTGTATAACAAATATGGTATAATAGTTAAAGTAATTTTATGAAAAGTGATTGACAAATAGTTGTGATCTTGATAAGATTTTTGATTTTAGAAAAGGAGGGAGCTATGAAATTTGAAATTAAATGGAAAAGAGCTTATGAAAAAATTGGAGAAGCGGATGGTTTTAGAATATTGGTCGATAAATTATGGCCTAGAGGGTTAAAAAAGGAAGATGCAAAAATTGATTATTGGGCAAAAATTATTACGCCATCAAAGGAATTGAGACAAAATTATCATAAAGGAATTATCAATTTTGAAAATTTTTCTGAAAAATATAGAAAAGAATTGGAAGAAAATTCGGATTTTGAGGAATTTGAGGGTATAATAGTGGAAGAGTTGAAAAAGGGAAATGTGACAATGGTTTATGCGAGTAGAACTCCAGAATTGAGCCATATTCCTGTATTAAAGGAATTTATTGAGGAAAAGTTGGGAAAATAGTCGAAATTTAAAAAGTATTTTGAGTGATGCATAGAAAAAGTTTGAAAATAAAGAAGTTAAATAAAAAAATGAGTAAATTTTTTAGTAAGATAAATAGGAGAATAAAAAGAAAGGAAAGTGAAATATGAAAAAAGGTAAATTTTATGGTATTGGAGTTGGAGTGGGAGATCCTGAAAATATAACGGTTAAAGCGACGAAAAAATTGCACGAAGTGGATGTAATTGTATTGCCTGAGGCGAAAAGTGGAGAAGGAAGCACGGCTTTTAATATTGTAAAAGAGTATTTGAAACCTGGTGTAGAGCAAATGTTTTTGGAGTTTCCGATGATAAAAGATGTGGAAGCAAGAAAAATTTTTAGAAAAAATAATGCTGATAAAATAAGTGAGGAACTTGAAAAAGGGAAAAATGTGGCATTTTTGACAATTGGAGATCCGATGACTTATAGCACATATACTTATGTTTTGGAGCATATTGCAGATGATGTTGAAGTGGAAACTATTGCTGGAATAACTTCGTTTAATAGCATTGCAGCTAGACTGAATGTGCCTTTGATGATTGGCGATGAAGATTTGAAATTGGTGTCTGTCAATCGAAAAACTGATATTTATAAGGAAATTGAAAATAATGATAATTTAGTTTTGATGAAAATAAGCAGAAATTTTGAGAAAATTAAAAAGGCAATAATTGAAACAGGAAATAAAGAAAATGCTGTAATTGTTTCAGATTGCGGAAAAGAAAATGAAGTTGTTTATTGGGATATTGAGAGTGTGGAGGAAGTTCCTTATTTTTCGACGATGATATTGAAGAAGAAAGGAGTTAAGGAGTGGAAGAGATTTCTAAAAACACTTTAAGGAAAATAAAAATAGCAAAGTTTATAATTCTTCAAATTTTATTTTTTGCATTTTATTTTTGGGTTGGAAAATATGATTGGGATTACGGCTTTGATTTACCATATCGTATAGTTTTTGAAGGAATCTCTTCGGTAGTAGCAGGCGTATTTTTTGGTTTAATATTTTATTTATTAGGAAAAAGTAAAGAATATGAAAATGATAAAATTTTGAAATTGCCAATATTTTTTATAATTTTATCAGTAGTATTATTATTTAGAATAGATATTATTGGAGTTATAAAATTATGTTTTTTCAACGGATTATTCATTTTAGGAATATTTAGAAGTAAAATAAAGATTAGAAGTTATTTATTTAAAGTTTCTAAAATTATATTATGGTTTATTGTAATGTATTTTTTAATTCCTATTCTTTCAATTATTTTTTCAATCTTCTTTGCAATCTTTTTTTTAATAATAGAAAGTATTTTGAGAATTGAGGGAAGTTTTGGTCAATACAGAATTTTAGTTCCATTTTTTCTTATCAATGTATTTTTCGGACTTTTTATAAAAAAATATTTTGATAAAGAAGAAATTGAAGTTGTAAGAATATTGACAATAACAGGCTGTCTAATAATTATGGGAATATTTGTTTTTATGGGCTTTAACTGGTACAAAGAAGATTATCACGCAATAATTTATACTTTTCCGTATAAAGTTTTGATGTATTTAGAAGAAGGTGAGAACAGCGTTGAAAAATTTGGAATTATAAAGACGTTAGAGTCGAGGTATTTTGTTTATGCGATGGTTGTTAATATGGGATTTTATTTGGGAACTTTGAAAATAAATAATAAAGATAAAAGGAGAAATTGTGTTAAAAACCAGATTGATGGAGATATTTAATAAGAAGTAGTTAAAATTGAAAAACTGAAAGAAAGAAGGAATTATTATGAAAAAAATTTTATTTATTTTGTCATTTATAGTGGCAATTCAAGGAATGGCAGAAACGATTGTAAAAGGGACTTATGATACAAAAAAGAAGAGATATGTAGAATTGAGTCAAGATTTTGTTAAAGAAATTAAATTAGATTATGTATTGCCAAGTGATAAAAAAGATTTGGTGACTTACAAAACTGAAAATTTTGATATTGTAGTAAGAAAAAGTGATTTATTGGAATTGTATAATAAGAATAGAGATAAAAAAGAAAATAATATAAAAAATAGTATTTCGGATAAAGATAAAAAATTGGATTATGTTCGTAATTATATTGCTGAATTAGTGGAAAACGATAGAGCGACTATTTATGAAAGAAAAACAAAAAAAGAAATAAAAAATATTGTAAAGATAAAATATAATAACAATACTTATTATGATGCGGGAAGAGGTTCAAATTACGATGGTTATAAATTTTATACAGACAAAAGTTTGTCGCAAGAAATTATGAAATTTGATATTATAACACAATTTGGAGTTGCACTTCATAGCAGTTTGGGAGATAATCCGTATAATAGGGAATTGACAGAAAAGGAAAAAGAATATAGAGAAAAAAATGGAAATCATTTTGAAGAATTAAAGGAATTATATAAGAAAGCGGTTCAAAATCCGAATGTGGAACAAAAAATTAGTTATTAGTAAAAAATATTTGATAAGTTATTTTTGAAATTAATATAAATGGGGGAAAAATGAGTAAAATTGAAAAAGGAATTGGGAGTAATATGGGAAAAAACTTTTAAAAGAATTGTCAAAAAATTGACAAAAGAGTATGAAAAAGGCTTTTCGAGATCTAATTTACAAAATATGAGGCAATTTTATTTGAAGTATCCAATTTGCCAGACAGTGTCTGGAAAATTGAGTTGGTCCCATTATTGTGAGATTCTGAGTATATCCGATGATAAAGAAAGAGCATTTTATGAGAGAATAATAATTTATGCTTTGATGAAAAGCAAATAATAGGAAAAGAGAAAAATGTTAGAAATAAAAAGAAAAGTTTACGATGATAAGGATTGGTATGAAGAATATATTCAAGTTTTAAAGGATGGAAAAGAAATCCATTATGGTGAAAGTTTTGAATTGCCAAAATATGAAAATGGAAATTATATATTTTATTTAAATTATGGAAACATAGAGTATTACAAATTTTTTAAAATTTATTTGAAAAAATGGAAAGATAAAATTTATTTTATTCCGAAATATAATTTTTGTGATGATAAGGTTTATGGATATTCACCGTTGGAATTTTTAGAGAATGATATAAAAGGAATTTTAGAGAATAAGGAAGAAATTAGTAAAATCAAGAAATTGACAATAAAGGATATTTTGTGTGAATGGGCATGTAATAGTCAGTTTAGAGAATTTTGCAATAGTTTTGAAGATTATCAGAAAAAATTGGTTAATGAAATTTATTTTGTGGATAACGAGATAATTAATAACGACATTTCAGGAAAATTTGAAAAGATTTTTGGAATGAAAAACAAAAAAATAGAAAAAATAAATGTTGAAGAAGTTGAAAAATTTGATAAAATATCCGTTTATCTTGAAAATGGGAAAGTTTGGGAAGCGTTTTTTAAGAAAAATGAAAAAATATATTTGAATACAGAAATATCAGTAAGTTTTCAAATAAATGAAATATTATAAAATAAAAAAATATAAAAAAGAAAGAGGTAATTTTATGAAAAAAGTATACTTCATAGGAGCAGGGCCTGGAGATCCTGAATTAATAACAGTAAAAGGACAAAGAATTGTAAAGGAAGCAGATGTCATAATTTATGCGGGTTCGCTTGTGCCAAGAGAAGTTATTGAATGTCATAAAGAAGGAGCGGAAGTTTATAATTCTGCTACAATGAATTTAGATGAAGTGATGGAAGTTACAATAAAAGCTCAGAAAAATGGGAAATTGGTTGCAAGAGTTCATACTGGGGATCCAAGTATTTTTGGAGCAATAAGGGAACAAATGGATATTTTGGATGAATATGGAATCGAGTATGAAGTCGTGCCAGGAGTGAGTTCATTTGTAGCTGCTGCTGCCGCAATAAAAAAAGAGTTCACATTGCCTGATGTGAGTCAAACAATAATTTGTACAAGACTGGAAGGAAGAACACCTGTTCCTGAAACAGAAAGTCTAGAAAGCCTAGCTTCACACAAATGCTCAATGGCAATATTTTTGTCTGTACAAATGATTGATGAAGTTGTGAAAAGACTATTAAAACATTACGAGAAAACAACTCCAATTGCAATTGTCCAAAGAGCTACTTGGGATGATCAAAAAATTATTATGGGAACATTGGAAAACATTGCTCAAAAAGTGAAAGATGAAAAAATTACGAAAACTGCACAAATTTTAGTTGGAAACTTTATGGGGGATGAATATTCTAAATCTAAACTTTATGATAAGACATTTTCGCATGAGTTTAGAAGAGGGATTAAAGAATAAAATTATAAAAATTTTAGAACAAAAAAAAGAAGGAGAATTTTAAATGAAAAAAATATTAGTGATTATGTTATTTGCACTTTCGTTGCAAATTTTTGGACAAGGTTATGAAGTGACGAAAGGGAAAAATGTTACATTGTCTGCAGAACAGATTGAGATGGAAAATAAAAAGATTGAAGAAAAGATAAAGTATTATATAAATAGAGGTTTTAAAGAGTACTTATCAACATTTTCAGAAGCAGAAAATGCTATGAAAAATCAAAAAAATAATAAATCAGAAGATATTTATCTTTATAAAACTTTCTTAGAAGTTTATTCACAGATGTTTGATCTTATGGCTGAAAATACTAAAATAGAAGTAAAAAGTATAAAGTATTTATTAAATTCAAAAGCAATTGTAAAATGTGAAATAAAAATACCTTCATTTGATAAATTGGACAATTTAAGTGAAGAGGAAATTCAAAAAAGTTTGGTGGAGAAATATAATGCTGATAAATTAAAAAATATGAATGAAAAGGAAATAGCCGCAGAATTTTTGATGTATATGATAGATTCAATGAAAAAAGAATTTAAAGAAAATCCATCTTATGAAATTACTAAAAAAGATATTACTTTTGAAAAAAAAGGAAATGATTGGAAATCAAAGGAATATGAGGAAATGTTTAAATAAAATAATATTAAAATGATGTATTTATAAAAAAATAACATAATTAGAAAACTAAATGAAAATTTCAAAAAGTTTAATAATTATGTTTTTTTTTATGCTCTATTATCAAAATATCTTTGCCACATTTGCAATTTCAATCGTGAAATCGGACCTACAAGCAATAATTGTAACGGCAAAGCAGCTATAAAGTTCATTCCCCAAGCTGTAAAATATGCACTTACGATATTTTCTGGCAATTCAGGACGCATTAACAGACCGAAAACTGACATAAAAGTCACTATTCCAGTAACCAGTGAACTACTCCCGCTTTTAGAAGCGGGAGCTTCTTGGGAAGTACCTGCTTTTGCTAGCCAAATATATTTACCAAGCTCTTCGGACAGTTCCTGCCCTGTTTTTTTTATTTTTCTAATATTCCATTATTTCTTTTCCAACATTTCTTATATTCAATGCAGCATTGTAATCTCTATCAATTTCAATTCCACAGCACTCACATTTATAACTTCTTTCTGATAATTCCAGTTTCTCTTTAACATTTCCACATTTACTACAAGTTTTCGACGATGGAAACCACTTATCTATCTTCAAAAATTGCTTTCCTAAAAACATCAACTTGTACTCAAGCATCCTCAAAAACATTCCCCATCCATTATCTCCTACACTTTTCCCAAAATTTAATGCCTGATTCATCCCTTTCATATTCAAATCCTCAACAACCACAGCATTATAATCTTCAGACAATTTTTTCGATAATTTATGCAAAAAATCTCTTCGGCAATTTTTGATATACTCATGCAATTTTGATATTTTCGCTTTTTGCTTATACCAATTTTTAGAAAATTTCACTTTTCTTGACAATGACTTTTGTAATTTTTTCAATTTTTTCTCCAATATCCTAAAATATTTTGGATAATCAGCTCTTTGGTTTTCAGAACTGACAAATAATTCAGACATTGAAAAATCAAGTCCAATTACTTTATCATTACTTGGCATTTTTTGAATTTCTTTTTCAAATTCCGTCAAAATAGAAACATAGTAATTTCCATTACTGTTTGTCAATGTTGCCGACTTTATCTTGTAATCCTTCGGTATTTCTCTATGATATTTTAATTTTATTCTTTTCAATTTTGGCAAAACCAAATATTTGTTTTCCTCAATTCGTATTGAATTATTCACACAATTTGTCGTGTAACTTTTAACACTTTTCTTTTTAGATTTGAACTTTGGAAACTTTGCTCTCTTTTGAAAGAAATTCGTAAACGATCGTTTTACATTCAATTGAGCATTTGAAAGTGCCAGACTGTCCACTTCTTTTAAAAATTGATTTTCACTTTTCAAACTGGCAGGTGTAATTATTTTATTTTTCCCAGTTTCTTCATAAAATTTATTCGCAGTATATAAAATCGTATTGTAAACAAAACGAACACATCCAAAAGTCTTGTTTATCAACAATTCTTGATCTTTATTTGGATAAATTCTGTATTTGAATGCTAAATTATATTTCATAAATTACACCTCCTTTCGATTTTGAATATTATTTTTAATTATTTCTTTAGAGATTTTATCATAAGAGTATCCTTTTTTCAATTTTTTTTACAAAAAAAGCAATTCATCTCCCACTTATAGAAGTCGGAGACTTCTTGCTATCTTTTTGTTAAAATTTTCTAACACTATTCTAAATCAACATAACTATATGGTATAATATTTTATAAATAAAATAAAAAAAGGAGATAAAAGTGATTACAACATTATGTTATTTAGAAAAAGATGAAAAATATCTAATGCTACATAGAACTAAAAAGAAAAATGATATAAATAAAGGAAAATGGCTAGGAATTGGCGGAAAATTGGAAGCTGGGGAAACACCCGAAGAGTGCTTAAAAAGAGAAGTGCAAGAGGAAACTGGCTACAAATTGAATAGTTATGAATTTCGTGGACTTGTGATTTTTAATTACAACAATGATGAGCCATTATTTATGTATCTTTACACAAGTTCAGATTTTTCAGGAAATCAGCATGAATGTGACGAAGGCAACTTAAAATGGATTCCCAAAAAAGAAATTTTTGGTTTAAAATTGTGGGAAGGCGACAAAATATTTTTAGAATTATTGTTTAAAAATACGCCATTTTTTTATTTGACTTTAAATTATGAAAACGACAATTTATTGAGCTCAAAATTAGAATTTAAAGAAAAATACAGCTGTTTTGAAGTTTTTGCTCCAGAAAATTATGTGGAAAAAATTGTGGAAAACTTACAAAAATACAACCTTTTGACAGAAGGATTTTATGCAGATGTTTATTCTACAATTGATGGAATTGGACATTGGAAAACTTTGGAAGGCGGAAATCCTTTTGACGGAGAAATTGGAAAATCCAGTGTTGCTAATGAGAAAATTATGAAATTTAGAGTGAAAAAAGAATTTTGTGAGTTAGCATATTATTTGATTAAGGAGGTTCATCCTTATGAAACGCCTGTGATTAATGTGTTTGAGATGGAAGTGTAGAATTTTATGGACTAGGGGGATTTATGAAAATAAAATTATTTAAAATTTTTAAATATTTTAAAGATATAGTTTTTTGGAATAGAGAAAAATATAATAAATATTACGAAGCGTTGAAAAAATTTTATCCTGAATATTATTTATCAATAAATGATTATGAAGAAGATGATGTTGATGAAGAGATTGAGGGAACAAACTTAGAAACAGAAAAATTTCAATATTTTAAAAATAGTGAGATAGAAAAATTATTAAAAGAATATTATGAATCATCAAATATTTCATTTTCCTTTTGGAAAGAAAAATTTTTTTGATAAATTGAAAAAAGAATGTACAACACAAGATATAAATAAAATTTACAGTTTGATTTTTGAAGGTGATAAGTGTGTTGAAACTGATAATTTGAGATTTGCGAATAAAATAGATAAAATTTTAAATCAAAATAAATTTGAAAAAGATTTTTTTAAATATAACCTTATGAATAATGATAAAAGTGAATTGAAGGAAATATTAAAAGAATACGAAGCCAATTCAGAAAAAGGAATAAAAAAATTTATTAAAAAATATTTTTTTCTAAAATATAACAAAATTTTGGGTTTATGTATAAATAGTAATGAAAATATTTTAAAAAATTGGATTTTTTCAAAGCCATTTTTCTTAAATATAGAAAATATGATGTTTAAATATAAAATGAAAAAAATAAGTAATGAAGCAATTTCAGGCTATGTTTTTTATATAACTTTAATTCCTTTATGTCTGCAATTTACAGGAATTATGCTTATGTTAATGGGAAGTTTACAAATTAATTATTGGATAATTTCATTAGTTATAGGAATAATCTTTCTTATTTTAGATTGGGATGCACTTATAAATTATAGAGAGATAGAAGGAGGTTTTTCCTCAGGAATGACAAATTGTTATTTATTTTTTGAACCAATCATTTATTTAATTTATCATTTGAAATGTCAGAATTTTAGTTATGAGAATTTTTATCAACTTTTAGGATTAAATTTAATATTTATTATATACTTTATTACAAAACAGAGAATAGTTTATCTTCGTGTAAAAAAAGTATCTAAATATTTTATAGATAGCATTTTGGGAAAAACTTATACGAAAGAACTAATAGTTGAAAATGAAATACAAGAAATTAAAAAATCAGATTTGATAGAAAATTGGATAAAACTTTTAAAAAGTAAACTTTCTAAATTAGTATTAAAAAAATATATATTTAGAAAAGTACCAGAATATGAAGGATTAATTGAAGATTTTATTCATTTTGAATCGGATGATAAAAAGAAAATTTTGGAAATTTTAAAATCTAAAGGAATTATAGAAAAAAGTAAAATACCAAAAAAAGAAAAGAAATTATTGTATAAAAGATTAAAATTATAGATTTAAAAAATAGAAAAAAGGAGAAAATTTTATGAAAAAATTAATTTGTGCAATTACAATTTTTTTAGCAACAAGTTTAGGAGCAAATGCATACACGCTTAGGGAATATGTTCAAGAAACGCTTTCTAAAAAAGGAGTAAAACAAAGTATAATTGATGAAACATCAGACTTTCTATTAGATTCAAGAGGTGAATTATCAATTATTCCACAGAAAGATGAAATTGATGAATTGATTAACAAGGCAGAAGTATTGCTGAAAAAAGATAAAAATAATGTTTTAGTTAGACAATACTTAATAACATTGTATTTAAAAAAAGGTGGGGATAAAAATATTTTAAAAGCACAAAAAATAGGTGAAGAAAATTTACAAGATAAGGAAATTACTGACTTTGAAAAATGGAGTCTGGCAGGTCTCTATTATTATCAAATTGGTCAAAAGGAAAAAGCTCAAGTATATTTTAATAAAATTAAAGAAAAATATAAAGATAAACCAGCTGTTTATGATCTAATTGAAATTGCGACTATGGAAATTGATATTCATGGTAAGAGCAAGAATTTTCAGGAATTACTTAATCAAGCATTGGAAAATGAGAAAAAAATGAAGGAAATAAAGGAAATCAGTGATAAGCAAATGAAAAAAATAGTAGTTGTTAAAGATTTTTTTCAGTCAGAAGAAAATAAAAGAGATTTTAAAATTGTAGACGAGTTAGTTTACGGATTTGATTTAACGTTAAATTTTTCAAAAATTAATGAAATATTAGAGAATTATTCGGAAGATTCAAGTGAAGAAAAAACAGAAGTTATAAAAAAAGCGATTGATTATTATTTGAGAAATATTGCAAATAATGAGAAAATGACAGAAGATTCAATAAAGTATAATATTATTCTAGAAAATATGTACTTGAAAATAATGAGGATGGTGGCATCGTTTGATGAAAAAGAAAGCGAAGAGTTTTTAAATAAATTAGAAAAAAGTAAGCTTTATGAAGTTATGAGAAAATTAGAAGAATAAGTTCAAATAAAAAGTTAAAAATTTAGTGATTAGGAGAGATAAAAATGAGAACAGCAGTATATTGCGTAAGTAAAAACGGATACGAAACATGTTTAAAAATAAGAAACAATGTTTATAAAAATTTGCATATTTATGTGTCACAAAGAGTGGCAAATATGCTCAATCTTGAAAGTGAAAATGTGGAAAATTTGTTTGTGATAAATGAGCGAGTGCCAATTTTATTAGAAAAGACATTTGATAAATATGATTTACATATTTTCGTTGCAGCAACTGGAGCAGTTGTGAGAATTATTGAAGGGAAATTTAAAAGCAAGGACACAGACCCAGCTGTTATTACAGTTGATGACCATGCTAATTTTGTGATTTCATTACTTTCAGGACATCTTGGTGGTGCAAATGAAGAATGTAAAAAAATTGCAAATGGAATCGGAGCAATCCCAGTAATTACAACAGCTTCTGACGTCGGTGGGAAAATTGCGGTTGACACATTGTCACAAAAAATTAAAGCAAAATTGGAAAGTTTGGACGATGCCAAAAGAGTGACTTCGCTTATTGTAAATGGAGAAAATGTGAGTATTCATTTGCCAAAAAATATCGTAGAAAACGACAAAAATTGTGCTGGAGCAATAATTGTTTCAAATAGAAAAAATATCGAAATTTCTAAAATTATTCCAAAAAATATTATTCTCGGAATCGGCTGCAAAAGAAATACACCGAAAGAAAAAATCATCGAAAAAATAAATTATGTAATGGAAACTCAAAATTTAGAAATGGACTCGATAAAAAAAGCCGCATCCGCTTGGGTAAAATCTGATGAAATTGGACTTTTAGAAGCAATGACGGAATTAAATATTCCAATAGAATTTTTTGAAAAAGAAAAAATTTTGGAAGTAGAAGATTTAGTTGAAGAGCGTTCAGAATTTGTAAAAAATCAAATTGGAGTGTACGGCGTTTCCGAGCCCTGTGCGTACTTAGCTTCGAGCAGAAAAGGTAGTTTTTTAGTGAAAAAAGTTAAGATGGAAGGGATTACAATTTCAATTTTTGAAGAGGAAATGTAGAATAAAAATTTAAATTTAGTAGCTTTAATAACGAAAGAAAAAATTCAGCAAGATTTATTAAAAGTAGGTGTGAAACAAGGGGTGAAATTGGATAAGAAATTTGTAGAAGAATTTGTAGTAGAAAATGAAGATGTGAGACTGAAAAAATTTATATTAGATTTTTGGAAGATATTTTTTTCGAGTAAATTTTTCAGAAAAGACGATAAAAGTTGAGAGAAAAAATTTTTATTTTCTATATTTTGAAAAAATATGCTATAATTTTGACAAAGAAAAATAAAAGATAAAGTGAGGAGAGTTTATGAAAAAATTATTATTTATATTGATGTTGGCAGTAATGGGAAATGCACTTGCAGGGACGACAGTGCAAAAAAATCGGAATACATCAATGAATATGGTATTGGGAAGTGAGAAAATTAAAATTGAAAATGCCTTTCAAAAAGATATGGAAAATATTAAGAAGATGGTTGAAAATCAGACTTTAACGGAAGTGATTAAATATTCTTTTAGTAATAATGCAGATTTATTATTTGACAAAGATTATAAAATTAGTGATTTAAATAAAAAAAAGATATTGGAAAAATTTTCTAAAGGATGTTCTGATATTTATTTGAAAAATATGAAATTAAGATTTGCTGTTAAAAATATTAAATCTATTGATAATAAAAATGTTGAAGTAGTGTATGATATAAAAATGAAGGATTTCGATAAGGCATTGGAGGGAACAGAAAAAAATTTTGAAGAAAATGTTAGGACTAATGTTTTAAAGAAATCAGGTTATAAAAGTGAAGATGAAATAGAAGCTTTAATGGTAAAAAATGGAAATGAATCAGAAAAAGTACGGATTTATGACATTATGGTAGATGAAATTTTGGATATTATAGGAAAAGCCTTGGAAAATACAAGTTTAGAAACAGTAATTTCAGCAAATGAAAAAGCAGTATTGACTGAAGTAAACGGACAATGGGAATTAAATGAACTAAAGTAAAAAAATTTAATTTATTAAAAAATTTTTTTGAAAATATGGTATAATATTAATAGAAAAATAAAAAATATATTAAGGAGAAGATCATGAAAAAATTATTATTTTTAATTATGATGATTGTTGCAGGAAATGCTTTTACAGCAGGAACACAGGCAAATGAAGATATGGCAATAAAAAGAGCACTTCAAAGCAGGCTGAATTCATTTTTCTTCACAATTGTAAATGAAGGAATAAGAGATAATGAAAGAAATCTTGAAAAGGAAGCATATAGCAAATTGTTTAAAAAGGATTATATTATCAGTAATTCTTTGAAAAGAGAGATTGTGGAAAAATATGCAAGGGAAATTTCAAGAATTACAGCAGATGAAACAAAGTTAAAATTTGATGTGAAACAAATAGATTATCTTTCAAATGGTGAGGCAGAAGTAGTTTATGATATAAAATCCAAAAGTTTGAAAAGCGTTCCAGATATGCTGGAAGTAGATGATCAAACAGAAAGAAGAATTTTAGAAAGAGCCAAGATGACCGAAAGTGAATTAGAAGCAATTATGAAGGAAAGAGGAAATGAGCCTGCTAAACGAAATTATTATAATGTTGCAATTGAAGAAAGAATAAACATGTATGAAAAAGAAGCTAAGAAAGTTACTGATGAAGAGGTAATATTACAAGATTTGCCAGCATTGATGGTAAAAGTAGATGGAAAATGGGAATCAGAGAATTTGGAAAAGGCACTAAAAGGAATTAAAGAATAAAGAAGTTTTTCCATATATTTCAGTTTTTGAAAATTACATAGTAGGAATGATCGTTTGATAAGAGATTTTGATGTGTCATTTTTACTATGTTTTTTTATATATTTTTTTTCTACGCTTGATTATACAATACACCGATATTAAAATATTGAAAAATTATAAAAAAAGTGTTGACAAAATCAATTTTTTTTTGTATAATAATTAATGTCCGTAAAGGATAAAAATATGAAGATGTTGTTGGGCTGTCGCCAAGCGGTAAGGCACTGGACTTTGACTCCAGCATGCAATGGTTCGAATCCATTCAGCCCAGCCATTTTAAAAAACAAATTACGATATTGTATTATATATACTACTAGGATTTAGTAGTTTTTTTTTTGCTTAAAAATTATAATTTAATATTTATTTTTTTAATTTTTTTGAATATAAGTATTTTAAACAAAACTATAAAATTTATTAATTTTTGCCGTTGAAAATTCAAAAAAAATGTGGTATACTCAAAATGTAAGAAATAATATATATTAATATATATTAAAATT
This sequence comes from Leptotrichia wadei, assembly GCF_007990445.1. Classification (NCBI taxonomy): domain Bacteria; kingdom Fusobacteriati; phylum Fusobacteriota; class Fusobacteriia; order Fusobacteriales; family Leptotrichiaceae; genus Leptotrichia; species Leptotrichia wadei. The sequence goes on from NZ_AP019841.1 coordinate 110,198, forward strand.
TTTAGGAGGTATTATTAAAATGGCAGTTAAAGTAGCAATTAATGGATTTGGAAGAATCGGAAGATTAGCATTAAGATTAATGTCAGAACAAACAGACAAATTTGAAGTAGTGGCAATTAATGATTTAACAGATGCTAAAATGTTAGCACACTTATTCAAATACGATTCATCTCAAGGAAGATTCAATGGAACTATTGAAGTTAAAGAAGGAGCTTTCGTAGTAAACGGAAATGAAATTAAAGTTTTCGCAGAAGCTGATCCTGAAAAATTACCTTGGGGAGATCTAGGAGTAGACGTAGTATTAGAAGCAACAGGTTTCTTTGCAACTAAAGAAAAAGCTGAAAAACACGTAAAAGCAGGAGCTAAAAAAGTAGTTATTACTGCACCTGGTGGAAATGATGTTAAAACAGTAGTTTACAACGTAAACCACGAAATCTTAGATGGTTCAGAAACAGTTATTTCAGGAGCTTCTTGTACAACTAACTGTTTAGCACCAATGGCTAAAGCATTAAATGACAAATTTGGAATCGTAACTGGAACAATGACAACTATCCACGCTTACACAGGAGACCAAAATACATTAGATGCACCACACAGAAAAGGTGACTTAAGAAGAGCAAGAGCTGCTGCAGTAAATATCGTACCTAACTCAACAGGAGCTGCAAAAGCAATTGGATTAGTAGTACCTGAATTAAACGGAAAATTAGATGGAGCTGCTCAAAGAGTACCTGTTCCAACTGGTTCATTAACTGAATTAGTATCTATCTTAAACAAAAAAGTAACTGTTGACGAAGTAAATGCAGCTATGAAAGAAGCAGCTACTGAATCATTCGGATACACTGAAGAACCATTAGTTTCTTCTGACATCGTTGGAATTCACTTTGGATCATTATTTGATGCAACTCAAACTAAAATTGTTCAAAATGGAGATGTTCAATTAGTTAAAACTGTATCTTGGTATGACAACGAAATGTCTTATACTTCTCAATTAATCAGAACTTTAGGATACTTCGCAAGCAAAATTGCTAAATAATTGATTTAATTAAATTCTAAAAAGATCAACTTTAGGAAATCGGCTAGAAATAGTCGGTTTTCTTTTTTTATTATTTTAAATTTTCTTTTTAAAAAATCAATTTATATTTTGTAAAATATGTGCTATACTATAGTGAAATTATTTAAAGTAAAAAATTTTTAAATCTGGAGAAAAGATGAAAAATATAGAAAATATGAAAAAATTTTATGATACAATTTCAGAAAAGTATGATTTTATTTTCTCGCTTTCAGATGTTCAAAAAAATTTTTTTAAAAAATATGTCAGTGGAAAAAAAGTTCTTGATGTTGGAACGGCAACAGGAAATTTGTCAAAATTTTTAAAGAATGAAAAATTTGAAGTGACTTCGATTGACATAAATGAAAAACTTATTGAGCAGGCTGGAAAAAAGGGAATAGATGTAAAAAATCTGGATATGCTGAAAATTGATGAATTGGGAAAATTTGATACAATAATAAATGTTGGGAATACGTTGCCACATTTAAATAATAAGGATGAGATTTTTTTGTTTTTGAAAAAGGCTTATTTGCAGTTGGAAAATGGTGGGAAACTAATTATTCAGCTGATAAATTTTTATAAATTTTTTGAAAATCAAGAATTTGAATCTAATTTTTTAGGAAGTTTACCATTAATTCAGAATGAAAATGTTAAATTTGAACGTTTTTACTATAAAAGTTCAGATAATAATGTGATTTTTAAAACTATTTTGGATGAAAAATTTGAAAATGAAGAAATTTTAGTTAATGTTAATTATTTTGACTTTATGGACTTTTTTAAGAAATTAAATATAGATGATGTGAAGGTGTTTGGCGGTTTTAATGAAGCAGAATTTATTTTGGAAAAATCACAGCCATTGATATTTGTAATTACAAAAAAAGTCTAATATTATTTTTTAAAATGAAGTTTAGTATAAAAAATAATGTAAATAAATTTAGGAAATTGTAAAAGTAATAAAGATTGAATAATGGCAGTATATAATAATCATAAGTGGGGGAAGAAGCTTTATCAGGAGTGGAGAAAAGCAAGAAAACCAAAAAATACTGCGTTTATTGTAATTTTTAGAATTTTACAAATGACTAAAGAAATATAAAGAAAGGAGTGTATGGTATTTTATATAATTATTTATGTATTTATCATACAAAAAATGATGAAATCTTTTATAAATTTTATAAAAGTTGCTTTAATTGGAGCGCCACTTTTAAATAAAATGATAGGAATATTTCTTATTTCAATGTTTCCTGTAATTGAATTGCGTGGGGCGATACCAGTTGGAGCGGCTATTGGGTTGCCTTGGTATTTGAATATGATTGTTTCTATTGTGGGGAATATGCTTCCTGTGCCATTTATTCTTTTGTTTTCGGTAAAATTTTTTGAATTTATGAAAAAGCGGAATATTTTGGTAAAATTTATTGAAAAAATAGAAAATCGGGCTAAAAAACGTAGTGAAGGGCTTGCAACAGGGGAGTTTATTGGACTTATGCTGTTTGTGGCAGTTCCATTTCCTGGGACAGGTGCTTGGACAGGTGCATTGATTGCGGCTTTGCTTCAATTTGAGAGAAAAAAATCGTTTTTTTATATTGGATTGGGAGTAATAATAGCTGCTGCAGTAATGACTATGGCATCTTATGGAGTAATAAGTATTTTTGCGCCAAAACATTAAAAAATTTTAAATAGGCTGTTGAAAAATAAATATTTTTGTGGTAAAATGACTTAAAGTTAAATATTATTAAGGGAATGTTTTGGTTTCGACAGGATAAAAAGATTATTATCGGCAAGTAAGCGGGAGCTTTAAAATCCATTTTAAAATAATCGGAAACGATAATTACGCATTAGCTGCCTAAGATAGCGGCTCATCTCTTTTGGAAACGCCATTTTTCCATTAGATGATGTCATTTTTAATGGCTTACCTAAATGTATGATTATGTCATTTAGGGAAATTCTATAATCTCGCCTTTAGACTTTTGTCTGTTTAATATCTAACGGTTAAAGCGTTAAATAGACTAAACTTGTAGAAGATAGTAAGGACTTTCTATTTTGGACACGGGTTCGATTCCCGTCATTTCCACCAAAACAGAAAATAAAAAGTAAAATTTTAGATAGATTAAAAGAAGCGGGTCATTAGGCTCGTTTTTCTTTAATTAGAAATAGGAGATTTTAGTAAAAATGAAAAGAGGTATTGGAAAATCACATAGTAAAATCATATTAATTGGGGAACATTCTGTCGTTTATGGCTATCCTGCCATTGCTATTCCATTAAAAAAAATTGAGATTGAATGTGCAATAGAAGAGGCAAAAAGCAATTTTTTTTATGATGAAACAGATACACTTTCAGTCGCAATTTTTACTGCATTAAAATATTTAAAAAAAGAAAATGTAAAAATAAAATACAAAATAACTTCTCAAATTCCTCAAAAACGTGGAATGGGCTCTTCAGCAGCAGTTAGCATTGCGGCAATTCGTGCAATATTTAACTATTTTGGAGAAAATTTAGAAGATGAATTATTGGAAAAATTAGTGAATACGGCAGAAATTGTGGCTCATAAGACTCCAAGCGGGCTGGATGCAAAAACTTGCCTTAGCGATAAGGCTATAAGATTTGTAAAAAACAAGGGATTTTCATACATTGACTTAAATCTTGATGCGTATCTTGTGATTGCAGATACAGGCATTTATGGAAATACTGGTGAAGCGATTCAAAATGTGAAAAATTTAGGAAGTAAAGCTGAACTTTCCTTGAAAAAATTAGGCAGATTGACAGATGAAATGACTAGAATTTTAACTGGAAATATTGAAAATAAAGAAGAAAAAATAAAAAAAATTAGTAAAATTGGGGAAATTATGACAGCAGCAAATACAGAACTTGGAAAATTGAATATAACTATTGAAAAGACAGAGTTATTTGTAAAAACGGCGATTGAAAATGGAGCGGCTGGAGCCAAAATTTCTGGTGGCGGTTTGGGAGGCTGTGTAATTGCACTTGCCGAAAATTTGGAAATTATGGAAAAAGTAAAAGATGGATTTACAAAATGTGGGGCAGAAAATATTTGGGTGGAAAAAATTTAATATTTAAAAATTTAACGAAAAAATAAAGGAGAAAAAATGGTAAAAGTCAAATCTTATGCTAATATCGCAATTGTAAAATACTGGGGAAAAAAAGATGCAGAAAAAATGATACCTGCCACAAGCAGCATTTCTCTTACTCTTAATGATATGTTCACAGAAACAGAAATGGAATTTATAAAGGATGAGGATACTAAAATTGCTGTTGAAAAGGAAATGAAAAATGGAAATTGTAAAGATAAGTTTTCAAATATGACGGATTTATTTTATTTAAACGGAGAATTACAGGACAAGATGCATACGGAAAAGATTAGCAAGGTCGTGGATTTGTTTAGGGAAAATAGAAGTCAGAAGGTAAAAATTTCTACAACAAATAATATGCCGACAGCTGCGGGACTTTCTTCCAGTTCGAGTGGACTATCAGCTGTAATAAAGGCTTGTAATGAACTTTTTGGAAAAAATTATGCACAATCTGAACTTGCACAAATTTCAAAATTTGGTTCTGGCTCTTCTTCGAGAAGTTTTTTTGGACCAATTGCGGCTTGGGACAAGGATACTGGAGAGATTTATGAAGTTAAGACAGATTTGAAATTAGCGATGATTGTGCTTGTACTGAATGAAAATAAAAAGAAAATTTCAAGCCGAAACGGAATGGAGCTTTGTGCTAAAACTTCGACATATTTTGATGAATGGGTAAAGCAGTCTGAAATTGATTTTATAAATATGAAAAAATATCTTGCTGAAAATGATTTTGAAAAAGTGGGAACTTTAACAGAAGAAAATGCCCTTAGAATGCACAAGACAACTGAAACTGCAAATCCGCCGTTTTCATATTTTAATGAAAAAACTTACGAAGCAATGGATTTTGTAAAAAATTTGAGAAATAATGGGGAGAAATGCTATTTTACGATGGATGCTGGACCTAATGTGAAGGTGCTTTGTCTAGAAGAGGATTTAGAAAAATTGGCAGAAATTTTTGGGCAGAAATATAAGATTATTGTAAGTAAAACTGTTAAATTATGATTTTGGAAAGGTTTTTGAATAATGAGGGTAAATTAAGAAAATTTGACATAGTTGCAGGTATATTATTTGAAATTGCGACAATAATTTTAACTGGCAAAAGTGTATTTTCAATGTTGACGCCTGCGGTTACTGGATTAATTATTTGTGTGACTTAAAAAAGAAAAACTGATAGAAAAGGAGGATAGATTGTGGGATATATAAAAATACTAGATGAAAAAGTGTCAAATATTATTGCTGCTGGGGAAGTTGTGGAAAATCCAGCTTCGATGATTAAGGAGATGATTGAAAATTCACTGGATGCGAAGGCTACAATGATAAAAATTGAAGTTTTCAAATCTGGAACTGATGTTAAAGTAAGTGATAACGGAATTGGGATGGATAAGGATGATACGCTTTTGTCAGTTGAGCGGCATGCCACTTCTAAGATTAAGGAAAAGGAGGATGTCTTTAATTTAAGTACTTATGGCTTTCGTGGAGAAGCTCTGTCATCTATTGCAGCGGTGTCTAAGCTTACGATTACTACACGTTCTGAAAACAGTCCTGCGGGGTATAGAATTGGCTGTTATGGCGGGGTTGTGAGAAAGTTTGAGGAAGTTTCAAGAAATGTTGGGACAGAAATGGAAGTCAGGGATTTATTTTACAATACGCCTGCTAGGAGAAAATTTTTGAGAAAGATGTCAACAGAGTATGGAAAAATTAGGGATATTGTGCTAAAGGAGGCGCTTTCCAATAGTAATGTGGCATTTTCGCTTGAATTAGACGGGAAAAGTACGATAAAGACAAGCGGGAAAGGGATTGAGAATACAATTCTTGAATTATTTGGAAAATCAGTTTTAAAAAATTTGAAAAAATTTGAATATGGATATTTGGGAAATGTGGAAATTTTACGAAGTTCAAAGGATTTTATGTTTACTTTTGTAAATAATCGGTATGTGAAGTCAGCAACTATTGAGAGAGCTGTTATAGATGGCTATTATACTAAGTTAATGAAGGGGAAATATCCTTTTGCTATTATTTTTTACAATGCTGATCCAAAGGAAATAGATGTGAATGTTCATCCATCTAAAAAAATAGTAAAATTTTCAAATGATAAAATTGTTTATAATGAGATAAAATCAGCAATTGACGACTTTTTTTATTATAATGACAGGGAAAACTGGCAGCCTAATATTGATTTAATAAAGAAAAATATTAATATTAATGAAAATGTCGCTGTGGAAAAGGATGATTTATTTTCTGATGATATTTTAAAGGGGGAAAATCAGAAAATTTTAAGTTTGGAAACTTTTGATGGGAAAGAAAATAGTGAGAAATTGGAAGGAGAAGATGGGTTTACAGGAGGTAATCTTGAGAAAAATGATGAAAATAGAGAATCTGCTGGTATTTCTGAAAGTCTAAGCAGTGGTAATTTTTTTAATGATGAAAAAGAGAATAGCAATAAAAAGAATGATTCGAGTCTTGATGAAATTTGGAAAAAAATGAATGGGAATTTAAATGAAATTGTGGAAAACAATGTGGAAAACTTGCAAAATGTTGAAAACTCTAATTTGGTAAAGAGCGATAAAGATAAGAGAAATTGGGATGAAAAGAGTAATTTTAGAAATTATGAAAAATTTAGTGGAGAAAAAAATTCTAATGGTATAAATGAAAATACTGAAAATGAATATTATAAAGTTGGGACATTTGAAAAGCACATTGGGAAGCAGGTTCATTATGATATTTTGGGACAAATTTTTGATACGTATATTTTAGTGCGGAAGGATGAGGAACTGGAAATCTATGATCAGCACATTATTCATGAAAGAATTTTGTATGAAGAATTAAAAGATAAGTTTTATAATAAAAAAATTGAGTCACAGCATTTGCTGTTACCGCTGAAAATGGAAGTTACGGTAATTGAAAAAAATATTATTTTTGAAAATATTGATGTTTTTCGAAATTTTGGATTTGATATTGATGAATTTTCAGAAAACGAGATTGTGATTCGTGCTGTGCCTGCTTTTGATTTTCGGGATAGTATTGAAAATGTGTTTTTACAGCTTTTGCTGGATTTAAAAAATGAAGTGGAAATAAAAGATTTAAGGGAAAATATCATTATTTCAATGTCGTGTAAAGGGGCGATAAAGGCTGGGCAGAAGCTGGATATATCTGAAATGCAGAATATGGTGAGAAGGATTCATGAAGTTGGGAAATATACGTGTCCCCACGGCAGACCAATTATTGTAAAATTGTCTAAAAATGATTTGGATAAAATGTTTGGAAGAAAAAAATAATGGTAAAATTAGTAAAAAAATGAAAAAAACTTTTGACAATAAGGGAAAAATATGATAAGAATTAATGTAGTGTGTATTGGAAAAATAAAGGAAAAGTATATAAAAGAGGGAATAGCTGAATTTTCAAAAAGGTTATCAAAATATATAAAACTTGAAATTATTGAACTGGCTGAAGAGGATGATAACAAAGGGATTGAAAATGCAATAAATTCTGAAACTGAAAGAATAATAAATGTTATTTCAAAAAAAAATTATTCATATAATATTTTGCTTGATTTAAAGGGAAAAATGCTGACTTCAGAAGAAATGGCAGATAAAATTGAAAAAATTTCAATAACAAACAGTGAAATTAATTTTATAATCGGCGGTTCAAATGGAGTTAATGATAATTTGCGGGAAATTGCAGATTTTAGATTGTGTTTTTCAAAAATGACATTTCCACATCAGCTTATGCGGTTAATTTTGTCAGAGCAAATATATAGATGGATTTCAATTAATAATAATATAAAATATCATAAATAATGGAGGGAAGTTATGTATTCTGCTGGGGAAGAATTTGAAAAAACTAATAGCGAAGGGGATGTTGAAGAATATACGTGTCTTTCAAATATTACGGTAGGAGATAAGGAATATTTAGTTTGTGATAGTGAAACTGGGGAAAAGAAGGTTTTTTACTATGACAGTATTGAAGAGGAACTGTATGATTTAGATGAAGATGAGGAAGATCAGGTTCTGGAAATATGGAACGATGAATATTACGGTTCTGACAAGGATTATATGTACTGGAACGAAGATTTTGGCGAGTATGATAAAAATGAGAATGTAGATGGAGAATTTGATGAAAGTAATTTTGATCCATTGAATGATGATGAAAATGAATTTTTTGAGAATGAAGAAGAAGCTGATGATGAAGATTTGTCAGAATTTTTAGATGATTTTTTAGATGATGAAAATGAATAGGTTTATTTTATAATTTTCAATTCTCTAAAATAATAAAAAAAATAAAAAATAAGGAATAAAATGAAAATAAAAATAAAAAGTCTGGATAATTTTAATCAGAATTATGAAAAATTATTTGAGCTGAAAAAAGTATTGGAACAGGAAGAAAAAAAAGAATATCATTATAGTGATGAGTATGGAAACTGTAAAATCATTGATAAAGGTAATTCCATTGAAATTTACCGATATGGTGAAATCAATTCCAGACAAATTTTTCAAAGTGATAAAAATACGCCATTTATTTATATTACAAAACAGTTTCGAGGGAAATACAAAATTTTTACAAAAAAAATTAAAAAAGAAAATGGAAAAATGATGCTGGAATATGATATAATACATAATAATGAAGTGATAAACAGTATAAATTTAGAATTTCAATTTATTAAATAGTGCAAGAACGCTCGCGACTTTAGTCGTGGGAGGTTCAGAAAAAAAGCAGAAAGGAAAAAGTGAATGAGTAATCAAAACCAGAATGATAATGGTATTATAAAAGAAAAATTGAAAAAAGTAGCAGAACTAGAGGAAATTGGAATAGAACCTTACGGAAGAAAATATGAAAAAGTGAATGATATTGCTGAAATAAATCAATATGACGAAACTTGCGATAAAGTATTTAAAACAGCAGGAAGAATCATCGCTTTTAGAAGAATGGGTAAAAACGGATTTGGTAAGATTCAAGATCCAACTGGTCAAATTCAATATTATGTGAAAAAAGAAGAAGTTGGAGAAGATCAATATGAAATTTATAAAAAAATGGGACTTGGAGATTTTATTGGGCTTGAAGGACATTTATTTAGAACTAAGACTGGGGAATTAACTTTGAGAGTAGATTCTTTTGAAGTATTATCTAAAAATGTTCGTCCACTTCCAGAAAAATTCCATGGATTAACTAACGTTGAAACTAGATATAGACAAAGATACGTTGACTTGGTAATGAATAGAGAAGTTATGGAAACTATGAAAAAAAGATTCCAAGTTATTAGATTTTTTAGAAGCTATTTAGAAAAAAAAGGATTTACGGAAGTTGAAACTCCAATGATGCACCCAATCGCAGGTGGAGCAACTGCAAGACCATTTGTTACGCACCACAATGCATTAGATATGGAATTATTCTTAAGAATCGCACCTGAATTATACTTAAAAAGATTATTAGTTGGTGGATTTGAAAAAGTATTTGAAATTAATAGAAGTTTTAGAAATGAAGGAATTTCTGTAAAACATAATCCTGAATTTACAATGATGGAATTGTACCAAGCGTACGCTGATTTTAATGATATGATGGACTTAACAGAAGACTTAATTTCTAGTTTGACTTTCGAGTTACATGGAAAATATGAAATTGAATATGAAGATAAAACTATTAATTTAGCTAAACCTTGGAGAAGAGTAACAATGAAAGAAGCTGTAAAAGAAGCAACTGGATTTGATTTTGATTCAATTTCAAGTGATGAAGAAGCTGTTGAAAAAGCGAAAGAATTTGGAATTCCTTTAGAAAAAGATAAAACTTATACAAAATTTGGAATTTTAAATTTATTCTTTGAAGAAAAAGTGGAAGAAACATTGATTAATCCAACATTCATAACAGAATATCCAAAAGAAATTTCTCCACTTTCAAAAAATCAAAAAGGTGAAACTGAATGGGTTGACAGATTTGAATTATTCATTTCAGGAAGAGAATTTGCAAACGCATATTCAGAATTAAACGATCCAAGAGATCAAAAAGAAAGATTCGAAGAACAAGTTAAATTGAAAGAAGCAGGAGACGATGAAGCACAAGGAATGGATTTAGATTACATTAGAGCCTTAGAATATGGAATGCCACCTGCAGGAGGATTAGGAATTGGAATTGATAGATTAGTTATGTTACAAACTAATTCAGCATCAATCAGAGACGTAATCTTGTTCCCAACATTAAGAAAAGAAGACATCGAATTATAATTTTTCAAATTAATTTATTAATCAAAAAATAAAATATAATCATGAAATTAGTTGTGAAAATCTAGAAAAATAGGCAATCTCTGAAGCAGAGAGTGTCTATTTTTTTATAAAAATTTTAAAAAATGAGAAAAAATTAAAAGTTCTCATTTTTCTTTAATCTTTATATGATACTATTATAATGTAACAAAGGAACAGCAATTACAAATACAAAAATGCAAAGGAGGATTATGAAAAATAAATTCTTAAAAGTAGCATTGTTAGGTTGTTTGGTATTAGGTTCTTTGAGTTTTGCTGGAAGTAAAGATTATAAAAAATCAAATTTCAACCATAAAAAAAGTTCTTATAAAAGATCAAAAATAACCCCAGCAAGAGCTAAACAAATAGCATTAGCAAAAGTTCCAGGTGCAACATTGAGAAATATTAAGGATTTTGAATTTGATGAAGATTCTTATGAAGGAGAAATTCATTACAGAGGTTACACTTATGAATTTGAAATCGATGCGTATACTGGAAGAATTACAGATTGGGACGTAGATAGAGATTAGGAAATAAAGAGTTTTATGAAGAAAAGGTCAAAGGTAAAAAGGAGTAAAGGTTACACAGGAATTTGTATACAAAAATGAAGTAACAAAAGTAAAAAGGATAGGATTTTTGGTTGAATCCGAATTATGAAGAAAAAAGTTTTTTAAAGTTAAGTCGATATCGATAAAAAAAGGAGTTTAGAAGGCATTATTGCCCTAAAAGAAAAAAGTTATTTATAGATAATTAGGTAGAAAAAAGGATAAAGTCTAAAGAAAATTAGATGTGTTTTGAAGAAAAAGGTCGTTATGTATAGAAAAAAGTCGGGAAGTTAAAGTACAGAGGTTTTGTTTTAAGGAGAAATTGGGAAAAAGGTTGAGAAGAAATATAGTTTTGAAAGAAGTTATTTTGTAAGTCAGATGTTTTGCAAAATGCTTCTTTTTTAGTTATAGCAGTTACTATGGGAAAAATAAAAATAATAAAAAGGTGCTATGAAAACACCTTCTTAAATTTTTTGGAGAGAAAATCAACTTGTGAAAATTGATTTATCTTAGTTATATATAAATATAGCTAAAATCATATTTATTTGTCTTTTGTGAATAATTATTTTTTTTAAATATTTTCACAGACATAGTTTTATTATAATTCTTAATTTATTAAAATTCCTTTTGGATTTGTTCAACCCATGCGTCAATTCTTTCATCTGTCAATTCAGATTGATTAACTTCATCTAGAGCAAGTCCCAAAAATTCTCCATCTTTTGCTGCTCTTGATTCGCTGAATTCATATCCTTCTGTTGAAGTTTTTCCAATGATTGTTGCACCAGTTTTTTGAATTTCTTCATCAATGATGGCAATTCCATCCATAAATGTATCAGAGAAAGTTCCTTGATCCCCACTTCCGAAATATCCTACTTTTTTACCGCTTAAATCTTTGCTTGCCAAATCATCAAGAACTGCTGCCCAGTCATCTTGCAAGTCTCCAAATCCCCAAGTAGAAGTACCTAAAAGAAGTACATCATAATCTTCCAATTTATCCTCATTTCCATCAATATTAAAAACTTCTGCTCCATCAATTTTTTCTGCAATTTTATGAGCAATATCTTCAGTTACTCCTGTTGTTGATCCGAAAAAAATTCCTACTTTTGCCATTTTAATCCTCCATGTTTATTAGTTTAGTTTTAAATATGCTTTTGCACATTTGTATGTTTTTGCATTTCTGGATAATCCTATCCTAATTTTTATTTCAAATCAAAGAAATGAAGTAAATTTTTCATATAGAAAATATACCATATTTTACTTTGATTGTCAAATTTTTTTGTATTTGAATATTTTAATAAATAATATAAAAAAACTGTAAAAAATCTGTTAAATATGCCACATATAGTAGTCTTCCTCTGTTTTTGGAATGATTCTAGCTGGAATCCCTACTGCTACTGCATTATCTGGAACATCCTTTAAAACAACTGAATTTGCTCCAATTTTCACATTATTTCCAATCACAATATTTCCTAGCAGTTTTGCTCCTGTTCCAACTGTGACGTTATTTTTTAATGTGGGATGTCTCTTAGTTTTGGAAGAGCTTACTCCGCCTAGAGTTACACCATGATAGATGACGCAGTTATCGCCTATTTCAGCAGTTTCTCCAACTACGATTCCCATTCCGTGGTCAAAAAATACTTTTTTTCCTAATTTTGCTCCTGGATGAATTTCTATTCCTGTAAAAAATCGTGAAATTTGAGAAATCAGCCGTGCACAAAAATATAATTTATGCTTTTGAAAAAAGTGGGCAATCTTGTGATTAATAACTGCATGTAGAGACGGATAGAGAAAAACTTCTATTTTATATCTGACAGCTGGATCTTTTTCCGCTATATTATTTATTTCACTTACTAACCATTTAAAAATAATAATCACACTCCTTAAAATTTATATTTGAATTATATAATAAAACTGTTTTAAAAACAACATTTTATTGCATATTTTACTTTTTTGTTAAATTTATAAAGGTTAAATAGTGTATAATATCTGAGTTCGGCTCTAAAGCAGTTTTACTATAATTCTATTTCATAAAAGTATGAAAATATGAAAACAGGCAATTCATCCCGTTATTTTATGTAAAAGTCAGAGAATCCTTGCCCAAGTTAGTTAAGTTTTATTAATTATAAACTGTTTCTGAATGCTTCAATTGATAAGTATTTTTCTCCACCATCTGGTAAAATTGCTACAACTTTTTTACCTTTTCCTAATTTTTTAGCTACTTCATAAGCTGCTGCAATTGCACTTCCAGAAGAAATTCCGATAAATAGTCCGTTTTCCTTTGAAGCTCTTGTCGCAAATTCTACCGCTTGTTCATTAGTTACCTTTATAATTTCATCTACAAGGCTGGCATCATAGTTTCCAGGTACAAATCCTGCTCCAAGTCCTTGTTGGAAGTGTTTTCCAGGTTGTTCTCCTGATAATACTGCAGAAGTTGCAGGTTCAACGGCAAATACTTTAACTCCTGGTCTTTCTTCCTTTAATCTTTTTCCAACTCCTGATAAAGTTCCAGCAGTTCCAACTCCTGATACGAATGCATCGATTTGAGGGAAATCATCTAAGATTTCTTTTGCAGTTGTTTCGTAGTGTTTTGCAGGGTTTGCAGGATTTTCAAATTGTTGAGGCAAGAAATATCCGTTTTCAGCTGCTAGTTTTTCAGCTTCAGCAATTGCCCCTTTCATACCTTTTGCCCCTTCAGTTAATATTAATTCAGCTCCATAGGCTGCTAAAATACTTCTTCTTTCCACGCTCATTGAATCAGGCATTACAATTACCACTTTATAACCTTTTGCTTTACCGATTAATGCAAGTGCGATACCAGTATTTCCAGAAGTAGGTTCAACAATTGTTCCACCTGGTTTCAATTTTCCTTCTTTTTCAGCTGCTTCTATCATTCCAAGAGCCGCTCTATCCTTTACACTTCCACCAATATTATATTTTTCAAGTTTTACATAAATATCAGCGATATTTTCATCATTTAAGAATTTTAATTTCACCACAGGCGTATTTCCAATTAAGTCTAAGATATTTTCGTAAATCATTATAAATTACCTCCATATTTAAATATATTTATTTTTTGTTTTATTAATTTGTATCTACAATTATTATAGCACTAATTCTTTTTAAAATCAATAGAAAAATATAAATATTTTAAAAATTTTCACTTAATTCAAAATTTTTTAGGTTATATTTATAAACAATAATTATCTAAATAAATAAGTAATATCAAATTTACAAGTTCATATCATCAACATTATCCAAATATTCCTTAATTTTTGGAATTACAAAAGCCAATGTCCCTTCTTCAAACGGATTTTTCAAATTAGCTGATTTCATAAGTTCAAAGAATGGCTTGCTTCCTCCAAGTTTACATAAATTCAAATAATCTTGCCATGCTTTTTCTCTGTTTTCTCTTGATTTTATCCAGAATTGGAAGGCACATACTTGAGCTAGAGTGTAGTCGATGTAGTAAAATGGCGAACTGAAAATATGCCCTTGTCTAAACCAGAAAATTCCATTTTTTAATTCTTCGACTTCTCCGTAATCTCTTGTTGGTAAATATTTTTTTTCTATTTCAATCCATTTTTCACGACGTTCTTTTGGCGTAACTTCTGGATTTTCATACACCCAGTGCTGAAATTCATCGACAGTTACTCCGTAAGGAATAAATAAAAGAGCTTCTGATAAATGAATAAATTTATATTTATCAGTATCATTTTCAAAAAACAAGTCCATCCACGGCCAAGTTAAAAATTCCATGCTCATCGAATGAATTTCACAAGCCTCATAAGATGGCCATAAGTATTCAGGCACTTCAAATCCACGGCTTTGGTAAACTTGGAAAGCATGTCCGGCTTCATGCGTCAAAACATCAATATCGTGTGAAGTTCCATTAAAATTGGCAAAAATAAATGGTGCCTTGTGTTCTGGAATATAAGTGCAGTATCCGCCGCTCATTTTCCCCTTTTTAGAAAGCAAGTCAAGCAAATTGTTTTCAGTCATAAATGTAAAAAATTCATCAGTTTCTTTCGATAATTCCTTATACATTGTCTTCCCATTATTTAAAATCCATTCAGGCGACCCATGCGGATCAGCATTTCCAGAATTAAATTTTATAGCTTCATCATAAAATTTAAGTTTGTCCAATCCAAGTCTTTTCCCTTGTCTTTCACGAAGTTCGGTATGTAGCGGCACAATATTTTCAAGCACTTGCTTTCTGTAGCCTTCTACCATTTTTGCATCATATTCAAGTCTTGACAGTTGTTTATATCCAAATTCCACAAAATTTTTATATCCCATCTTTTGAGCCATTCTAGTTCTGACTTTTACAAGCGAATCATAAATGTTATCAAATTCATCTTGATTTTCAGCAAAAAACTGAGCAACTTTTTTAGCCGCTTCAATTCTTACATTTCTGTCCTTTGACTGTGTGTAGGGAACCATTTGTGACAAATTAAGCTCTTTTCCATCAAAATCTATTTTTGCACTTGCAATTAATTTTGAATATTTACTAGATAATCTGTTTTCTTCTTGAGCATCTGGGATAATTTCAGGTGAAAATGTTTTCAATGTATTTTCTGCCAAATCAAATAAAAATTTTCCATATTTTTTAACAAGTTCATCTTTAAATTTTGAATTTACAAGAGCCTTATAAAAGTCATTCGTAAACCCAAAAAGAATAGGGCTGATTTCATCCATATACTCATTTTCCTTATCATAAAACTCATCATTTGTGTCAATGCTATGGCGAACCGAAACAAGTGTCTGCATAGTTTCAATATGATTTCTCAGTTTTATAATTTCATCAAATGCAGTAATCTGTCCTTCCACATTTTCAGCCTTTTCAAAACTTTCTATAAGCTCCGAAAAAATTTTTTTTATTTTTTCCAAATCCAAATGTTCGTATTTGTATTCATTAAATTTCATATTTTATATTCTCCCTTCAGTTTTTTTCTGATTTAATTATATCATAAAAAAATGGAAATTAAGTATATTTTTATATTTTCAGTTTCAAAGATTTACTCTATGATTCTCAAACATCAAATTTATATATTTTTTGATAATTTATTGTTATAGTTTAAATTTTTTTTAAACTTAATTTTTAAAGTTGTATTACTATAGTTTAAGTTTTATGTTCAGGAGGGCAAAATGAGAACAATGAATAAAAATATGAGTATATCTAAATGTATGGATATTTGGCTAAAAAATGAGCATAATTATATAAAGGAATCAACTTATTTTCTTTATTTGACAATTATTGAAAATCATTTGAAAACGTATTTTAAAAAAAGAAAGGTTAGTACAATTTCAAATAAGGATTTTCAGTCTTTCGTTTTAGACAAGTTAAGTTGCGGAAGACTGGATGGCAGAGGAGGGCTGTCAAAAAAAACTGTAAAAGATATGACAGTTGTGTTAAAGTCTGTGCTGACATTTGCGATGAAGCATAAAATTATAGACAGGATGGAATTTGAATTTAAAATTCCTAAGAAAGAGAAAACTAAAGAAGTTGAAGTGTTTAATTTTGAAGAGAGAAGAAAAATTTGCAAGTATGTGAAAAATAATCTGTGTAATCAGACACTAGGAATACTTATTTGTATATGCACTGGGCTTAGAATAGGAGAAATATGTGCATTAAAGTGGGAGGATGTGGATTTAAAGACAGAAGTCATTAATATCAATCATACGATTCAAAGAATATATATCAGTACAGCTAAAAAGAGCAAAGTCATCATTTCTTCACCAAAAACAGAAAGCTCAAGACGTAAAATTCCTATTGCCTCTGAATTAGTGCCTTTATTGCAGCAGTTTAAATCTAATAGTGATTTTTACGTTATTTCTGGCGAGAAAAAATATATTGAGCCAAGGACCTATAGAAAATTTTTCAAGAAGATGTTAAATATTTTAAAAATTTCAAAGCTGAAATTTCATTCGCTAAGACACACTTTTGCAACGCAGGCTATTGAAAATGGCATAGATTACAAGACTGTATCTGAAATTTTAGGACATGCCTCTATTGGAATAACTTTAAATTTATATGTTCATCCTGATTTAAAGCACAAAAAAGAATGTCTGAACAAAATTTTTAATAATTTGGCAAAATAATTTTAAAATCCAATTTATGAAAATGGTTAAATAAAAAAATTAATTAAAATAAAAAATAAAACTAAGACTTGTAGCAGTACAGCTTTAAATAATGGTAAAATTATTTTTATTTGTTAATTCAAAAAATTTTTTTAAAGGTTGGTTTACTTGAATTTGGGAATAAAATGTGATATACTCATACTGTAATTATTTGTAAATTATAGCAGTTTTATTTTGAATAAAAAGGTAAAAAAAATATTAAAAATTTTATAAAGGAAGCAAGGTATTATTGCTCCTGTTTTAAGGTAAAATTACTATAATGCCGAGATACTTGTGGTTTATTGCCGTAATTTTAGATCAACGGCTGTTAAGTGAGGATGAACTATGAAATTAAATAAAGATATTCGGATACGTATACTTTATATACTTATTTTATATGTTATTTACAGTTTTTTACTAGATAAATATAATTATGTAGCAAAGTATCTGACCAATTTTATATTTATCCTGTTCATATTTATAAAATTTATATTCGGACAGCTTGATTTTTATGCAGAACGTTTTAGATATAAGGACGTATTTATAACATTGGGAATTGATGTGATATTTTCAGTTGTGCTATATGCTTTCTGGAAGCAGTTTAATATTTTTTATATCTATTTGTTAATTTTTTTATTCCAAGTAATTTTCAGAAAAATAGTATGCTCCATTTATATGAAAAAGCAAAATGTGCTGATATTTGGTTCAAATCATATAAGAAATAATGTTCAGGAAGATATTATCAATACTCTTGACTACAATTATGTTGGATACATTTCAAACAATAAAAGCGGGGCAACAAAATATTTAATTGGAAATTATGATCAGATGGAAGAAATTATATCTAAAAAGGAAATTGATGTATTGGTAATTGTAAAGGATATAAAAAGTCCTGATTTTAAAAAATATTTGAAGCGAATTTTTGATTTGAAGATTAACGGACTGAAAATAATAAATTATGAAGAATTTAACGAAGATATTCAAAAAAAAATAGATATAAATCAGATAAATGAAGAATGGCTTTTACAGTCAAATGGATTTGATATTTTAAGTAACGAGATGCAGAAAAATATGAAACGTGGAATGGATTTAATTCTTGCACTAACTCTAATGGTGCTTCTGTCACCACTTGCATTAATTACTGCAATAATTATTAAGATAGAATCTAAAGGACCAGTCATATTCAAGCAGACCAGAATAGGCGAAAACATGAAGCCCTTCAGAGTCTATAAGTTCAGAAGCATGAGAATACACGATCCAAAAAAATATTCAAAGTACACGCTGGACAACGACACAAGGGTTACAAAATTTGGAAAGTTCATGAGAAAGACAAGGATTGACGAACTTCCTCAACTCTGGAACATCCTGAAAGGGACAATGAGTTTCATAGGTCCACGTCCAGAATGGGATATTTTAGCAAAGGACTATGCTGAAAAGATAAGCCATTACAACCTGAGACACCTTATAAAGCCAGGAATAACAGGCTGGGCACAGGTAATGTTTCCCTATGGGGAAAGCCTGGAGGATGCGAAGAGGAAACTCGAGTATGATTTGTACTATTTGAAGCATCAAGATCTTATACTCGATGTACTTATTATTATGAAGACAGT
The DNA here is from genome assembly GCF_007990445.1 of Leptotrichia wadei. Classification (NCBI taxonomy): domain Bacteria; kingdom Fusobacteriati; phylum Fusobacteriota; class Fusobacteriia; order Fusobacteriales; family Leptotrichiaceae; genus Leptotrichia; species Leptotrichia wadei. The sequence goes on from NZ_AP019841.1 coordinate 128,829, forward strand.
TAAAGCTGTCTTATTCGGAAAAGGGAAATAAACTAATTTAAGGAGAATTCTTATGAAGGGAATTATTTTAGCCGGAGGCAGCGGAACTAGATTATATCCGCTTACAAAGTCTATTTCCAAGCAAATTCTGCCTGTTTACGATAAGCCCATGATTTATTATCCTTTATCAGTATTAATGTTAGCAAATATAAAAGAAATTTTAATTATTTCAACTCCTAGAGATTTGCCAGTGTTTGAAGAATTGCTGGGAGATGGAAGTCAATTGGGAATTAAGTTGGAATATAAAATACAAGAATATCCAAATGGATTGGCAGAAGCCTTTCTAATTGGAAAAGAATTTATTGGTAATAATAATGTAGCTTTAATTTTAGGGGATAATATATTTTATGGAAATGGATTTTCAAAAGTTCTTGAAGATTCTGTTGATTATTTTGAAAATTTTAAAGGGGAAAAATCAAACAATGCTGGTGCAATGATATTCGGATACCCAGTGAAAAATCCTGAAGATTATGGTGTCGTTGAGTTTAATAAAAATAATAAGGTAATTTCATTAGAAGAAAAACCAATAGATCCTAAATCAAGTTTCGCAGTGCCAGGATTATATTTTTATGATAATACAGTTATTAAAAAAGCTGAAATGTTAAAGCCGTCAGATCGAAATGAACTTGAAATAACCTCTATTAATGAATTTTATTTATCTTGCGATAAACTAAAAGTAAAAACTCTTGGACGTGGAATGAGCTGGTTTGACACAGGAACGCCAAAAGGACTGATGGAAGCGGCAAACTTTGTGGAAGCTATTCAAAATAGGCAAGGATTTTACATCGCCTGTCTTGAGGAAATTTCCTATACAAAAGGATGGATATCAAAAGGAGAACTTGCTGAAATAATAGAAAAATTGAGAAAATGCGATTATAAAAAATATTTAGAAAGTTTATTGCTATTATCTATTTAAATAGCAAATTTAAAATTATAAACTATATTAATTAAAATAAAAAAGGAGGAATAGTATTGACTTCTGTAGTAATAATGGCTGGTGGAAAAGGTGAAAGATTTTGGCCGAAAAGTAGAATAAATTTACCAAAACAATTTTTATCTTTGACAGATGATGGGAAATCTATGATTCAGCATACTGTTGAAAGAGTAAAAAATCTTGTAGATATTGAAAATATCTATGTAGTCACAAATGAAATGTACAAAAATCTGGTTTCAGAACATATTCCAGATATACCTGAAGCAAATATTATTATTGAGCCTGCTGCAAAAAATACAGCACCTTGTATCGGACTTGCTGCAGTTCATATTGCCAAAAAAGATATAAATTCAAAAATGATAATTTTACCTTCAGATCATCTGATTAAATTCAACGAAATCTTTATTGACACATTAAAAACGGCTTTAGATGTAGTAGAAAAAGATGATAATTTAGCAACAATAGGAATTACTCCAAATTATCCTGAAACAGGATACGGATATATTAATTTTAAAAAAGGTGAAAAATTTAAAAATAAAGCAAATGTCTATGAAGTTTTAAGTTTTGTTGAAAAGCCAAATTTAGAAAAAGCTAAAGAATATTTAGCAAGTGGACAATATTTATGGAATAGTGGAATGTTTGTGTGGAAAACTTCAACTATTTTGAAAAACTTTAAAGAATACCTTCCAGAAATACATGATGGTTTACAAAAAATTGGAGAATCAATAAATACAGAAAAATATGAAAATACATTAAAAGAAGTATTCTCAAATCTTCCATCAGAGTCTATAGATTATGGAATTATGGAAAAAGCAGACAACATTTACGTAATTCCAGGGAACTTCGGATGGGATGACGTTGGAAGCTGGCTTTCACTTGAAAGAATCAACAAGACAAATCAAGATGGAAATGTTATAAAAGGAAATGTAATAAGTATAAAGACTAAAAACTCAATAATTCAGGGTGGAGATAAATTAATTGCGACTATTGGACTGAAAGATGTTGTAATTATAGATACTGATGATGCGATGCTAATTTGTCATAAGAATAATACTCAAGAGGTTAAGGAAATTATTAGCAATTTGAGAATTTGTAATAGAAATGAATATTTGTAAAACAAAAAGATAGGAGATTACAGATGAAAAAAGCTTTAATTACTGGAATAAACGGTCAGGATGGTTCATATCTGGCAGAATTATTATTAGAGAAGGGATATGAAGTCTATGGACTTATGAGAAGAAAAAGTGTAACTACTTTTGGAAATATTGAACATAGAAAAGATGAAATTAAATTTATATATGCTGACATGACAGATTTAGTTTCTTTAATAAATGCAATGAAGATTTCTCAAGCTGATGAGGTATATAACTTAGCAGCTCAATCATTTGTTGGAACTTCATGGGAACAACCAGTTGCAACAGCTGATATTGATGGAATTGGTGCATTAAATATGCTAGAGGCTATTAGAACTGTAAAACCAGAAGCAAGATTTTATCAAGCCTCTACAAGCGAAATGTTTGGGTTGGTTCAAGCGATTCCTCAAACTGAAGAGACGCCATTTTATCCGAGAAGTCCTTACGGAGTAGCAAAATTATATGGACATTGGATAACTAAAAACTATAGAGAAAGTTATGGCATGTATGCATGTTCAGGAATTTTGTTTAACCACGAATCTGAAAGAAGAGGAAAAGAGTTTGTAACAAGAAAAATTACAGATGCAATTGCTAGAATAAAATTGGGTGTGCAAGATGTATTAGAATTAGGAAACTTAGATGCAAAAAGAGACTGGGGACATGCGAAAGATTATGTTAGAGCAATGTGGCTAATGTTACAGCAAGATAAAGCTGATGACTATGTAATTGCAACAAATGAAACTAGAACAGTTAGAGAATTTGTAGAAACTGCGTTTAAACATGTAGATATTGATATTGTCTGGGAAGGGGAAGATGAGAAGGAAATTGGGAAAGATTCTAAAACTGGTAATATCGTAGTAAGAGTTAATCCTAAATTTTACAGACCGGCAGAAGTTGATATTTTAATTGGAAAGCCTACGAAGGCAGAAACTAAATTGGGATGGAAGAGAGAAATACCGTTTGATAAATTAGTTGAAAGAATGGTTGAAAATGATTTGGAATTAGTTAAAAAGGAAATTAAATTGAAATCACTTTAAGGAGAACGAATGAAAGCATTAATAACAGGTGTTGATGGTTTTGTAGGGAAATATTTATCTGAATATCTTTTAGAACAAGGTTATAAAGTATATGGAACAATAATAGCAGAAAATTATAAAAATGATAAAATTAATGTAAAAAAAATGAATTTATTGGATACAGAACAGGTGAATGAAGTTATAAATGATGTAAAACCAGATAAAATATTTCATTTGGCAGGACAAAGCGCTGTAGGACTTTCATGGGAAAAGCCTGTTTTGACTGTAGATATAAATGTAAATGGAACATTGAATTTACTTGAAGCAGTAAGAAATTACAGTAAAGATTCTAAAATATTAATCATTGGTTCAAGTGATCAATATGGTCCAATAAAACCAGAAGAGTGTCCAATCAAAGAAAATAAAATTCAAAATCCACAAAGTCCTTATGGTGTAAGTAAAAAAGCACAGGAAGAAATGTGTAAACTTTATGTGAATGCTTATAACATGAATATAGTAATGGTAAGAGCTTTTAATCATATTGGAGCAGGGCAAAGTAAAAACTTTGTTGTAGCTGATTTTGCAAGTAAAATTGCTCAGATTGAAAAAGGAAGTGAGCCTGTATTAAAAGTGGGGAATTTAGAAACTTTTAGAGATTTTACAGATGTCAGGGATATTGTTAGAGGTTATGCTCTGCTTTTAGAAAAGGGAAAAATTGGAGAGATTTACAATATCGGTTCAGGTAAAGAAATAAAAGTAAGTGAACTTTTAAATAAGTTGGTAAGTATGTCAAAGGAAAAAATAAAAATAGAGATTGATCCTAATAAGTTTAGACCTGTGGATGTGCCGCTTGTAGTGTGTGATAACAGTAAAATTAGAAAGGATACAGGGTGGAAAACAGAATTTTTTATTGATGATACATTGAGAGAAGTATTGGAATATTGGAGAAATTTAGTTTAATTATTATGAATGAAGTGAAAGGAATTATATGAAAATTATAAAAGAGTTGTATGATTATCGGGAGATGCTTTCAAATTTGGTAAAGAAGGATTTAAAAGTTAGATACAAAGGTTCAGTATTGGGATTTTTGTGGACTTTTTTAAATCCGCTTTTGCAGTTAATTGTTTATACGATAGTATTTTCAACAATTATGAAAGTTAATATAGATAAATTTTATATATATTTATTTATTGGATTAATTCCTTGGTTGTTTTTTGCTACTTGTATTCAAGCAGGGTCTACAAGTATTTTGATGAATAAAGATTTGATAAAAAAAATATACTTTCCAAGAATTATACTACCTATTTCAACAGTAAATTCTGCTTTCATGAATATGTTTTACAGTATGATAGTTGTGTTATTGACAATATTGGTCAGTGGTATTGGGTTTAGCAAATATGTATTACTTTTACCACTTGCTATGATTATGCAATATATTCTAGTATTAGGAATGACTTTTATATTTTCTGCTTTAAATGTATATTTTAGAGATTTAGAATATATTTTAAATATTATAGTGATGATATGGTTTTATTTAACTCCAATAGTTTATGAAATTAAAATGATACCAGAAAGATTTCGTTTTTGGTTTTATTTGAATCCGATGACAGGAATAATTAATTTTTATAGAAATATTCTATATTATAAACGAATGCCAAGTTTTAATGCATTTGGTGGAATATTAATTTATGGAATAATTATGATTATCATTGGATATTTTGTATTTGAAAAATTACAAAAAAACTTTGCGGAGGAACTATAATGGCGAAAGATATTGTAATAAATGTAAAGAATGTAGAAAAGAGCTTTAAAATATATAGTGATAAAGGACATACTTTAAAAGAAAGATTGCTTTTTTTTAAACAGAGAAATAGTTATACAAGACATGAAGTTTTAAAAGGAGTAACGTTAGAAATTGAAAAAGGAGAAGTTGTTGGATTAGTTGGACATAATGGCTGTGGAAAAAGTACATTATTAAAATTGATGACAAAAATAATTTATCCTGATAAAGGGAAAATAGAAATAAATGGAAAGATTTCAAGTCTTTTGGAATTAGGAGCAGGATTTCATCCTGATATGACTGGAAGAGAAAACATTTATACAAATGCTTCTATTTTTGGACTTACGAAAAAAGAAATAGATGCTAGATTAGATGATATCATAGAATTTTCTGAATTAGAAGAGTTTATAGATAGTCCTGTTAGAACATATTCTTCAGGAATGTATATGAGACTGGCTTTTTCTGTTGCGATAAACGTTGATGCGGATATTTTGTTGATTGATGAAATTTTAGCAGTTGGTGATGCTAGGTTTCAAGCTAAGTGTTTTAATAAAATGTTGGAGTTAAAAAAAAGTGGTATTACAATCGTGATAGTATCACATGATTTGGGATCAATTGAAAGATTATGTAATAGGGCTATATGGATTGAAAAAGGCGTAATAACCAAAGAAGGGAATCCTCATGATATAGTTAATTTATATTTAAACAGAATTATGTCTAAAGAAAAGACTGAGGGAAATTTTGAATCAATTGAAACTGATAATAGATTTGGGAATAAAGAGATTGAAATTGTTGATGTAAAAATATGTAATTTTAATTATGAAAATACCAATGTTTATAATTCAAATGAAGGGCTAATAATTCAAATAAATTATAAAAAAAATAAAGTAGATTTAAAAGATACTGTAGTAGGATTCGGTATTTTTAGAGATGACGGATTAAATTGTTATGGAACTAATACATACATTGATAATTTTAAAAAAATTAGTATATTTGAAAATGGAATAATAGAAATAAGAATTAACGAATTACAATTATTACGAGGAGAATACTTTATTGATATTTCTTTACATGATGAGTTTGGATTACACTATGATTTTATAAAAAAAATAAAAAAAATAAGAGTATATAGTAAACTAAATGATATAGGAATTTATAGAATAAAACATGAATTTAAACATTTAAAGGAGAAAAATTGAATATAAATAATGAAGATTTTGAAATAAATATAGATTTATTAGAAAAAGAAAAACTAGTAAAAAAAATTAATGAGAATATAAATAGTAGAGATTATATAGGAAATGTTAATTTTGAAAAATCAGATATCTATATTGAAGAGGAAGATAGTATTGAAAAGGATATATTAGAATTATATTTATTATCTGAAATTGAATTAGAAAAAAAAATACAAAAAAGTAAAGGTTTATTAGGTAATTTAAAATATTTTGGAAAAAAGATAATAAAAAAATTAGTTCGACCATATGTAAAACCAATTTATGAAGAACAAAATACTATTAATGGGAATATAGTTAGAATTCTAGATTGTTATAATGAAAAGTTAGAAAAATTAGAAAAAAGTTTGGTTATAAAAGAAAAAGAAATACAAGAAATAAAAAATAGAGTATACGCAAAAGAAAAGGAGGGAAAACAAAATGAAAATAATACAGGTTCTATCTAATATAAGTTACGGAGATGCAGTAAGTAACGATGCGCTAAATATAGATAGAATTCTTAAAAAAAAAGGATATCTTACTAGTATTTATTCAATTGGAATAGACAACAGATTAAAAAATAGAGTTAAAGAATATAAAGATATAGAAAAAGAAAATTTAAAAGAATCAGATGTAGTAATATATCATAAAGCTATTGGAACTAAAATAACTTATGATTTACAAAAATTAAAATGTAAAAAAGTTATGCGCTATCATAATATAACTCCTAGTAAATATTTTAAAAATTATAATAAAATTGCTTATAATAGTGTTAAATATGGAAGAAAAGGATTAAAATATGCACAAAAATATATCGATTATAGTATTGCAGATTCAACATATAATAAAAATGAACTTTTAGAATTGGGATATAAGAATGTAGAAGTAGTTCCTGTTTTTATATCTTTTGAAGATTATAAAAAAGATGCAAATCTCAAAATATTACAAAAATATAATGATAATAAAATAAACATTTTATTTGTTGGAAGGATTGCTCCAAATAAATCACAAGAAGATGTAATAAAATCTTTTTATTTTTATAACAAATATATTAACAAAAACTCGAGATTAATTTTAGTAGGAAATGATAGTGGTTTTGAAAAATACTCTAAATTATTAAAAAATTTAGTTAAAGATTTATATTTAGAAGAAGATGTAATATTTTCTGGACATATAAAATTTGATGAACTTTTAGCTTATTATAAAATATCGGATTTATTTTTATGTATGAGCGAACATGAAGGATTTTGTGTACCTTTAGTTGAAAGTATGTATTTTAATATTCCAATTTTAGCATATAACAGTAGTGCCATAAAAGAAACATTAGGTGGATCGGGTATTTTAGTAAATAAGAAAAATTACTTAATGATAGCAGAATTAATAAATCAAATAATTGAAAACAAAGAATTAAAAGAGCAAATTATTCAAAACCAAAAAAAACAATTAAATAATTATAAATTAGTTAATGTAGAAAAAAAGTTTTTAGAAATAATAGAAAATAAGTAAAAAATTAAATTAAGATTGGAGGAACATATGACTTTATTATTAGGAATAATATTATTTTTGTTTTTTATATTGGTTGGAATTATTTTTTTATCAATTATAGGAATAGAAAAAAAATATTTAACAAATGCTAATTTTTTATTAATAACACCCATTTTAGGTGCTTTAACGATGGTTTGTTTTGGAGAATTCTTAATTTTTATTTTCTCAATGAAATATACTTCTTGGTTATTTTTAATAATTCTTTCAATTATAGGATATATTAATAGGAAAAAAGTTTTTATCGCACTAGAAGTTTTTTATAAAAAAATGAAAGGGTATTTATTATTATCTCTACTAGCAGGAATAATTGTATCAATACCTTCATTAAAAATTTTCTCACTAAATAGTCCAAGAATTATAAACAATGATATTGCATTTTATCTAAGTAGTATGGATTGGTTACTACATAATAGTTTTAGAAATTTTAAAAGTTTATTATCAATAAATCCTAATGTACCTTATTATTCCTTAGCTACATATATGATAAGAGAAACTAGAACAGGAACAGAATTTTTAGGTTCTCAAATAATGGGACTTTTATTTTTGGAACCTCATCAAGTTTATTATTCATTAGGTATAGCAATTAGTTGTATTCTTCCTATGACATCAGCATTTTTTTTAAAATATGTACTTGGAATAAAGAAAAAAACAGTCTTATTTTATATGTTAATTTGTTCTAGCAGTTTATTAATATTTGAGTTACAAAGAATGCAATATACACCACAACTCTTTGGAATTTCTGGAATGATTTTATTTTTAGGAATTATGATAGATTTTGTAAAAAATAAGCAAATAAAAAAAGAAAAATTTTTATTAGGTTTTTCTCTTGCAGGAGTTTTAAGTATATATGCAGAATTTGGAACAATATTATTCACATATTTTTTTATTACCTGTAGTGTTATTTTTTTAGGAAACAAAAATAAGAAGGAATCTTTAAAAAAAATATATGAACTTATATTAGGATGCTTACTATCATTTCCTATTTCTCCACTAGGAATGTTTAAAGCTGTTAAATTCAATCTAGTAGTCTTAACTCAAGTTTTTCAAAAAGTAAGTAATATTGACCCTTTTGAAGGAACTATGATTTCACCAAGTTTATATATTCCTAATATATTAGGATTTTTAATTAGAAGTAAAACTATTTATAATATTAAAATATCTGCTAAAGATTTTAATACATGGGAAAGAGTAGTATTAGGATTATCAATATGTTATCTTTTAATTGGTATTTGTGTAGTATTTTTCATACTATTTAAAAGGATTAATAAATTAAACATAATTTTTATTCTTATATTACTTTTCTTTATTTCATATGGTTATTATTTTAGAAAAGTAAATTTTGCATATGGAGAATATAAATTTTTATTAGGTATCATACCTGTTGCTTTTATGATAATAACTTATTTTATACAACAATTTTTTGACTTTTTAAAAAATGAAAAAATAAAAAATGTATTAGAAATAATTGCAGTTGAATTGATAATTCTATTTGTAATTTTAAATTTAAGCAATACATTATTTTTATCAAGACAAAAATATTTTTTTTATGATAAAAGTCTAATGGAACTAAGAAAAGTAGGCGAAAAACTTCCAAAAGGTAGCATTGTAGATATACCTGGTACTGGAAATGATGTACATGCTGGAGTGTATGCGTTAAAAAATAATAAAGTGAGAATCAAGGGATTTTCTTATTATACAGATTTTTTAAATCCAGAAAAACTAGCTATAACAGGGAGAAGTTATTATACAGGAACATTAGAACAAATGAAAAATATTCCAATGAAAGACAGTGATTATTATCTTGAAATAAAAGATAATGATTCAGATGCTTTAGATATAATAAAAGAAAACAAAAAAATCTATTGGGAAAATCGAAAATATAGATTAGTTCAAAAATCAAGCAAAATAGATAACATAAGTCTAAAAATTGGAAAAGGATTTGATATAGTTGAAATAGAAGGCAAAACTGGTATCCCATTTAGATGGATAACTAATAAAGAAGCAGAAATATCATTAAAAAATCATTCAAATAATAATATAACTATTCAACTAGTAATTGAAATTAAAGGAATAAAAAATATTCATAAAAGTATTGATATTTTTATGAATAATCAATTAATCGGCAGTGGAAAATCTCCTAACCAAGTAAAAACTAAATATTTTATTTTAAAACCAAATAAAAATTACAAGATTTTATTAAAAATGAAAGATCCTTTAACATCTGTAAAAAATGATACAAGAAATTTCGGAGTTCAAGTTAGAGGAATAAAGATAAATGTAAAATAAGTATTAACTATCTAATAGATAACTAAATTAAAAAATAAGTAAAGGAGAAAAAATGAAAAAAAAAATACTATTTATAGTTAATTATTATTATCCATATATAAGTGGTTTATCTGAAACTGTCAGAATATTAGCAGAATACTTTGCGGAAAAAGGTCATGAAGTTACAGTCTTATGTGAAAATCATAATTCAAAAGAAATTTTAAGTGAAGAAATTATAAATAAAGTAAGAATAGTAAGAGCAAAAATATTATTTAAAATAAATAAAGGAATGGTAAGTACAGATTTTATTTTTAAAGCTATTAAAATTTCTAATGAATTTGATGTTATTAATATGCATATTCCAATGTTAGAAGCAGGATTAATCAGTACATTTTTAAAGAAAAAAAGGATCATTACAACATATCATTGTGATATTGATTTAGAAAAGGGCATTTTTAATAGTTTTATAAAAATTATAATGAATTTTTCAAATTCATTATGTTTAAAAAATTCTTATAAAATCTTAAATGCTAGTCTTGATTACGGAAAACATTCAAAATTAGCTTCAAGATATACTGAAAAATTAGTAGAAGTTGGAACAACTATAAAAGAATTTTTTCCAGTAGAAATTAAGAAGAATAAAAATAAGAAAATCATTGGATTTTGTGGAAGAATTGTTATGGAAAAGGGAATAGATGTGCTAATAAAAGCTTATCAAATAATTCAAACAAAAAGGAGTGATGTAGAACTATTAATAGGAGGAGATTATAAAAATATAGCAGGAGGAAGTATTTATCCTAAATTAAAAAAGTTTATAAATGACAATAATTTAAAAAATATAAGATTCTTAGGAAAAATATCTGATGATGAAATGCAATTTTTTTATTCTTCACTTGATGTTTTTGTATTACCAAGTGTTAATCCGTTGGAGGCTTTTGGTTTAGTTCAAGTCGAAGCAATGTTATGTGGGACTCCTGTTGTATCTTCTGATTTATACGGAGTAAGAACAATTGTTCAAAATACAGGTATGGGACTTATACATGAACGAGGAAATGCAAATCAACTTGCTGAATGTATTTTAAAAATTCTAGAAGATCCATCTAAATATACAAAAACTAGAGAAGAAATATTAAAAATTTATAATACAAAAAAGTGTGCTTTAGGATATGAGACATATTTTGATGAAGCAATTAAGGAGAGAAATGACAAAAGATGCTAAAGAGTTAATAAGATATCTATTTTTTGGTGCAATAACAGTTGGAATAAATATACTACTATTAAAATTATTTATTGATCTAGGAGTATATTATATCTTATCAAATATAATATCCTACTTTATAGCAGTTGTAATTAACTATATTTTCAATAAATATTATGTGTTCAAAAGTTTTGAAATAAAAAAAACTAAAATTATAAATGAGCAATTTTTAAAATTTGTTGGAATGCGAATAGTTTCTTTAATTTTAGATAATTTTTTATTTTATATATGTGTAAGTATATTGCAATATCCAATATATTTGAGCCGAATTGTTTTAACAATCATTATTATTGCATTAACTTTTATTTTAAATAAATTTTTTATATTTGTAAACAAATAAAATAAAATTATTACACGAAATATTATTAAAAAGAAAGGAGTAATAAAAATGGTAATTAGAAGTAAAGCCCCTTTAAGATTAGGGTTAGCAGGTGGTGGAACAGATGTGTCTCCATACAGCGATGAATTTGGAGGTTATGTATTAAATGCAACTATTAATATGCATTCTTATTGTACAATAGAAGAAACTGATAATGGAAATATAACTTTTGAAGCAATTGACCGTAATGAAAAATATGAAACAAATATCAAGAGTTACATTGAATTAGATGGATTATTGGATTTACATAAAGGTGTATATAATAGAATAGTTAAAGACTTTAATAGAGGAGAACCGTTACCGGCTTTTAAAATGACTACGTTTTCAGAAGCGCCAGCTGGTTCAGGATTAGGGTCCTCATCAACAATGGTAGTTGCTATACTTAATGCATATGTAGAATGGCTAAAATTACCTTTAGGGGAATATGATATTGCTAATTTAGCATATAAAATAGAAAGAATTGATATAGGATTAAGTGGTGGGAAACAGGATCAATATGCCGCTACATTTGGTGGTTTTAATTTTATGGAATTTTATGAGAAAGACAGGGTTATTGTAAATCCATTAAGAATAAAAAATTGGATAAAAAATGAGTTGGAACATAGAATGCTATTATTTTATACAGGAACTTCTAGAGATTCTGCAAAAATAATAGATGAACAGGTAAAAAATGCAACTAAAAAAGATAATAGGAGTATAGAAGGAATGCATGAACTAAAGAAAAATGCATTGATAATGAAAGAAGCTGTTTTAAAAGGAGATTTTGAGTTGTTTACTGAATGTCTTGGAAATGGATGGAATGCGAAGAAAAAGACAGCTTCTGTAATTTCAAATCCTTTAATAGAAGAAATTTATGAGGAAGCTATAAAAAACGGAGCGAAAGCCGGGAAAATTTCTGGAGCAGGAGGAGGAGGATTTATGATGTTTGTAATTGATCCTTTGAAACGTATTCAGATAAAAAAAGCATTAAAGAAATATGAAGGCAATGTAATGGAATTTTCATTTTCTGATAAGGGAATTGAAGCCTGGACATTGAATGATAAATAAACAAGGAGGTAAAAGTTATGAAAAATTTTATAAAGAAGCAAATTGAAGATTCTTATAAAACAAAAAAAATGATATTAGAAAATGAGGAAATAATAGAATTAATAAAAGAAGTTGGAGAAAAAACAATAGAAGTTTATAAGAATGGTAAAAAAACAATAATTGCTGGAAACGGAGGAAGTGCAGCAGATGCTCAACATATGGCAGGAGAATTTGTAAGCAAATTCTATTTTGATAGACCAGGATTGAAATCATTAGCAATAACGACAGATACTTCGATTTTAACAGCAATTGGGAATGATTATGGATATGATAGAGTTTTTGCAAGACAATTAGAAGCAAATGGAGATGAAGGAGATATATTTTTTGCTATTTCAACTTCTGGAAATTCTAAAAATATAGTTGAAGCATTAAAAGTGTGCAAAGAAAAAGGTATACTAACAGTTGGATTGACAGGAGAAAAAATTGGGAAAATGGATGAACTTTGTGATTATGTTATTAAAGTACCATCAACTGAAACACCAAGAATTCAAGAATCTCATCTTCTGATTGAACATATGATATGTGCAATTGTAGAAGAAGCTATATTTGGGAAAGGTTTTTAGTAATATGGAAGCTATAGTATTAGTAGGAGGAAAAGGGACTAGACTAAGATCAGTTGTTTCTGATGTTCCTAAACCAATGGCTCCTGTGAAGGATAAACCGTTCCTGGAGTATTTATTAAATGAGTTAATTGATCAAGGAATAAGTAAAGCAGTATTAGCAGTCGGTTATAAAGCAGAAATAATTATAGAATATTTTGGAAATAGGTATAAGAACATTGAAATTGAATATTCAATAGAGGAAAACTCTTTAGGAACTGGCGGAGCAATAAAAAAAGCATTGGAATTAACTACAGAAAGCAACATCGTAATCGTTAATGGCGATACATTTTCAAAGGTCAATTTAGTGGAAATGATGAGAAAACATTTAAAGAATAGAGCAGACTTAACAATAGCAACAAAGACTATGAGAAAATTTGACAGATATGGCCAAGTTTTAAGTGAAAATGATAAAATAGTAGGTTTCAGGGAAAAACAGTATTGTGATGAAGGAAATATAAATATAGGAACATATATAATAAAGAAAAATTTTTTTAAAGATGTAAAAACAGAGGAAATTTTTTCTTTTGAAAATGATATTATGGAAAAATATTTTGATGAAATGAATTTTATAAGTTATTTGTCAGATACAATATTTATTGATATAGGAATTCCTGAAGATTATGAAAAGATTCAAAATATTATTTAATGAATTTATTTCAATAATTAATAATAGTTGTTATTTATTTTAGAAAATACACAAATGAAACAAAATAGATAACAAAAATTAAAATATTTTTAATATATTTATTAAAAATTATCTATCTTGCCAAGAAAGGATTTATATTAATGATAAAAAATTATATAAAATTAATGCGTCCAAAACATTATTTAAAAAATGGATTAATACTTGCACCTTTATTTTTTTCAAAAGAAATTAACATTTTAAACAAAATAATTGATGTTTTATTTGCTTTTTTAGCATTTTCACTTATTTCTTCAACAATTTATATTATAAATGACACTATGGATGCTGAAAAAGATAGACAGCATCCTAAAAAATGTAAGAGACCAATAGCCTCAGGACAAATATCTAAAAGAAATGCTATTATTTTTTCAATATTTTTATTTATATTATCACTCACTTTCCACTATTTTGGAAATAGAAATAAATTATTTTCCATATCAACGATATATTTAATAAGTTATTTTTTTATAAATTTATCTTACAGTTTAGGATTAAAAAATAAACCTATCTTAGACTTAGTACTTTTATCTGCAGGTTTTTTACTTAGAGTTTTATATGGTGGAGAAATTACAGATGTACCAATATCATATTGGTTATATTTAATAGTTATAACGTTTTCATTTTATATGGGATTTGGTAAAAGACGAGGCGAATTAGAAATAAAAGGGGATAAAAATACTAGGGAAGTTTTGAAAAAATATTCTTATGAATTTTTAGATAAAAAAATGAGTATTTTTATGGCATTAACATTGGTATTCTACTCTTTATGGACTGTTGACAAAAAAACAACTGACGTTGTTGGAAGTGATTTATTTATATGGACAGTTCCTTTAGTAATTATCATTTTTTTACGATATAGTTATGTTATTGAATTGGGAGAAAGCGATGGAGATCCTGTTGAAGTACTTTTATCGGATAAAGTGTTAATAAGTTTAGTTATAGTTTATATTTTAGTAACAATAATATTTTTTTATAAAAATTTTATTTTTTAGGAGTTAAGTATTAATGAATGTATATGACTTTGATAAAACAATATATGATGGTGATAGCACATTAGATTTTTATATTTTCTCAATAAAAAGAAATTTACTATTATTAAGATATTTTCCTAAACAGTTTTCGGGGATAATTTTATATCATTTAAAAATTATAAATAAAGAAAGATATAAAGAATTTTTCTTTTTATTTTTAAACGGAATTAAAAACATAGATGATGAAATAAAAAAATTTTGGGAAAGAAATGAAAAAAAAATAAAAAATTGGTATTTAAATCAAAAAAATGAAAAAGATGTTGTCGTTTCAGCTTCGCCTGAATGGCTGTTAAAACCAATAACTGACAAATTAGAAATTAATTTAATTGCAACTAAAGTTGATAAGAGAACAGGGAAATTTAATAGTTTAAATTGTTATGGAAATGAGAAAGTAAAAAGATTTAAAGAAAAATTTCCAAATGGAGAAATAGAAAATTTTTATTCAGATCATCATTCTGATACGCCAATGTTTTTGATTTCTAAAAATGCTTGGATTGTAAAAGGAGAAAAAATAGAAAAATGGACTGATGGAAAGGAACAAATAAAATGATAGCTTTGAGTAAAGAAGATAAAGAAAAAATAAGAATTTTTGCGGGGTCATCGAGTAAAGAATTAGCAAAAAAAATAGCAGAGTACCTTGAAATAGATTTATCTTCAAATCAGATAGTAAAATTTGCAGATGGAGAAACTTTTGTAAAATCGAATGAAAGTGTTAGAGGTTGTAAAGTATTTATTATTCAATCAACTTCAAAACCAGTAAATGAAAGTTTAATGGAATTATTGATATTTATTGATGCGTTGAGAAGAGCTTCAGCAAGAGAAATAACAGCAGTAATTCCATATTACGGATATGCAAGACAAGATAGAAAAGCAAGTCCAAGAGAGCCAATTACATCAAAATTAGTTGCAAATTTATTGACAGTAGCAGGAGCGACAAGAGTAATTACAATGGATTTACACGCAAGACAAATTCAAGGATTCTTCGATATTCCAGTAGACCATATGGAAGCATTGCCAATTTTAGCAAAACACTTTATAAAATACGGATTCAGTCCAGAAGATACAGTTGTAGTATCGCCTGATGTTGGAGGAGTAAAAAGAGCTAGAGGATTGGCAAACTGGTTGCATACACCACTTGCAATAATTGATAAACGAAGAGCAAAAGCGAATGTATCAGAAGTTATGAACATAATTGGAGATGTAAAAGGTAAGAAAGCAATTTTGATAGATGATATGATCGACACAGCTGGAACAATTTGTAATGCAGCTCAGGCATTGATAGACAAAGGTGCGACAGAAGTTTATGGATGTGCAACTCACGCAGTATTTTCAGGTCCAGCAATTGAAAGATTAAAAAATTCAGCATTTACAGAAGTTGTAATAACAGATAGTATAGAATTGCCTGAAGACAAGATTTTTAATAAGTTAAGAATACTTACAACTAGTAAAATGTTTGCTGAGATAATAAAAAGAATAGCAACAAATGAGGCAATTAGTGACTTATTTAAAATACCTAAAGAAGACAATTTATAATTTCTGGTAATAAAATAATTTAAAATAAAGAAACTCTTCTATAACTTATTTTCGGAATAACAGTTATGCTATTAAACATTAGTTTATTAAAATATCAACAGGTCTCGGAAA
Organism: Leptotrichia wadei; assembly: GCF_007990445.1. Classification (NCBI taxonomy): domain Bacteria; kingdom Fusobacteriati; phylum Fusobacteriota; class Fusobacteriia; order Fusobacteriales; family Leptotrichiaceae; genus Leptotrichia; species Leptotrichia wadei. The sequence continues at coordinate 145,437 of NZ_AP019841.1, forward strand.
TGTATTAGACACTATTATTTGTATTTTATTTCAATACTTTACTAATAAAATATGGGTTTTTGAAAGTAAAAATAATGGTAAAAAGGCTATCAAAGAATTTATATAATTTATATTAGCAAGAGGTTTAACTGCGATTATTGATCAGATTTTTGTTGTAGTTGGGATAGATTGTTTTGTGGTAAAAGACATTAGTTATTCACAACAGGGAATATTTAGTGTGGGAATCAAGATTTTATCAAATATTATTGTAATTGTATTGAATTATATCTTTTCTAAATTATTTGTATTCAACAAAAAAAAACAATAAATCACTAACAGCACAATGACAACTAAATAACCGTGATCAAAAATATTTTACTCTCATTCTTTAAAATTTGCAATATAATAGATTTTTCTTATCAAAAATAGTATAATAAACTATAAGCAAAAATGAAAAAAGGCTGGAGGTTTATTATGAAAAGAGGATTACCAATAGGTACTGAAGATTTTGGAGAAATTATTGAACAAGGAAGTTTTTATGTTGATAAGACTGCATTTATAGAAGAGATATTGAAAGACAGTGCTAAGGTAAAGTTATTTACACGTCCTAGAAGATTTGGGAAAACATTGACTTTGTCTATGTTGAGATATTTTTTTAATATTGAAAATAAAGAAGAGAATGAGAAATTTTTTTCTGAATTATATATTTCAAATAGTGAATATATGAAATATCAAGGGAAATATCCTGTGATTTTTATTACACTTAAAGATCTGAAGCACGATACATGGAAAGAATGTCTTAAAGGTATAAAATCAGTGATTTCAGATTTGTATGATGGATATAGTTTTATACGAGAAAGTCTTGATGATAGAAACAAAAAGAAATTTGATAAAATATTTTATGAAGAAGATGGAAATTATGAAAAGGGATTGTTGGATATTTCTAAATATCTATATCGTTATTATAATAAGAAAGTTATTCTTTTGATAGATGAGTATGATGCTCCTCTTATAAATGCTTATGAGAAAGGATTTTATGATGAGGCAATAAATTTTTTTAGTGCACTTTATAGTTCTGTGTTAAAAACGAATGATTATCTCCAAATGGGAGTTCTTACAGGTATTTTAAAGGTTGTAAAAGAAGGAATATTTTCAGGACTCAATAATATCGAGACTTATACGGTGCTTGATGATCACTATTCTGACACTTTTGGATTTACTGAAAAGGAAGTGGAAAAAGCTGTTAGAGAATATGGATTGAAAGATGAAATTGGAGAAGTTAAAAAATGGTATAATGGGTATAAATTTGGAAATTTTGAAATTTATAATCCTTGGAGCATATTAAAATACTTAAAAAACGGAAAAACCGAATCATACTGGATAAATACAGCATCAGATCTTACAATATTAAGATTGCTAAAAGAGGCAAATGAATCAATGTTTGATGGATTATTAAATATTTTTAATGGAAAAAGTTCAATACAGTCAATAAATGTATCTTCTGAAATGAACAATATGCAAAATTCTCAAGAAATATGGCAATTAATGCTATTTAGTGGCTATTTGACAATTGATAAAAAAATAGATGAATATACGTATTCTTTAAAACTTCCGAATTATGAAGTGAAATCATTTTTTAAAGAAAAATTTTTGGAGTATAATTATACTGAAAACAAAAGTTTATTCAAAAAAATGATAAATGCGTTATTGTTAAAAGATATTGATAAATATGCAGAACTTTTACAAAAGATATTATTAAATTCTATGAGTTATCATGATGGTGCAAAAGAAGAAAAATTTTATCATAATCTAATTTTAGGAATGCTTTTGTATTTAGACAGTGAATATAGCATAAAATCAAATATAGAAGAAGGATATGGAAGAACAGATGTACTAATGTTTCCTTTAAATAAATTGCAGCCAGGATTTATATTTGAATTTAAGGTATCTGAAACAGATGATAACAAATCCATGGAAAAAGCTGCAGATGAAGCATTAAATCAAATAAAAGACAGAAAATATGAAACAGAAATGAAACAAAGAAAAGTAAAGGATATTTTACATTTAGGAATAGCATTTAATGGAAAAAAAGTAAAAGTAAAATTAGGATAAAGTTTTAAGAATAAAATGTTTTTAATTATGGTTATTTAAGTTGGTTATGATTTTTTATTTAAAAAAATTCAGGAGATATTATGAACAAAAAAACAATAGTTTTATCGGGAATAAACCTGATTGAAGGCGGTCCATTGACCATTTATAAGGAATGCCTTAGATGTGTAGAGAAATATTTTTTAGAAAATTATGAAATAGTGGCTCTTGTACATAACAGGGAACTTTTTTCTGAATTTGATTCAAAAATAAAGTTTATTGAATTTATGGATTCTAAAAAAAGTTATTTAAAGAGATTTTATTATGAATATTTTTATTTCAAAAGATTGTCAAAGAAACTAAAGCCTTATTTATGGTTTTCATTGCATGATATGACTTCGAATGTAGCAGCAGACAAAAGAGCAGTTTATTGTCATAATCCTATTATTTTTTATGATATGAAGATAAAAGATATGATTAATGAATTTAAGATGTTTATGTTTTCTAGATTTTATAAATATATCTACAAAATTAATATTAAAAAAAATAAGTTTGTTGTGGTTCAGCAGGACTGGATTAGAAAAAGATTTAAGAAAATTTTTAAAATAAAAAATGTGGTTGTTGCTCATCCTAATGTTGTTATAGATGATTCAAATAATAATTGTAAAAATACAAAAATAGTAAAAAATAGTTTTTTATATCCTTCATTTCCTAGAATTTTTAAAAATTTTGAAGTCATTTGTAAAGCTGTTGAAATATTAGAAAATAAAAATATTGAAAATTTTAAGGTATATTTGACAATAGATGGAAGTGAAAATATTTATTCAAAGGAAATTGTTGAAAAATATGGCCGTTTAAAATGTATTGAATTTATTGGATTACAAACAAGAGAAAATTTGATGAAATATTATAGTAAAATAGAAACAGTGATATTCCCTTCTAAACTAGAAACTTGGGGATTGCCTATTTCAGAAGCGAAGGCATTTGGTAAAAATATAATTTTGGCAGATTTGGAATATGCGCATGAAACACTGGGAACTTATGAAAAAGTGATGTTTTTTGGGCCTGATAATGCTGAAAAATTAGCTGAAAAGATAGAAATGTTGATAAATGATGATGAAAATATGAAAAATATAGAATTTGATGGAAATTTTGAAAAAAATATTGAAAAACCATTTTGTAAAAATTGGAAGGAATTATTTGATATTTTACTTTTGGATAATAGATAATTTATTTAAATTATCACAAATAATTTTTTATAAAATATAGAAAGAAGTTTAAAAAAGAGTATGGGAAAAGATAAAATTGTTATATATTTTGGATTTAATAATCCACTTATATATAAACGTGGAGTAGAAAATGTTATATTATCTCAATCTATGGCATTGCCAGAAAATGTAAAAAAATATTATTTATTTTTTGGTGAAAAAGATGAGGAATTTTTTTGGAATGATATAAAATGTATATCAATAAAGCATGATTTATTTAGATTTTTTAAATTAAATACATTTTTAAATAAATTGTGTAGAAATGCTGAATGTGTTATTCATTCTCATAATTATTTGATGAGTTTTTTTCTTTTGAAAAAAACAGATATATTTACTGTTCATGATGGGCTTTTTTATTTATCATCCCAAACCAATCATAGATTTAAAAATATTTTTAAATTTATTGAAAAAGCAGTCTATAAAAAAAGTAAATTAGTGCATTTTATATCGAAATTTACAAAAGAAGAATCACTTTATAATAAAGATAACTTTATTATTATTTATAACACTACTCCACTTGAAAAAGTAAAAGTAAAATTTGAAAACGAGAACTGGGATTCTAAAAAAGTAAAAATATTTACAGTAAGAAGTATTGAAGAAAGAGTAAATTTAGAATTACTTATTGAACTTGCCCAAAGAAATAAAGATTTTGAAATAAAGGTTTCTGGAAAAGGACCTTTGATTGAAAAATATAGAGATGAAATAAAAAATAAAAAATTAGATAATATTGAATTAATGGGATTTTTAGAAGATGAAAAAATAAGAAAATACTATAAAGACTGTGATATTGTTACAGTTTTGGCAAAATATGGGGAAGGTTTTGGGCTTCCTATTATCGAAGGATATTTGCATGATAAGCCTGTCTTTGCTTCAAATGTATCGGCAATTCCTGAAGTTATTATTAATAAGGAATTTTTAGTAGAGAATGATGTTATAAATTTAGAAAATAAAATTTTAAATTATTTAAAAAAGAATAAAAGTTATAATTTTAAAGAATACTATTATAGTAATTTTGGAAATGATGTGATAAGGGATAAATATTTTAAATTGTATAATCATACTTTTAAAGTAAAGTAATTTAAATATGGAATTTATAAAAAAGGAGTTATATAAATATGGAAAGAAAAAAAATTTCACTTGAAATTCAGTGGGCTGTAGGACCTAAAACAGGAGTTGGCTGGTATATTTTTAATATTGTAAAAGGATTGGTTCAAAATAATAAGAATGATTATACTGGTGAATTTATAAATTTTATGAATAGGCATAATGTTAAGGAACAAATTAACTATGATATAAAAATAAAGCAAAATAAATTTATTTCATATAGAATTTATAGCATTTTAACTCAAAAATTAAAAATAAGCCATAATTTTTTGATGAATACAAAATCTGATATATATCATTTTTTTAATTTTATAATTCCTAAAAATATAAAAGGAAAAGTAATTGTTACAATTTACGATACTGTATTTTTTTCTGCACCTGAAACTATGGGTGGTATGAAAACTATTAGCGAATATAAATATGCTGCTGAAAGATCTGATTTAATTATAACTATTTCTGAAAGTGCTAAAGCTGATATTATTAAACATTTTAATATAGATGAAAAAAAGATAAAAATTGTAACTCCTGGAATTGATTTACAAAAATATTCTTACAAATATTCTGAATCTGAACTTGAAAATATTAGAAAAAAGTATAATTTGCCCAAAAATTATATTTTATATTTGGGAACAATTGAACCCCGAAAAAATATTGAAAGAATTGTGAAAGCGTTTAAAAAATATAAAAAGGAAATTAATGATGATTTAAAACTTGTGATTGTGGGAAGAAAAGGCTGGAAATATGATAATATTATGAAACTGATTGAATCAATGGGAACGGATATTATAATTACTGGATATATTGATGAAGAAGATAAAGTTCCTATTTATAAACTTGCACAGATTTTTGTTTTTCCATCTTTATATGAAGGTTTTGGAATGCCGATATTAGAGGCTATGGCATCAAAAACACCGGTAATCACATCAAATATTTCTTCAATGCCTGAAGTAGCAGGAAATGCTGGAATGTTGGTAGATCCTTTTAATGAAAATGAAATTTTTGAAGCATATAAAAAAATTTTGTCAGATGATGAACTAAAAAAAGAAATGGTGCAAAAAGGATTGGAACAGGCAAAAAAATTTGAGTGGAAAAAATCTGTAGAAATGCTTGAAAAGATTTATGAGGAAATATAATAGACTTAAAATAAAATATGGAAAGGTAAAATATGGAAAAATCATTTTATGAATTGTGGAAATTGGGAATTAATTTTATTAAAACAAAAATATTTTTTCCAAAAGCTAGGTTAATTCGATTTCCTTTTGATATAAGAGGAAAAAAATATATAAAATTTGGAGAAAATTTTACAACTGGAACTGGCTGCAGAATTGAAGCATATAATTTTCAAGATTCACTTAATGCTAAAAGTATAAAAAATAAAAATACACCTCAATTAATAATTGGAAATAATGTTCAAATTAACGATTATGTCCATTTGTCATGTGCAAATTCATTAATTATAGGAGACAATGTACTGATAGCAAGCAAAGTTTATATTTCTGACTTAAATCATGGAAATTATTCATTTTCAAAAGACTTTGAACATTCTAATCCTGAAGAAATTGCAAAGGAAAGAAGAATTTTTACAAAACCAGTAAAAATTTGTGAAAATGTATGGCTTGGAGAAAATGTATCTGTATTGCCAGGAACAGTAATTGGAAAAAATTCTATAATTGGAGCAAATTCTGTTGTTTCTAAAAATATTCCAGAAAACTGCATTGCTGTTGGAAATCCAGCAAAGGTAATAAAGAAATACAATTTTGAAACTAAAAAATGGGAAAGAATATAAAAATTTTGAAATATTTAAATTGTTTGATTAAACTTAAGATGTTATAATCTTATTAATAAAAAAAGAGTGGAGGATTTTGTATGTATGACTTTACAGCTTGTATAGTGACTTATAATACTGACCAAAAGGAATTAACTCAAATCATAGGTTGTTTTCAAAAAACAAAATTAAAATTTAAATTATGGATATCAGATAATTCTGAAAAGGATACTTTGAGAAATTTTATAAAAAATCTTTCAGATGATAGAATAGAATATATCTTTAATAATTCAAATAATGGATTTGGATCAGGTCATAATATTGTGTTAAAAAAATTAATGGATGATAATTTTAAAGAAAAAGCAGAATTTCATATAATATTGAATGCTGATATAATTTTTGAAGAAAATACTATTGAAAAAATGATTGATTATATGAGAAAAAATCCTGAAATTGGGCAGATAGGACCGAAAATATATGAATCCAGTGGAGAGGTAAATAAATCCTGCAGGTTATTGCCTACACCATTAAACTTAATATTTAGAAGATTTTTTCCGATAAAATCTATTGTAGATAAAATGGATTATAATTATGAGATGAGATGGTGTGATTATAATTCAATAATGGAAGTTCCAATTCTATCTGGATGTCTTATGTTTATAAGAACAGATATTTTGAAAAATGTTGGAATGTTTGATACTAGATATTTCATGTATATGGAAGATTATGATTTGTGTAGAAGAATTGGACAAAAATACAAAGTAATATTTTATCCTGAAGTAAAGATAATTCATAAACATGGAAAAGCATCCTATAAAACACGAAAAATGATGATGGCACATATAAACTCAGCTATAAAATATTTTAATAAATGGGGATGGTTTTTTGATAAGGAAAGAAAAACAAGAAATAAGGAATGTATAAAAAGATATAAAAAATAATTTATTTGGTAAATGATTAGGAGAATAAATGAAACGAAAGGTTTTAGTAACAGGAGCTAATGGATATATAGGAAAAAATGTTATAAATTATTTGTTAAATAATAACATTGAAGTAGTAGCTGCTGATATTTCTTTAGATAAAATAAATGATAAAGTAAAAAAAATAGAAGCTAATATATTTGAAAATACAGATTATCTTTTTTCTAATTTAGAGAATGTGAATACCTGTATTCATTTAGCATGGAGAAATGGTTTTGTACATAATTCTATTACTCATCTTGAGGATATTTCACTACATTATAAATTTTTAAGAAAAATTTATGAATTTGGTATAAAAAATATAAATGTTATAGGAACTATGCATGAAATTGGATACTGGGAAGGAGAAGTTGATAACAATACTAGTACTAATCCTATTTCTTTTTATGGTATAGCAAAAAATAGTTTGAGACAATCTTTGAAAATATTAGAAGAGAGCGATAAGGAATTATTAATAAAATGGCTTAGAGTATTTTATATACAAGGTGATGATAGGAATAATAATTCTATTTTTTCTAAAATATTACAAAAAGAAGAAGAAGGTGCTAAAACTTTTCCATTTACTACAGGAAAAAATAAATATGACTTTATTAATATAGAGATATTAGCAGAGATGATTTCAAAAGCGGCTTTACAAACTGATATAACTGGAATTATAAATTGCTGTTCCGGTAAACCTGTAAGTTTAAAAGAAAAAGTTGAATCATTTTTAAAAGAAAATAACTTGAAAATAAAATTAGAGTATGGTGTATTTCTAGATCGAGCTTATGATTCTCCTGCCATATGGGGAAATAATAATATAATATCAGAAATAATAAAAAAAGAATTTTTATAAAAAAAAAAAAAAGGACTGCTAAGAATTTTTCAGCAGTCTTTTAAAATTTAAAATTATTAAAAATTTAAAGTTAAAATTTTTAATTAAATTTTATAGAACTTTAAATTCCAACGAAGAAAATTTCAGTTCATCACTATCTCCTCTAGCAATAATTGAAATTCTGCCTCTTCTATCTACACGTAAAAATCTATATTCCTTTTCTGAAAATTTTCCATTTTTCTGAATTACTATTTTTTTGCCTTTCAAATAACTGTTTTCATTTACTATGTGCAATATGCTTTCCCATTCTCTGTTTAAACTATGGAATTCATTTTCAAAAGTTGAAACGATTTCTTCTATTATGTTTTGTACTGAGTGTTTTTTTCCTGTAATTTCCACAAGTGCGATTGCTTTTTCGCGGAATATTCCAAAATCGGTGTTGTTGATGTTTATTCCAATACCGATTATTATGTGATCTCTTACTTTTTCACAAAGAATTCCGCATATTTTTTTGTTTTCATAATAAATGTCGTTTGGCCATTTGAAAGTCAGCTTTTCTTTATTTTCTATATAATTTTTTAGTACTTTATAGACAATATATCCTGTAAAAATTGTAATTTTTTCATCCAGTTCATAATTGTCATTGATACCGAAGGAAAAGAGGGCGGCACCTTCGCTTGAAATCCATGTGCTGTCCCTTTTTCCTTTTCCATCTGTCTGTTTTTTGGCTACGATTACTTCAAATTCTTCGATTCTTAGCTGTCGTCGTAAATATGTATTTGTTGAATTTATTTCATCAAAAAACTTAAATTTCAAAGCTGTACCTCTTTCTGCTTATTTATGTTTAAAATTTAATTTTGTAATTAATTAACTTAATCTTGGGAATATGAATACTCCATAAACTGGGCCTGCATGAGCTCCTATTACCGCCCCGATTTCCCTATTTAATATCAATGAGTTAATTTTTGGATTATTTTCCACTTCTGAATAAATTCTCACAACATTTTCAAGTTCAGTTGGAGTTCCACCCCATCCGCTCATAAGTACGATGCTTTGTTTTTTACTTTCACGTTCAATATATTTTTCAATGTATTTTTGTGCATTGCGTTCACCAAGAACTTTTTTCTCAACTGTAACTTCCCCTTGATTTACAGTCAAGATAGGTTTCATGTTCAATGCTCCAGCTATTGTTGAACTTGCCTTTCCAATTCTTCCACCTTTTTCAAGATATTTCAAGTCTGGAATAATCATAAGAAGCTTACCTTTAGTTCTAAAGTTATTTACCCAGTTGATAATTTCTGTAAAACTTTCTCCCCTTACTGATTTTCCTGCCGCTCCCAGCACAAGGAATCCTTGCAGTAACGAAGCTCCTAAACTGTCGATTAATTCTATGTCATTTTCTCTATTTGTAAGACTTCTTCCAACTTTTGCCGCTTGTATTGTTCCGCTTAATTTTGATGATGGATGTATTGAAATAATCTTTTTATATCCTTTTTCAAATAACTTATTATAGGCATTTAAAAAGTCTTGCGGTGATGGCTGAGATGTCTTAATTCTCGCATTATTATCCAACATTTGATGCCAGAATTCTGATTTTGAAATTTCTACACCATCCTTATAAAGTTCCCCATTTATATCAATTCTTAAAGGAACTACCTTTATTGGAAGCCCTTCGATGTCTTCATCTGTCAAATCTGATACAGAATCTGTTAAAATAGCAATTTCAGGCATATTTGGATCTTTATTTTCAATATACAAGTAATAATAGTAATTTTCCTGATTTCCATTAATATTTGCAGTTTTCAATCCTGCCAGTTTTTCTTCAATACTTTTTTGTGAAGCTTCATCCTTTTCATTTCCGCTTACAACAACTGCAGTTATTGTATTTTTAGTTACCAAGTCATCTAATATTGCATCTGCCACTTCTTTTAATGATTTTTTTGCATATTTTATTTTCCCGTTTACAAGCCCGATAAAGTCATCTTTTTCTATTGACAAGTCTTCAATTTTTGTATCTCTTACAGCCTTTGTAATTTCCACGGAATAGTTTCTGGAAGCTGCTTCTTTTAACTCATCAATGTCAGTATCTTTATTTCTTAGAAAATAATATCCGTCAAGCATTGTTTTTGTATCTAGAACAACAACTGTTTTTTTAGATTTTTCAGCTGCCATTTTTGCTGTTGTAATTACATTTTTATTGTTTGGAAGAATGTAAACATTTTCCTTTTCAGTTTTTCCAATGGCATTCAATATTTCCTGAACACTTGGATTTTTACTTTGTCCTCCCAAGATTACCACATCTGCACCAAGTTTTAAAAATTCATCCTTCAAATTTTCAGAATCCGCCAAAATCACAAAGGCTGATTTTGTTTTATCAATTTTTTTATTTGCAAAAATCTTTGCTTCATCCTTTTCACTGAAAATTTGCAAATTATCGTGCTGTAACTTCATATTTTCCACCTTCATTTTTTCCAGCGGTCCATATTCCAATGCAATTTCAATCGCTTTTCCAGGATGGTTTGTATGAATGTGAGTCTTAAACTTTTTAGAAGTTTGTGCAAATACAGCAGAATCTCCCAATTCCAGCACACGTTTTTTATATTCATCTGTATCAAAGTTACCATTTAAAATGATAAATTCAGTACAGTATTGAAAATGTATGCTTTCAGGATCATGATTAATATTTGCTATTGTCTTGTCAAATTCATTTTCCTTAACTTGAGCCTTTTGCAATTCAGCTAGCAGGTTCAATTCAGTTGTAACCTTATAAAATCCCTCAAAAAAGAAAAACAGCCCTTTTCCACCAGCATCAACTACTCCAGCCTCTTTCAATTTTGGAAGCAGTTCAGGCGTTTCATCCACAGCCTTTTTCCCAGCCTCTACAATCTCCTTCAAAAATGCCACCAAATCTTCAAATTTTTCAGCACATTCTGTAGCCTTTTCAGAAATTTTTCTAATAACCGTAAGCATTGTCCCTTCAACAGGTTCACTTACAGCATTATAAGCAGTTTCCTTTGCGCTCACAAGAGCTTCTGCCACATCTTTTGGTAACAGCTTAACTTTTTCACCAATCCCTCTTAAAAACCCTGTGATTACTTGTGACAAAATTGTCCCTGAATTTCCACGAGCTCCCATCAACACAGCCTCTTCAACTACATCTATAAGCTGAGGCATTTTTATTTTTTCATCTGTCTTTTCTTCCAGATCATTTATCATCGAATTTAATGTCATTGACATATTACTCCCAGTATCTCCATCAGGAACTGGATAAACATTCAGTTCATTTAAAAGCTCCTCATGTTTTGTAACCCATTTTCCACCGCCAATAAACACTAATTTTAGCCTTTTGGCATCCAAATATTTTATTGCCATTATTTCCTCCTAAAAATAATTTTTTTATATTTTCTGATTATTTTTTATTTAATTAATAAATCCATTCTAAATCTATTTCCTAAAGATTCATATTTGAGATTTTTTTATAATTTACATTTTATAGATTATTTTTATGAATAATTGTTTTTCCTTTATTTCTTAATTAATTTTTTTTAACGTAAGGGCGTCAAACACCACGCCCTTACAACCCGGCTTACGCAAAACTTTATTATAAAGAAAAAATAAAACTCGATTTTGAATCAAAGTTATCTTGACACAGATAACTGAATACAATTTAAAATATGTTCCAAAATCTCAAACAGTTATTTTTTCTTTAACGAAATTTTGCTTGATATTTGTTTTAGTCAAATAATCCATCATAATTGAATTAGAACGTCGTGATTTTTTTGGAATGAAATTGACTGTTTGAGCTTTTTCAAAATTTTTAAATTGTAATTAGTTTAAAAATTTTATAAGAATTTTTATTAAAAAGCGAGTTTCAATTTCATTTCAAAAAAATGCTTAGACAAGCGGGGATTGTAAAGGGGATGGCGACTGATCCCCTTTACGTTTGAAAAAAACAAAAAAACAAATATTAATAAAAATAACTTTTGTCAATTTCAAATAAAATTCTTTAATATGAATATTTAAGGTCTTGTTTAATGAAAAAAAAATTTAATTTATTTTATGATTGATAAAAATTTTTGAAATAAATTTTCTTTTTTTAAAATAACTTCTATAAATTCACGTACTGCTCCTTCACCGCCGTTTTTAGTAGAAATAAAATCAGCGATTGATTTTACTTCGTTTGCTCCATCTAGCGGAGTTCCAGAAAAACCGATTTTTTTTATAATTGCCATGTCATTTAGATCATCGCCCATGTAGGCTATTTCTTCTTCCTTTAGTCCTGTTTGATTTATAATTTCATCCAGTATTAAAGTCTTTTCAGAAATTCCCTGGAAAAGGTATTTTATTTTTAGTTTTTCAGCACGTCTTTTTAATAATTCAGATTTTCCACCTGTAATAATTCCAAATTCAATGCCGAGCTTTGGTACATTTACGATGGCATAGCCGTCTTTTACATTGAATTTTTTTAGTTCTTCGCCACTATTTCCAAGATAGATTCCACCATCGGTCAGTGTTCCATCTACATCTAGTAAAATTAATTTTATCATTTTCTCTCCATTTATGTTTACAACTTGTTATTATTATACCACAATATATGGTTGTTATTCAAATTTATTTTGCAAAAAAACTAAACGAGAATATTTAAAGAGTATTTATGGATAATCTTGAATAAGTTCGATGGTTAAGGGTCTAGGGATACTTCAGATCATATTATTTTTAATTTATATCACAGTATATCTTTATAATAAATTTAATCTTTCATAGAATATTCTTTTAATTAAAATTTTAAAAAAAATATTGACTTTTAGGAAAAATGTGGGATAATACTAGTGTAGGGAAAAAATAATGTTAAATATGCTTTTAGGCAATTATATGGCTAGAATAGTGTAATGTTTGTATTAAAGATCAGTGTTAGCAGATTTTTGATACATATTAAAAAAACTGCTGGCTATAAAATTGTAATTTTTTGATATGTATCTAAATTGTAAATTTAAATTGCTTTTAAGATTTAATATCAAAAGAATTTTGTATTTATTTTTTATAAAAATATTATTATAAATTTAACATAACCCAAACAAATTCAAAATTAAAAATATTTTGTGTTTCCCTACATAAAAGTAGGGATTTTTTGTTTTATTGGTGTTAATTGCTAATTTTATGATAGATTGATTGTAAAAGTAAAGACTAGGAAATTTAAAGAATATTGACCTTTGTTGAAATAAAAGATATTGGTTTATTAAATACATTTATTTTTACAAATGACTACAAATTTTTTAAATACGGAGGGAGTATTATGAAAAAAGTAACAAAAGATTTGGAAAAATTAGGAATAGTAAATGTAATCCAAATTTATAGAAATTTGACACCTGCGGAACTTGTTGAACATGCATTAAAAAGAGGAGAAGGTACATTGTCAAGCAGTGGAGCTTTGGTTGTGACGACAGGGAAGTATACAGGACGTTCGCCTAAGGATAAATATATTGTTGACACTCCAGGGGTTCATGAAAAAATTGCTTGGGGGAATGTGAATAAGCCTATTGAAAAGGAAAAATTTGATTCTATTTATAATAAATTGATTGCATATTTGCAAAATCGGGAAATATTTATATTTGATGGAATGGCGGGAGCAGATCCAGCCTGCAGAAAGAAATTTAGAATAATAAATGAACGAGCTAGCCAAAATTTATTTATACATCAGCTTTTAATCCGTCCGACAGAGGAAGAATTAAAGGATTATGGACATGCTGATTTTACAGTAATTGCGGCGCCAGGATTTAAATGCAATGCAAAAATTGATGGAATAAATTCATCGGCTGCGATAATTATTGATTATGAAGCAAAAGTTGGGATTATTTGCGGAACAGAATATTCGGGAGAAATAAAGAAAAGCGTATTTTCAATAATGAACTTTGTAATGCCTGAAATGGATGTATTGCCTATGCACTGTTCTGCCAATATGGATCCAAACACTGGACAGACTGCTATATTTTTCGGGCTTTCAGGAACTGGAAAAACTACGCTTTCAACAGATCCTAACCGTAAGTTAATCGGAGATGATGAACATGGATGGTCAGATCATAGCATTTTCAACTTTGAAGGAGGATGTTATGCAAAATGTATAAATCTTGCTCCAGAACACGAGCCTGATATTTATAATGCGATAAAATTTGGAAGTCTTGTGGAAAATGTTGTAATGAATCCAAGTACACGTGAATTTGACTTTTATGACAAGAGCTTAACTGAAAATACAAGAGTTGGGTATCCGATTAATCATATAAAAAATGCACAAATTCCTGGAATTGGAGGAATTCCAAATGTTGTAATATTTTTGACGGCAGATGCATTTGGTGTTTTACCGCCTGTTTCAAGACTTTCGAGAGATGCGGCAATTTATCATTTTGTAACAGGATTTACTTCTAAGCTGGCTGGAACTGAACGTGGAATTACAGAACCGCAGCCTACATTCTCAACTTGCTTTGGAGAACCATTTATGCCGCTTGATCCATCAGTTTATGCAGAAATGCTAGGTAAAAAGATAGATCTTCACAATACAAAAGTATTTTTAATAAATACAGGTTGGTCTGGCGGACCTTACGGTGTTGGAAATCGTATGAACTTAACATATACAAGGGCGATGGTAACAGCAGCGTTAAACGGTGATTTAGATGAAGTGGAATACAGACACGATGATATTTTCAACCTGGAAATTCCGCAATATTGCCCAAATGTTCCAAGTGAACTGTTAAATCCGGTAGATACGTGGGCAAATAAGGAAGCCTATGAAGCGGCTGCTAAAAAACTTGCTAAAATGTTTAGAGAAAATTTTGAAACAAAATATCCAAATATGCCAGAACATATTGTAAATGCTGGACCATCGTATTTTGAGTAGATTAACTGTTTATTTTATGACAGCTTTAAAACATGGAGGTTTTTATGGGAAGAGTAAAAATAACAGAAACATCGCTAAGGGATGGGCATCAGTCACTTATGGCAACAAGGATGACAACTGCTGAAATGCTTCCAATAATAGAAACAATGGATAAAGTTGGATATTATGCAATGGAAGTCTGGGGTGGAGCAACTTATGATGCGGCAATTAGATTTTTACATGAAGATCCGTGGGAAAGACTGCGGGAAATTAGGAAAAGAGCTAAAAATACAAAGCTGCAAATGCTTTTGAGAGGACAAAATTTACTTGGTTATCGGCATTATGCAGATGATATTGTGGATAAGTTTGTTGAACTTTCAATAAAAAATGGAATTGATATTATTAGAACATTTGATGCTTTGAATGATACGAGAAATATAAGACAGGCATCTGAAAGCACTAAGAAATATGGAGGGCATAGCCAGCTTGCTATTTGCTATACAATTAGCCCAGTTCACACGATTGAATATTATAAAAAACTGGCTTTGGAAATGCAAAGCATGGGAGCAGATTCCATCGCTATAAAGGATATGTCTGGAATTCTGCTTCCAAATATGGCTTATGAACTTGTAGGCGAGTTAAAAAGCATTTTGAAAGTTCCGCTTGAATTACATACGCATGCAACTGCGGGATTAGCTGGAATGAGCACGTTAAAGGCAATTGAGGCTGGAGTGGATATTGTAGATACGGCAATTTCGCCTTTTGGAGGTGGAACTTCACAGCCGCCTACAGAATCGCTTGTCAGAACTTTGCAAGGCTCAAAATACGATACAGGATTGGATCTTGAACTTTTAAAGGAAATTGCAGAGTATTTTAAGCCAATAAGAAAAAAATACATTGACAATGGAACATTAAATCCAAAGGCTCTTGCGGTAGAGCCAAGCATTGTGGAATATCAGCTGCCTGGAGGAATGCTTTCAAATCTTGTGTCGCAATTGAAGGCGCAGGGAGCGGAAGATAAATATGAAGATGTGCTTCGTGAAATTCCGAAGGTAAGAAAAGATCTAGGTTATCCGCCATTAGTAACTCCAATGAGCCAAATGGTTGGAACGCAGTCAGTATTTAATGTTTTGACAGGACAAAGATATAAGATGATTCCGAAGGAAATTAAAGATTATGTGAAGGGAATGTACGGGAAATCACCTGTGGAAATTTCTAGTGAAATTAAGTCGGTTATAATTGGAAATGATAAGGTATTTACTGGAAGACCTGCCGATTTGCTGCAAAATGAATATGATACGATGAAAAATGAAATTGGAAGCTTGGCAAAGTCTGATGAAGATGTATTGACTTATGCGTGTTTTCCTCAAATTGCAAAAAATTATTTGAAGGAAAAATATGAAGCGAAATATTTAAAGGAAACAGAAAAACAAAAAAAATCAAAAGGTGAAATAAGTGTTCAAAATATTGAAGTGATTTTTTAAAAAATTAGGATGTGGTAAATTGATGACTTTTTTAGCTGTGGTGTAAGACTTCTTTAAGATCGGGACTTAAAATAGGCTATTTTTGATGAGTTCTATTATCCCGGTTCTGGAGGGGATTTGGTAACTCAAAGAGAGGTGGAAAATGAATTTAGATATAGATTATTTCAAAAGAAAGTTAAAGGAAATAACAGATTGGTATGAAAATACTGCTTGGAATAAAAAAACATTACTTGAAAAAATATTAGAACTTGATACGGAAATAAATAAGACTCGTGATAAGGAAAACCTGATAGATTGGGAAAAATTAACTCATACAGAAGAAAAAATTGTAAGTGATATGGTTCATCTTAGAAATAAAATGAAACTTTCGCATAAGGAAAAGTTTGACAGTTATTACAAAGTAAAGTAATAAAAAATATATTTGAATCCATTAAAATCGAACTTGTGAAAATTAATTAAACTAAATTTTGAATAAACAGTTGTAATTTTTCAGTTCGGTTTTATATAATTTTGCTCTAAATAATTTTGGATAAATGTTAGGTTTTTGTAATTAGAGTTGTTTTTGTGTGATATTTTATAGAAAATGAAAGGAATAATTAAAATATGAAAAGTATTTTGTTTGGAAATTCGGCTGTAACATTTGCAGATGCGATTTATATTTCAGTTGTAAGTATGTTAATTGTTTTTTTCATATTATTTTTAATTTCATTTATGTTATCATTTTTTAAATATTTTTCAAATTTTGAGGGGAAAAATGAAGATAATAAAAAAACAAATGATAATAGAATTTTGGAAAAGTCTGAAAAATTAAGCAGTGAAAAGGAATTGGATAAAAAAGAAAAATTTAGTATGGAAAAAATAAAAGATGAAACTATGATGGCAGCAATGATGGCGGCTCTGATTGAAGCGGCCGGGGATAATAAGAATAGCCGTATAAAAATAAGAAGTATTAGGGAAATAAAATAAAATCTGGAAATACAAAGGGGCATGACAAATATGATTAAACTGTATAAAATCAGAATTGGAGAAAAAGTTTATGAAGTGGAAGTGGAAGAAGTTACAGAAAAAGATGGAAACATTGAAACTTCAGCTGATTCAAAAGGTAAACAAAAAATAGACAAAAATGAAAATCCACCTTTACAAGGGGAAACTGGAAAAAATGAAGTAATAAAAGCTCCAATGCAGGGACTTATTGTGGATGTAAAAGTAAAAACCGGAGAAAAGGTAAAAGCTGGAGATGAAATCATCATTTTAGAAGCAATGAAAATGGAAAATCCAATTGTAGCACCTTGTGATGGAGTTATAAATGAAATTAAAGTGACTAAAGGGGATAAAGTGAATACTGATGATGTTTTGGCAGTATTATCCTAAATTACTTTAAATTCAATATTACTAAAAACCTAAGGAAAGGATGGTTTTCAAATGGAACTACTAAAAATTCTTTACGGGACAACAGGAATATCTATGATAACTGGAAGGCAGCTAATCATGATAATAATTTCCCTAATTTTGCTATATTTAGCAATAAAAAAACAATACGAACCTTATTTGCTGCTCCCAATTTCATTTGGAATGCTGCTTGCAAACTTACCTGCTGTGGCAAATGAAGGACTTATGGAAAAGGGTGGACTTCTTTACTATTTGTATCAAGGAGTAAAATTGGGAATTTATCCGCCATTAATATTTTTGGCGATAGGAGCAAGTACTGATTTTGGACCGCTTATTGCAAATCCGAAAAGCCTTTTGCTGGGAGCGGCTGCGCAGCTTGGAATTTTTGTGGCATTTCTTGGGGCAATTTTGCTGGGATTGACAGGAAAGGAAGCGGCTTCGATTGGAATTATTGGAGGAGCTGACGGACCGACTGCTATTTACTTGACAACAAAACTGGCACCGCATTTACTGGGATCAATTGCCATTGCAGCTTATTCCTATATGGCTCTTGTGCCTGTAATTCAGCCGCCAATTATAAAATTATTGACAAGTAAAAAGGAAAGAATGGTTGAAATGAAGCAACTTAGATTTGTGAGCCAAAGAGAAAAAATAATTTTTCCAATTGCAGTAACAATCATTGTTATTCTTTTAGTTCCATCATCAGCTCCGCTAATTGGAATGCTAATGCTTGGGAATCTAATAAAGGAAGCAGGTGTTGTTTCAAATTTAGTTGAACATGCAAGAGGAGCTATGCTATACTGTATTACAATTGTACTTGGAATGACAGTTGGAGCAACTGCTGACGGAGAGCATTTTTTAAATTTTGTAACAATAAAAATCATTATTCTTGGATTAATTGCATTTTCTTTCGGAACAGTGGGAGGAGTGCTATTTGGGAAAATAATGTATAAATTCACAAAAGGAAAAGTAAATCCGATGATTGGAGCAGCAGGGGTTTCAGCAGTGCCAATGGCGGCAAGAGTTGTTCAAAAAATTGGGCAATCTGAAAATCCTAAAAATTTTTTGCTAATGCATGCAATGGGACCAAATATAGCTGGTGTAATTGGATCGGCTGTAGCAGCAGGAGTTCTTTTAATAATATTTAGATAAATCATTACTCTCATTAATTTTGAAGTATTATATTTAATGGGAGTATTTTTTTAAATTAATAAATAGATGGAAGGAGAAAAAATGAAAAAAAATATAAATTTGTATAAATTTAATGAATTGGGTTCAACGAATGATTATTTGGAAAGAAATCATAGGAATTATGAGGAATTTGATGTTATTTGTGCTAAAAATCAGACTCATGGAAGGGCACGTAGGCAGAATAACTGGGTTTCTATGGAGGGAATGGCTATCTTCAGCTTTTTTTTGGAGGAAAGGGAAAACTGGGAAATTGAGGATTACTTGAAATTGCCTTTAATTGCTGGGCTTGCGACAATAAGAGGATTAGGGGGAATAGAAAATTTAGAGTATAAATTTAAATGGACAAATGATGTTTACTTGGAAAATAAGAAGTTATGCGGGATTTTGATGGAAAAAACAGATAATGTCTATATTGTTGGAATTGGGATAAATGTAAATAATATATTGCCGGAAAAATTGAAAAATAAGGCAATTTCATTGACACAGGCGACAAATAAAAAATATAAAATTGATGAAATTGTAAAAAATATTGTTTCTGAATTTCAAATATTGTGTGAAAATTTGAGAAATGGATCGTGGGAAGAGATTTTAAAGGAAATAAATGAAATAAATTATTTGAAGAATAAAAAGATAGAATTGAAATTTGGAAATGAAAAAGTTCTGGGAATTGCACAAGATATTAATGAAAATGGAGAAATTGAAGTTTTGGTAAAAAAGGATGAAGCAGGAAAAGGTGAGATTAAGAGTTTTTCAATTGGAGAGGTTTTTGAAAAAATTGTTTTTTAAATTTTTATGTTATTTCCCATTTAAATGGTGAATTATACTGCTAAAAATTATATAAATCTAGGATTTGAGTAAAATAGTCATAGTTTTTGAGTTCGGTTTTAAGGCAATTTTACTATAGTTATGAGGGTCGAAGTCCACGATATAATTTCTATTTTTAAATGGAATTTAGCATTGTATATCTGTCAAAATGATTTTTTTATTTTAAAAATTTTTAGAATTGACTATGAAAATAACAAATGTTATAATATAAAAAATTTTATATTATTTTATGGCGGAGGTATTATGAAAAAAAATATTTTGAGAAGTTTGTTGCTGGTAATAGTTTTTTTATTTGCGATTAGTTGTGGGAAAAAGAATGATACGATTAAAATTGTGTTTTTGCCAAATGAAACTAATGATTCATTGAAGAAATCAAGGGAAGAATTTGCTCGGATTGTGCAGGAGGCGACTGGGAAAAAGGTTGAGATTGTTACGACAACTGATTATAATATTACGGTGGAAAATATTGTTTCTGGACAATCACAAATTGCATATATTGGAGCAGAGGCATATTTGAATGCTAGAAAGCGTACAAAGGATATTGAGGCTGTGCTGACAAATTCAGGAGAAAGTGGAACGTTAAAAGATGCCCTTTATTACAGCTTTATTGCAGTAAGAGGAGAAGATGCCGATAAATACCGTTCTGGAAATGGATTTGACCTGAAAAAGATTAAAGGTAAATCAATAGGATTTGTTACAAATAGTTCTACATCTGGATTTAAAGTGCCTGGAGAGGTAATTGTAAAGGAATTTGGGCTAAAAAATACAGATGAATTATTGGGAAATAAGGTATTTTCAAAAGTTATGTTTGGAAACTCGCATCCTGGGACTCAAGTTTTATTATTTAAAGGGGATGTTGATGTTGCAACATTTGCTATTCCAAAATCATTTACGATATATGAATTAGTTGCTGGAAAAGACTTTAATTCAGGGGCTACATATAAAGTTAAAAAAGGAGCAGTTGCACCGTTTGGGGAATTTGCAGGAAAAACTTTTACAGTTATAAAATCAATTCCTGTTTATAATGGACCAATTGTGTTTAATACAAGAACTTTATCAAAGGAAGATCAGGAAAAAATCAAAAAGGCCCTAATGGCTAAGTCAACAACTGATAATCCGCATATTTTCAGCAATAAAAAGAGTAAAGTGAGAGGATTGTTCCTGAAGGAAAATGATAATGTAGGATTTGTAGAAACAAATACAGCATGGTATGAAGGAATGAAAAATATAAAATAAACCTGTTTGATAACCATGAAAATTTAGAATTTAATAAAATAAAAAAATAGGGTATTGAACATGTCTAAATAATGAAAATTTAGGAGTAAAATAAAAAATGCGTTTAGATAAATTTTTAAAGGTAACAAGAATTATAAAAAGAAGAACAGTGGCAAAGGAACTTGCAGATAATGGAAACATCGTTGTAAACGGAGATCCTAAAAAATCTTCCTATGATGTGAAAAAAGGCGATATTTTTGAAATAAAGTATTTTAATAAAAATATAAAGGTGAAAGTGCTGGATTTACCGCCTGAAAGTCTGAAAAAAGAATTTATTGAAGACTATATTGAGATAATCGGATAATCTGTGCTTAAAGTTACTTTAAATAAATTAAGGAAATATTATATTCTTTATCATTTTCTCTCTTGTTTTTTACGATAAATAAGGTATAATTGTATTGGAAAATAAAACTATAAAACAAGGAGAAGACTTATGAAAGTAACTGATATTCGTATTAGAATTGGAAGACAGACAGAAAACATCGAAAGATTGAAGGCTTATGCCGACATTACATTTGACGAAAGTTTTGTCGTTCATGGATTAAAAATAATTGATGGACAAAACGGACTTTTTGTGGCAATGCCATCAAGAAGAATGCCAAATGGAGAATTTAAGGACATAGTTCATCCTATCAAACCTGAACTTCGTGCTGAAATAACAAAAGTTATTTTAGAAAAATTTGAACAAGAAAAAGCAGCTATTGAAGCTGAATAATATTTCCATTAAAAAAAGTACACCAAAATACTAAAATCATATATACATAATAATACTAATATCAGTGGTGTACTTTTATTTCTTCTTAATTTTTTCACTTCTTAATCTTACAATTCAAAATTTTATTTATTTTCTTTCTTAATTGGAAGATATAGCAAAAATTGTAAAAAAATCATTGTCAATATTAAAACAATATCATATAGCCAGATTGGTTTTATAAAACTCACTTGTGAAATAATATGAGTTCTTAAAAACATTGCATTTATTCCTTTAAAAATAGAGTTATAGGTAAATGCATATAAAAATATGAGAAGCAATGTAATTATTGATTGAATAAGTCCTTTTTTTGTAGGTTTTCCATCTAAATAAGCGGATCCAAAAAAAGCTGTAAATACAATAAGCGCATGCATTATCATAAAAATATACACGTAATAATTATCGTGATAATAGATTATTCCAGGTAAGATTAATGCTAAAACTGGTCCAAAAGTTAAATAGTAAACAGCATTATATAAAAATTTTGTCCTGAAAATTAGATATAATCCTGCGAAAATTGCTGCAAAGTTACAAAGATGTATTGGCATAACGTTAGTTATAGGCTCATTTTGGTACATTAACCTGTAAATTGAGTCGATTATTTTAAATATTAATAAAAAATAACCTAAAATTGTTGAATATTTTTCTATGTTTACATTCTTAAAAATTCTTGGAATATAAAATAAAAATATGCAAATTAAAGTTGATACTACAAAGGTTTCTATGTGAATTGGACTAAAATAACTAAAAGTCAAAGTTTCTCCCTTCTTGTTTCCTATTTTTATTTAAAATTTCTCAATGCTTTTCATTGTTTTGACTGTAAAAACATCCAGTCTTTTATTCCAGGTATGTTATAGGCTACTTTCCAAGTTCCAGAGTGTTCTAAACCTGGATTGGCATCTTTTGGCAAGTATGGATTTGTGCCCTTTTCAAGTGTTGTGTATTTTATGTTTGACTTTTGGGCAATAACCTTTCTTGCGCCTTCTAGAAATTGTGCATCTGTGTAATCGGCTCTCCAATTATCTTTTGCTACTGTGGCTCCTTTTTTTATAAGTTCGCTTGTAATTACATTCATTCCTGGATAGGCTTTCGCATCACCAGTTGAAACTGTTATCCATAGATTATTTTTTGCCATAGTAGATACTTCTTTTGGATTCCATTGGCAAGCTACCAAATATGAAGCTGCAAACAATTCTGGATATTTGTAGTTCATGACAATAGCCATCATTCCGCCCATTGACTGTCCTGTTGCATATAATTTTTTTTCATCAATGCTATATTTTGAAATTAAATAATCTCTTATCAAATTTACGGTCGCATCCAGATCACTTGTAATATCTCCATTGTCATCCACTACTTGTCTTGAATATTGAGGAGCTAGCACAAATGCCTCATGTCTTGCCTGTTCTTCAGGAGTTGCAAATGAAGTTGCGCCATTTCCTTGAAATAAAGCAGTTTTCGTGTCTTCGCTCAGAACTCCCTTATCGTGCATAAACAGTACAAGCGGATATTTTTTATTCTTGTCATAATTTTTTGGAATATAAAGATTATACTTTACACTTGTCCCAGTTTTTGGATCTTTATACACAAACTGCTTAAAGTTTTCCACAATTAGGTTTCTAGTTTTATTATTTTCAAGTATTGCAATGCTTTTTTCCAATTTTTTACCATTTGTAAATAAAATATCTTCCTTTTGCGTTATTTTAGAAGTTGCCTTTTTCATTTGAAATCCAACTTCATCATTTCCCTCAAGGCGAAGAGAAGCACCACTGTCCTTTGGATTTAATTCAATAATGACAAATCTTCCGTCTTTTACAATATCAGTTCTTTCTGGACGGGTATTTGAATAGATTTTTTCAACAGTTCTGTCTGATACTGTAAAAGTATTCTTTGACAATTGCGAATTTACTACCCTTTCATTAAATTCCACAATAATATGCGTAATTTGCTGTCCTGTTCCAAAAACTTCCGTTACAGATGTCACACTTCTTATCCCTCTGGGATATTTTATTTTTTCAGTCTTTAATGCAGTAGTTGTTTCTGCTGAAACAATGCCCGCTGATATTAACATACCGAAAATTGTTAAAAATAATAATATTTTTTTCATAGATATTCCTCCTTTGCTATTTTTATCCAGATACATTCAATAGCTTTTTTAATTTCATTATTTTTAAAGAAAAGCCCTTGATAAATTTTACCATAATTTTTTTATATTTCAAATATTATTTGCCTTTAATTTTTTTCAATATTCTCAATTTAGTTTGTCATTTTTTTAGTTTTATGGTAAACTATTTGAGTAAAAGCAAGGCATTTTTAGAGAAATTTGGCTTGTATTATGATATTTTTCTGGGGGGAAAAATGAAGAGGGATAATGGGAATAAAAATAATAAAAAAATAGATTTTGAACGAATGCTGGATGAAGAAAAGGAAAAGGGGCATCGAGAAAGACTAAGGCAGCGATTTCTGTCAACAGGGGCAAAAGGATTTACAGATTGTGAAATTTTGGAATTATTGCTTACTTATACAGTTACTAGGAAAAACTGCAGAGGAATTGCAGGGGAACTTTTAAGGAAATATCGGGATTTGTATACGATTTTGAAACAGCCTGGGGAAGAACTTCAAAAAAATAAATATATGACTGAAAGGGCAGCCGTATTTTTTAAACTTTTATTTGAAATAATTGAAAATGAATTGTATAAAAAAGTATATAATGAGCGAATCGTACTTTCAAGCAACCTGAAATTGCTGAATTATCTGAAATTTTCCCTTTTAAGCAGGGATATTGAAGTATTTAAGGTATTGTTTTTAAATACACAGAATGAACTGTTAAAGGAAGAGGAACTTTTTTTTGGAACGATCGACAGAAGCACGGTCTATATTCGGGAATTGGTAAAAAAAATTTTAGAATATAATGCAAAGGGAGTAATTCTGGTGCATAATCATCCATCAGGCTCGTTAAAGCCGTCAGAATCTGATATTTTGCTGACGAGAAAGGTAAAGGAAGTTTTGGAAAATATAGAAATACGGTTGCTGGATCATTTAATAATAAGTGAAAGAGGGCATTTCAGCTTTTTGGAAGGTGGGATTTTATGAAGATAATAAATATAAAATTTAGGAAAACAAAAAAAGTTTATCCATTTATGATAAGCGATTCGGAAGATTATAAAAAGGGAGATTACGTTCTTGTAGATACAATTCGTGGGGAACAGATAGGCATAGTTCTTGGAGTTGCATTAAATAGACAGAATGCTGATCAAGATGATTTGAAAATTAGGGAAGTAAAAAGAAAATTGACAGAGGAAGAAGTAAAAAAATTAGCAGATTTGGATAAAAAGGCTGATGAAGCATATTTTAAATGTAAAAAGATTGTAAAAAGACTGCTTCCTGAAATGAATCTTGTTATTGGAGAATATACATTTGATGAAGGAAAGCTAATTTTTTATTTTACAGCGAATAACAGGCTTGATTTTAGGGAATTGGTAAAGGAAGTAAATAAGACATTTAAAAAAAGAGTGGAATTTTATCAAATTAAGACAAATGATGAAGGAAGAATTTTGTCAGCTTTTGGGAAGTATGGACGGGAAATTTACTGGTAAAAAATAAAAATGAAGAGTGTGCAGAAATTTTTTTGTAAATAGAATACTTGAAATATGAGAAAAATATCCAGTAGTGGAGGATTTTGTAAGACATGCAAATTTTGATATATTGTTATGCAAAGTACTGAATTTACTGGATTTATCTATTAGTTTACACAAAATTCTGGACACTCCTTTTAGAATTGTAAATAAGTATAATTTTTCAGGGATTTGATAACTTGAATTAAAAAAATATGGATATTTATAAAATTTTTTAAAAAAAGAGTTGAAATATTTGAAAATATATGTTATACTTATTGAGTAATAAAGTTGATGTGGTCGCATAGCTCAGTTGGGAGAGCACCTGCCTTACAAGCAGGGGGTCATTGGTTCGAGCCCAATTGTGACCACCATTTTTATGGAGGTGTAGCTCAGTTGGTTAGAGTGCTTGCCTGTCACGCAAGATGTCGCGAGTTCGAGTCTCGTCACTTCCGCCATTTGCCCAGATAGCTCAGTCGGTAGAGCAAGGGACTGAAAATCCCTGTGTCCGTGGTTCGATTCCGCGTCTGGGCACCATCATAACAACTAAAATTAGAATATATAGTGCAAATCAGTAATTATACTGTTTTGCATTTTTTTTTATTATTTTTTCAAATAGCAAATTTTTTTAGTAAAAGATCAATATTTTATTTAAAAAATAGAAAATATATTTAAACCTATTTAAAATTAAACTATAAAGATTATATAAATTCAGGGCTTGAGTAAAATAGTCATAATTTTTGAGTTTAGTTTTAAAGCAGTTTTACTATATATTTTATCTATTTCTGATAAAGGATCAAGACTCTTTATTAAACAAAATTTATTAAATAGTGCAAGAACACTCGCTACTTTAGTCGTGGGAGATTCAGAGATGAATCCATTAGTTTAATGGAAAATGATATTAGAATTTTTTTTGAAAAATTAACTTAACTGCTTTATCTAATAAAAAGGTATTTTACAAGGAAAAAGATTGACAAATTATAAAAAAAATTATATTATAATATAATGACTTGTAAGTCAATTTTTATTGTTAGGTAGGGAGATGTTTGTAAAAGAGAAAAATATAAAAAAACAAAAAAAGAGGAAAATATTGGAAAAGGCCTTTGAATTATTTAGGAAAAATGGGTATATGGATACAAAAGTTGAGGATATAACAAAGGCATTGGGAATTTCAAAAGGAAGTTTTTATACGTATTTCAAGACGAAAGAGGAACTTTTATGTGAATTATTAGAAAGTAAAAAAAAATCTGAAATGGAAAAATATTCGAAAGTAAAAATTGATGAAAATCCGAAAAAAACTTTAGAAAATTTTATTAAAGAAAGATTTAAAAGTATTCTAGAACTTTTGAACAATGTGGATATTGGAATAATGAATTCTTTTACCCAGAATACAAATGTAGGGAAATTTCATGAAGAAATGACAAAATTTTTTAAGAGTTTTATCAAGGAAAATATACTTTTAAGATATGAAAGTAACAGAGAATACGATATGGAAATTATTTCAGATTTTATAATTTCGGCAATTAATAATTATTTGATTAAAAAAATTGTATGTAAAAAAGAATATACTTTTTCCTCAAAGGGAGAGTTTGATGGGATAGTAGAGGATAATCAGAAATTAATTAATGAAATTGTAAAATTCATCGATAATGCATTAAAATAGATTAAACAGGAGGACAAGATGAAAAAAAATAAATTGCGAATGATAGTGGTGCCATTATTATTGTTAATTGCAATTCCGGGTTTTGCAGAAAAAATAACGATACAGGAAGCAGCAGAAATGGCAATTAAAAATAATAAGGACATTAAGATTGAGATGTTGAAAACAGAGCAAGGGAAAATTGATGTGGATAGAGCCTGGGCTAACAGATTTTTTACAGTAGGTTATTCTGGAAGCGCTCAAGAGCATTTGGATAAGAGTTTTAGTAGAACTGGAGAGGCTTATCAGCATTACTTGACATTGTCGCAACCGATCTATACAGGCGGAAAATTGAAACTGAATCACGAAATTAGTAAAGAAAAATTGACATTGTCGCAGCTTAGTCTGGATAAAGTGAGAAAAGATACAGTTTTAAGTACAGTTCAAGCATATATTGATGTTTACAATGCAATGAGCACATTGGGAGTATTGCAGAAATCAAAGGAAACGTTAGATGAAAATTTAAAAACACAAAAAGAACTATATGATTTAAGAATGACAACTCAGCCAGAACTTACAGAAGCAGAAAGAAGCGTGGCATCCATTGAAGCACAAATTGTAGAGCAGGAAGGGAATATAGAAGTTTCAAAAGAGGCATTGGGAATTTTAATCGGAGTGAAAAATAGTTCGCAAATCGAGATAGTTCCATTTGGAGTAGAGGATAACTTTACAAAGACAGTTAAATTGGATGAAGATTTGGCAAAATTGCCGCTGGAAAATACAGAATATAAGATAGCTGTGAAGCAAAATGATCTGAGCAAAAAAAATATAAAAGTGCAGGAAGCAGATTTTAAGCCGACAGTTAGCGGAATGATAAATTATGGCGTATTGCAAAGTCAAGATAAGTTTGGAAATATTTTCAAGACAAAAAACTTTACAACTTCAGCAGGAGTAAAATGGAGCTGGGACATATTTGACTGGGGAGCAAGAAAAAATAATGTGAATTATGCGAAAAAGACTCAGGAAATATCAGCTGTTCAAGTGGATCAGACTCTGGAAACTGTTCAAGCAAATATGAGAAAAACTTATTATCAGTTAAGATCGCTGGAAAAAAGTATAGCAGCATTGCAATTAGCGGTGCAAAAAGCAGAAGAATCTTATAATTTGGAAAAAGAAAGATACTCTTACAGATTAATTACGATGGAAAATTTGTTGCAATCGGAAACTAATTTAAGACAAGCCAGAGTAAATTATGCACAGGCTAAATTGAATTATTATTTCCTAGTTTCTAAATATGGAGCATATTTGGACTAGAGATAAAAAATTTTATAGAAATGATATGAATTGGAAAAGTTGATAGAATTTAAATGGTAAAATAAAAGAACCATTTAATCTGAGAATTATAAAATAATCAAAATGAAATTTTCACTTTTTAAATAGGGAATAATATTAAATATAAAAACAGGAGAAAAATATTAATTTAATTGGATTTTAGAGGCTTTTATAAATAATTAAAGTCACTAAGAATAGGGAGGAAAAATGAAAATAAATAAAAAAATAATTGTAGCGATGATGGTGCTAGCATTGCTTACTGTTTCATGCGGAAAGAAAAAACCAAAAGGAAATTCATCTACAGCAAGACCAGTAAAAGTGCAAGTAATCGGTCAAAATCAAATGTCGTTGGGATACACGGCTAGTGGGTCGATAAAAGGGATAGAAGAAATACCGTATACAGCGACTTCAAGTGGGGAAGTTGTAGTAATTAACGGGAAAAATGGTGATTATGTGAATGCAGGGCAAGTAATTGTGGCGATTGATAATCAAGCGGCAAGATCTGGTGTTAGAGAGGCTGTTTCAAATGTAAGAACGGCAGAATCTAATATTAGTTCGGCACATGGAGATATTAGTGCAGCTAAAGGAAATATTGCCTCAGCAGCAGCAGCAGTGGAAGAAGCGAGAATTAATTATCAAAAATATAAAATGTTGTATGATAAAAGGTTGATAACAGAAACTGATTTCTTGACAGCACAAACAAAATTAAGTTCGGCACAAGCTAACTTAAATTCGGCTAGAAGTAACTATAATACAGCGGTAAATGCATTATCTTCTAGAAGAAACAGTTTGAGTTCGGCACAAGCTAATTTAGCTACAGCAAATGATACTAACAGTAAAACCGTTATTAAAACTAAAGTTAGCGGATATATTGCGAATATGGATTTAGAAAGACATCAACAAGTATCAGCAGGAGCAAAATTGTTTACATTGGTTAATGAAAGTGAAATGAAATTGGAAATTGGAGTTCCAGCAGAAATTGTTAAAAAAATTCAAATGGGAGCACAAGCGACTATAAAAGTTGATGAGTTGAATGGTAAGGAAATTGTTGGAACAGTTTATGAAATAGCGGCTTCAGCTGATTCAGCTAGTAGACAATTTATTGTAAAAGTTAAATTCCCTAATCCAGATAGAGAATTAAAAAGTGGAATGTATGGAAAAGCAAATATTGCAACAGGAGCTGAAGATGGGTTGATTATTCCTAAAAAGGCGATTGTAGTAAGAGGAGTTCAGCAAGTTATTTATGTTATTAGAGATGGAAAAGCAGTTATGATACCGATAAATATTTCTAATCAAAATGAAACTTATGCGGCGGTGACTGGTGATGGCTTGACAGCTGGAGATCAGTTAGTCATTGATGGACAAAATGTTGTACAAGCGAATGAAAAAGTAAATATTGTGCAGTAATAGAAAAATAGAGAAAGGAGTGTACGGTTATTGTAATCGTATGAGATAAAATGACAGTAGCAGAATTTGCAACGAAGAGAGTAGTGTCGACAACGATGATACTTATATTTATGATTTTTGCTGGTTGGGTAGCGATGACAGGTATGAAACAGGAAAGAATACCAGATTTTGATACACCGATAGTTGTTGTTAATGCCACTTGGACGGGAGCGACAGCGGAAGATGTAAAAACCCAAGTATCTAAAAAAATTGAAGATGCGGCATTGAATGTAGATGGAATTAAAAATATTACAACATCTTCATCTTATGGTTCATCAGTAGTTACGATAGAGTTTAACTATGGTGTAGATACAGATATTAAACAAGTACAAGTTCAAACACAAATAGATAAAATAAAAGGACAATTGCCAGATGATGATAACTTTAAAGATCCTACAGTATCAAAATTAGATATGGCAGGGAGTTCCAACATGGCGTTAATGATTGGAATTACTGGGAAAAATAAAGAGTTAATAACATCATTTGTTGAAGAAACATTACAACCTAGATTGAAGAGAAATAGAGGTATTGGTAATATTTCTGTAATGGGTAATGCGACAAGACAAATTAAAGTTTGGCTGGATCCAGCTAGATTGAAGGAATATAATTTGTCAGCGGCAGAAATTTATAGTAAAATAAAAGCAGCTAATACAGTAACACCAGCAGGTACAATAACTGATGGGACGAAAGAATTTATCCTAAAAGTTGATGGAGAGTTAAAAGAGCTTGATCAAATTCAGGATATCGTTATTTCAAATCAAAATAATCAAACAGTTAGATTGGCTGATGTGGCAAAAGTTGAGTACGGAACAGAGGATCCTACATCATATGTAACATATAATGGAAAAGAAATGGTTGCCGTTATGATTCAAAAGAGTAAAGATGGTAACTTGGTAGAGGTTGCTAAAAAGGCTAAGGAAACTTTGAAAGAAGCAAAACCATTATTTCCAGAAGGTTCTAATTACAATATAATAGTTGATAACAGTGAAAAAGTTAGTGAATCGATAAAAAATGTTGCAAGTTCTGGGATACAAGCGGTTATCATTACAATTATAGTACTTTTTGTATTCTTGAAAAACTTGCGAGCGTCATTAGTTGTGGGAACATTGATTCCTATTTCAGCAATGTTTACATTCTTTTTACTTACAACACAAGGGATAACATTGAATATGATTTCGTTAATGGGATTATCACTTGCGGTTGGATCACTGGTAGATAACGGGGTTGTTACGCTGGATAATATTTTTGATCACATTCAGATTAATAAGGAACCAGCAGATGTAGCAGCGATACGGGGTACAAATGAAGTAATTCTTCCGATGATGGCGTCAACAGCAACTTCAGTTTGTGTATTTTTACCAATTATATTATTTGAAGGAATTGCTAAGGAAGTATTTAAGAGTATTGCATTTTCAATGATGTTTGCGTTGTCAGCTTCGATTATTGTTGCGATGTTATGGGTTCCAATGGCTTCAAGTTTATTTTTAGATGTTAAAAAAATATCAGATAATGCTGAAAAAGCTGCTAAATTTAATGCATTTAGAGATAAATATAAAGAATTAGTGGCAAAAGTATTGGAAAATAGATGGAAAATGGTAATTGGAGTTATAATAACATTTGTTATAGTCGTATTTGGAATAGGAAAAACGGTAAAAACTACGTTCTTTCCAACGATTGATGATAATCAATATTCGGTAGTTGCGACACTTGCGACAGGATTGGATTTAGATGTATCAAAGGATATTGCAAATAAAATGGAAGCTGTTGTAAAAGCAGATCCAGCGACTAAAGATATAAATGTTATTGCCTCAAAAAGTGCAGCGACAATAAATGTTGACGTAAAGAAAGATACAATGAAGGCAATGAACCGTGTCAGAGAAAAATTAAAAGATTTACCAAATGTAACACTTGCGGTTTCACCACAAAAAGCAGGAGGTATGATGTCACAAAAAGATTATTCATTCCAAATAGAAGGTGAAGATCCACAAGAATTAAATAGAATTGCAAATTCGATAATGAATGATATGAAGAGCCAGTCTTGGTTTAAGGATGTTAAGTCATCGACTGAAGGTGGATATCCACAAGCTAAATTAGAAGTTGACAGAGTAAAAGCGGAAAGTTATGGAATAACTGTAACAGATATTACTCAAATGTTATTTATGACAGCTTCTGGATCAGCAAATCCGATTGATGTAACTCAAAGTACAGAAACATTGGATGTAGTGTTGGAATTGGAAAAAAATCAAAAAAATTCATTGAATAAAATTATGGATTTAGAGATAAAAACTAATAAAGGAACTTATGTTAGATTAGGAGATATTGCTACAATGCAATATGAAGAAAGTGCTTCGACTATTTCAACAGAAAATGGTACAAGAATTGTAACAGTTGGTGCAAACTTGGATAAATCAAAAGGATTTAACGATGCAGCAGCATTTATTCAACAGTCATTCAAGAAGGCAAATCCAGCTGAAGGATATAAAATTGGAGTAGCAGGACAAGCTAAAAACCAAGCTGAAATGGGTGGACAAATTATGAAAGACTTGTTACTTGCGATTGTGTTAATTTATACAGTACTTGCAGTTCAGTTGGAATCATTCATCTTGCCACTTATGATTATGACAACATTGCCATTATCAATGATTGGAGTAATTTTAGGATTAGCGATAACTAGAGTACAACTTAGTATGTTCGTTATGATTGGTATCTTGATGTTATTCGGTATGGCGGTTAATAATGCGATTGTAATGCTTGACTTCGTTGCGGGATTACGGAAAAAAGGCTGGTCGATACATGATGCCTTAGTAGAAGCCTGTGGTTCAAGACTTCGACCAATTTTAATGACAACGCTTACAACAGTATTAGGTTGGTTGCCAATGGTATTCTCAAGTAAAGGAAGTTCGGGATACTATCAAGGAATGGCGATTGCAGTAATGTTTGGACTTTCATTCTGTACGGTCTTGACATTGTTCTTTACGCCAGTGTTGTATTCGTTGGTTGAAGAAAGAAAAGAGAGAAAACAAAAAGAAAAAGAAGAAAGAAGAAGACAAGAAAAAGAAGAAGAACGAAAAGGGTATGCAAAATAATTTGATTCTTTGATTGAAAAAAAAATAGTTAGAGAGGAGAATTTTGTGAAAAGATTAGAAATATATTTTGATTCATTTTATACGGAAAAAATGAAAGAAGAATTAAGAGAGTATGGAATAGATCAATATTTTATAGTTCCAGCTGTTCATAGTTCTTGGAGTAAAACTTTTAAACATTTTAATACACATGTTTGGCCAGGGACAGACAGTATTTTAGTTACTTATTTGGAAGACAGGCACGCACAAGAGATTATACGGATTATTAAAATTATGAAGATAGATTTAGGTCGTGGAATTTCGATGGGTGCGGTTATTTTGCCAGTAGAGGATATTATTTTGTAAAAAATATAATTTTATACTATCTTCCAATTAAATAGCAAATTAATTATAATTTTCTCGTAAGAGGTCAAGCTTCCTTGTCAGTAAACAGTATAAGATATAATTTCTGTTTTTTAAATGGAATTTGGGTATTAAGTGAAAAAGTAGTTTGAATACAAAAAAGAACGGAGTGATTATTAATGGCAGTTTTTGAATTGAAACATCCACTAATTGAACATAAACTTTCAAATTTGAGAAATAAACATACAGATACTAAACTTTTTAGGGAAAGCCTAAACGAAATAGCAGGACTTATGGTTTATGAAGCAACAAAACATTTGCCGCTCAAGGAGATTGAAACAGAAACTCCTATTCAGAAAACGACTACAAAAGTTCTGGATAAGCCAATAACATTAGTTCCCATCCTAAGAGCAGGACTTGGAATGATAGATGGAATATTGCAGCTTCTTCCAAACGCAAAAGTGGGGCATCTGGGAGTTTACAGAAACGAAGAAACTTTAGAGCCGGTCTATTATTACGCAAAAATGCCAACAAACGTTGTTGAAAGTCAAGTTTTCGTAGTAGATCCAATGCTTGCAACAGGTGGTTCAATGATTTACACACTTGACTATTTGAAAGAAAAAGGTGTAAAAAATATAACTGTACTTTGTATCATTGGTGCTCCTGAAGGAATAAAGAAATTTACTGAAAAACATCCCGATGTTGACTTATACATTGCGGCAATTGATGACGGACTTAATGAACATGCGTATATCTATCCAGGATTGGGAGATGCAGGAGATAGAATATTTGGAACAAAATAGTAAAATGAATTTTTTAGGAAAATGCTCTAATTAAAACAATTAGGGTATTTTTTTGTATATTTTGATTTTCCATATTACTATGTTTTTTCTTTTTTATTTCTGTAGGATTGCTCATTGCCGCAAATCCTACGACCTATGGCTAGTCTACGACATTTTTCTGCACTGACAAAAAACTCGCTATGCTCAAACAGTTTTGTCAGCACAGAAAAATGCTCCGACGGATTTTAAAGAGTAAAAATTATATTTTAATTATTTAAAAATATTGAGTTGTTATTCTTTATTAGAAAAGTTCGTAATAAATTTCTTATTTAACCGAGATTTAGTATAATAATAATTTTTTCTTCTTCAAAAGCAAAAAAGAAGCAGAATCTCAAAAATTCCACTTCTTCACATAATGATTTATTAATAACGATTTCCATTTCCGTCTTCACAAAATATATTTCCATAGCTATTTCTATAACATCTTCTTCCGCTTCCTGCTCTATCTTTTTCATATTCTGCCCATCTTGAAGGACTAAACAGACTGCAACTAACCACAGTCATTCCCAAAACAGTAATCAAAATCAATTTTTTCAAATCCATCAACTCCAATCAAAAATAATTTATTAATAAAGCCTATTACCATCTCTATCTACACAATAAGCATTTCCATTTTTTATATAACATCTTTCTCCATTTTCTCTTCTGCTTTCAGTTACTCTGTTCCAATAACTTGGACTAAAAAGTTCACAACTTACTGTAGTCAGAGCAAGAATTACAATCAAAAATAACTTTTTCATATTATCATCTCCGCTATATTTTTTTTGATTATAACACATTTTTATGATAATTATCTTTTTTTTTTTTTTTTGGAAATTAGAATAACATTATAAAAAACTATTTTTAAACAAGAGTTCAATTTTTTGATTTTAAAAGGGATTGAGAATACATTACAAACTTGATTTAAAAGGAATTTTTATAACTACTTCCGCTCCTTCGGTTTTGCTGTCTTTATTTATAAATACTCCGTAATTTTTGCCGTAATAGAATTTTATTCTTTTATCGACATTTTTGATTCCTACACCGCCAGTCTTGCTTTTTTTGAATTGTTTAGCTTTTTCAAAGCCTATTCCGTTGTCTTTGACTGAGATATTGACAGTGCTGTTTTGTCTGTAAACGTCGATTGTGATGATTCCGTTTCCAGAAAGGTTTTTTATTCCGTGATAGATGGAGTTTTCTACAATTGGCTGGATTATGATTTTTGGAACTTTGATGGAAAGAAGGCTTTCGTCTTCTATGTTGAAAAAATAGGAAAGTTTGTTTTCGTATCTCTGCTTTTGTATGAATAAATATTCTTTAGTGTGCATAATTTCATCTTTTAACGGTATTTTTTCGTGTCCGTTGCTAAGGGAGAGCCTAAAATAGTTTGCAAGTGATTTTGTAATGCTGATTACTTTTTCATTGTCTTCAAATTCTGCCATCCAAATGATTGTATCTAGCGTGTTATACAGAAAATGTGGATTAATCTGGCTGTGAAGAGCCTTTATTTCATATTCCCGCAAATATTTTATCTTTTCAACCATTACATTAAAATGTTCCACAAGGTTCTGAATTTCATAGCCTGTTTTTTCACTTAAATGAAATTCCCGTAGATTATTTTCAAAGTTTTGCATATGATTTTCCAGTTTTATTAAAGGCTTTAGAATCTTTGTTATTACGATAAATGTAATAATAGAGGAAAAAGCTAGTGAAAATAGGAAAATAATGATAACTATGTGAGAAAAATTTTTCTTCAACGTAACTAGGTCATTTGTGTTTGCAAGGCTTCTTAAATTCCAGTTTGTATTTTCAATCTGTGTTTCGTATAAATATGTATCTTTATTTTTATTCTTTTCTGAAAATTTTTCAAGACATTTTTTATCAGCAAAACATTTTACATCTCTGTAATAAATCACATTGCCATGATTATCTATAATAATGCTGTCACTTTGTCTTCCAAAAGCATTAGAACGTAAATACCTTTCAAACATTTCATATTTTATATCAAATACAATAACTCCCAGATTCTCTCCTTTTGAATTTTTTATATCCCGACTAATTGACAAAAACCACGAATTAGAGTTCATGGAAGAATCTTCATCTTTTCTGACTGGATTGAAAACAGGCATATCTGAATTATTTATTGCGTCAACATACCATTTTTCCTTCATCATATTTGCTGATATTTTCATATCGTTATTTTTATCACTGGAAATAATACTACCATTTTTTCCAATCACAGTAATATTTTTTATCCCTTTATTATTATCGAGAATTGAATAAACCATTTTTTCAATACTTTTTTTTGAATTATTATTTCCCAATGTTAAAAAATTTCTAACATCCGCATTAACGGACAAAAGATTAATTATATTTTGTAATTTCTCAACATAAAGTGTGATATAACGTGATGTACTCATTACATTTTTGTTAGTGTACTCAATTTCTTTGTTCATTATTATATATTTTGAAGTATAATAAAAAATGCTGCTTAAAAAAAGTATAAACAGTAAATTTCCAACAAGATAATAAAAAAATAACTGCAACAGCATTGAATTTCTCATAGTTTTTTTTAATTTCATATTTTTTCCAACACACTTTTCTTAAATTCTTTTGGTGTCATTCCAAAAGTTTTTTTAAATTTTGAATTGAAATAATTAAAGTTTTCCATTCCTACAAGTTCTCCAATTTGATAATTTTTCAGATCTGTTGTCAAAAGCAGCAGCTTTGCCTTTTCCATCCGTATATTATTCAAATAGTCCTGAAAAGGAATACCAAACAAATTTTTAAAAAGTGAACTCAAATATCCAGAAGACAAATTCATTTCGTCAGCCAGAGAATTTAAGTTAAAGGAAATATCGCTGTATTTTTCTTCAATTTTTTTTGTTAAAATATCTTTATACTTGCTATGAAAAATATTTTTATCAGATTTCTCAATTTGACTAATTTTATTAATAATTTTTCTTGCTTCGTTATATTTTTTATCTTCTTCCAGCTTATAGATAAGTTTTGAAATTATTTCATTTATATCTGTCTTGGAAACAGGTTTTAAAATATAGTCTTCAACTCCGATTTTTAAAGCCTTTTGAGCATATTCAAAATAGTCATATCCAGAAATAATGGCTATCTTAACATCACTTTTCAGATATTTCATTTCCTCGGCAAGAGTCAGCCCATTTTTAAAGGGAATATTTATATCCAGCAAGACAAGGTCAGGCAAGACTTCTGAAAAAGTCTTAAAGGCAGAATTACCGTCTTCTGCCTCATAAACATCACTTATCTTATATTTTTCAAAATCAATAAAGGTTTTAATACCTCTTCTTATAATCGGTTCATCGTCAATTATTAAAATACTATACACTTATTTAACAGCTCCTTTGATTTGTGCGGCAGTCAGATGTCCCGGCAAAGTTTTAACAATATTCAAGTTCCCATCCAATATAATGTTTGAAGGATATCCCAAAACTTTTGCCCTTTTTAACACTTCCCCCTTTTCGTCCAGTAAAACAGTAGTATTTTTGTAATTAAGCCCTTTATACCACTGAATAAATTTGGCTGTAGGTTTTTCTCCTTTTTGTCCTGGAGAAGCAATAGTTATAACTGTAAAATTCTTACTTTTATCTGCACTCAAAGAATTAATTTCGCTTAATCCCGAAAGACAGATAGGACACCATGAAGCCCACATTTTAATATATATTTTCTTACCTTTGTACTTGTTAAGGGAAACAGGTTTATTATTAATGTCCTTTAACTGAACTCCTTGCAATGTATTTCCAAATGAAATCAATCCAAAACTCAACAAAGTTACAATTGTTACAATTAATTTTTTCATAAAAATTACTTCCTTTCTATATTATAGCAAATTTAAAATATTTTTTGTAATTATTTTTTAAGTTATTTTGATTACTGATTGTTTTATAAAATTTAAAAAATTATAATTTTTAAAAAATAAAATTATTAAAACTTATTCATTATTAGCAAAATTCCCATAAATATAATTAGAAATCCTCCAAAGATTTTAAAATAATTTGTGTATTGATTTAAAGCTCGTACTTTTTTTAGCAATTTCTGAGAGAAAAAGGAAAATAGAACAAATGGAGTGGCAAGTCCTAAGACGTATATAAACATCATTAGCCCTCCATAGACTGCAGATCCTTTTTCGCCTGCAAGAGTAAGCACTGAGGCAAGAATAGGGCCTACACATGGAGTCCACCCTAGACTAAATGTCAATCCTAGCAAAAAAGCCTGTAATGAAGAATTTTTCTCAATTAAATCCAAATTTACAGATTTATTTTTTTCTAAAAAGTTAAATTTTAAGATGCCTGTCTGATGTAATCCCAGTATTATTACAAGTATTCCTGCCAAAACTTTTATAGTGTCATTAAAGAAAATTCCCGTAAGAAAACTAAAACTAAAGCCAATGCTTACAAAAGTAAGCGAAAGTCCTAAAATAAATAAAAAGGTATTAAGCACAGTTTTTTTTCCTTTGCTTAAGATTCCCAAATATACAGGAACAATGGGAAGAATACATGGAGATAGAAAACTTGCTACTCCTCCTAAAAATACGCTTCCTACTAGTAATGGCTGATTAAACATAAATTCTCTCCTATCCTGTTCATTTTACTGAACTAATTTTATTAAATATCCGTAATGTTCTTTTTCCATATCTTTTAATGGGATAAATTTAATTGAAGCACTGTTTATGCAATAACGAAGCCCGCCTTTGTCTTTAGGCCCATCATCAAAAACATGTCCCAAGTGGGCTTTTCCGCTTCGACTAAGCACTTCTGTCCTTACCATATTAAAACTTGTATCATTTGCATAAGTTACAACATCTTTTGAAATAGGTTTTGTAAAACTTGGCCAGCCACAGCCAGAATCATATTTATCCTTTGAGGAAAATAATGGCTCTCCTGTCGTTATATCCACATAAATTCCAGCTTCATGATTGTCCCAGTACTCATTTGAAAAAGAATGTTCAGTATTTTTTTTCTGTGTAACGCTGTATTGAAGTGGAGTAAGCCGTTTTTTCAATTCTTCGTCACTTGGTTTTGGATAATCTTTTGGATCAATGATAACTTCATCTGCTTTAGTAATATCAATGTGGCAATATCCGTTAGGATTTTTTCTTAAATAGTCCTGATGGTATTCTTCTGCGAGTATATAATTTTTCAAAGGCTGAACTTCAACTTGAATTTTATCTGTATATTTTTTCTGCTCTTCTTCAATTTCCTGTAAAATAATTTCTTTATCTTTAGGATTAGTATAATAAATCCCTGTTCTGTATTGTCTGCCTCTATCATTTCCCTGCTGATTAATGCTAGTAGGATCTACAACTTGAAAGTAATATTTAAGCA
Organism: Leptotrichia wadei; assembly: GCF_007990445.1. NCBI lineage: Bacteria > Fusobacteriati > Fusobacteriota > Fusobacteriia > Fusobacteriales > Leptotrichiaceae > Leptotrichia > Leptotrichia wadei. Next base: position 184,852 of record NZ_AP019841.1, read on the forward strand.
GCTTGCTCAAAGAAATTTTGTTTGCGTCATATTTTACGTGAACTGTTTCTGCGTGATCCGTTGATGCGACAATGTTATAACTCGTTTTTTCAGTTTTACCGTTCGCATAGCCAACCGTAACATCCTTTACCCCGTCGATTCTTTCCATATATGCCTCAAGTCCCCAGAAACAGCCGCCAGCAAGATAGATTTCCTTGATGTTTTCGTTCCCTGCCTGAATCATATTTTCTTTTTTCGGTTTATTTTCATTTCTGTTTTTACGATTTTTATTTGATAATACTACTGAAAATAAAGCTAAAGATAGTATTAAAAATAATAGTAGACTTCTAGATTTCATAAAACCGCCTCCCGATTTATATTTAAATATTTTTTGTATCTACAAGAATAGTATAGTCCAAAAATTGATAAAAAAAAATGAAATATAGTAATATTTTTCTATAATTTTATAATATTTGTTTATTTATTTACTAATCAAATTTGATATAATTTTAAAAAAGAGTTAAGTTAAAATATAAAATCAATATTTTTAAAATAAAAAATAAAGGGTCTTGTGATATATTAAAGAATTGTGATTAAAAAATAGATTAAAGAAAAATATTAATAAATAGTGTCTTGAAATATAGATTATCTAGGAGGAAAAAATAGTGGGTAACATCGCTTGTAGGAACGCAGAGGTCGGGGGACTGATATGAAAAACACGTTAAATGGTGTAAAAGTAAAAATAGTGGCTTTGGGAAAAACAGGAAGTAATGTAATAAATAAAATGATATTAAATAACATTGTAAAGGCTGATTTTATAACGATAGATACGGAAAAGCTGAATTTAGACAGTTCAAAAGTTCCCAAAAAAATATTTGTGTCGTCAATAACTTCATTTGAAGCGATGGAGGATTTAAGAAAACAAACAGAAAAAGAATTTCAAAATGCAGATATGGTGTTTATAATAGCTGAAATGGGAGAAAAAACAGGAATGCTACTTTCATCAGCTGTGGCAGAAATTGCGAAATCTATGAATATACTAACGGTTGCAATAGTGTCAAAGCCTTTTGATTTTGAAGACCTGAATAAAATAAAACTTGCTAAAAAGGGGAAGGAAAGATTAAAACATTTCGCTGATACAATAATAGTCATTCCATATCAAAGATTGAATGATTTATACATAAATCTTCCAATGGCAAATATCTATGAAAAAGGAGAAAAAGCCTTTGTAACAATTGTAAAGGGAATACTGGACTTAATAAAAAAACAGGGAATTGTAAATTTGGACTTTGCAGACATTAAGTCTATATTGCAAAATTCAGGCAAAACAGTATTAGGCTTTGGAAAAGCAGACGGAGAGGACAGAGCAAAAAAGGCAGTAGAACAGGCACTAAATACCCCACTTCTAGAACGTCCAATAAAAGGAGCAGGAAAAATACTAATGAACATAACCTCAGGAAAAGACATACGCCTAGAAGAAATCAGCCAAATCGCCACAGCAGTAGCCAAAAGTTCGGAAAATCCAGAATTATTTCTCGCATGGGGAACAGTCTTTGAAGAAACTAAATTTGAAAATCCTGAAGATTTTGAACAAAAAGGGAGCTGTGTAAAAGTATATTTGATTGCAACAGATTTTGGCGATTAATAAAAATAATTTAAAAATTTATAAATAAAAAAAAGAAAAAGTAAAAAAATAGATACTGCACTACCTTAAAATAAAGCAACTTTAAATATGAAGCTATCAGTTATGGTAGCTTTTTGTTATTATTAGAAGAAAAGGCAAAATTGTATGAAAAATAGTAAAAAAATTTTACTGTATTTTGGGAAAATATGTTAAAATATAGAAAATTTTACAATTAAAGGAGAAAAATATGGACGGTATTGGAATAAAAGTTATTGGAATCGGTACGGTGGGAAATGATGTCTTGAATAAGATGATGAAAAAAGAGATTGCGGAAGTTGAATTTGTGGGAATTGACACAAATCAAGAGAATTTGGATAAATTGAATGTAGAATTAAAAATGTTGGCTTCTGAAGATTTAAGCGAGAAGGTTCAAGGTGCATTGAAAAATACTGATTTAGTATTTATTTTGACAGAAATGTCGGAAAAGAAGAATAATGAGATAGCCTGTGTTGTTTCAGAAGTTGCAAAAACAATGGGAATATTGACAGTAGTTCTAGTTGCTACATCAATTAATTCAAATGGAGGAACTGAAGAAATTAAGAAATTAGAAAAAATTTCTGATACTGTTATAGTTTTGCCTCTTAAAAAATTAGTGGAAGTAGATTCTAGTGCAACTTTTGATAAATTATTTGAAAAAAGAGATAAAATTTTTATAAAAAATGTAGAATTTATAACAAATCTAATAAAAAAACAAGGGGTAGTGAATCTTGTTTTTGATGATGTAAAAATAATGCTAGGAAATTCAGGAGAAGGCATAACAGCATTTGGTAAAGGTGAAGGGCAGGATAAGGTAAAACTTGCTACAGAACAAATAATAAACAGCCCTTTTATAAAAAATCTTCCAAAAGCGAGAAAGATACTGTTAAGCATTACAGCAGGACCAGACATTGGATTAACGGATTTACACGAAGTAACTATGATTATAAATGAAAAATTTGCAGCAGAACAAACAAATATACTATGGGGATACATTATGGATGTTGAGCTTGAAGATAAAATTGAAGTGGAAATGCTGATAACAGATTTAAAGGAATTACTTTAACATACAATGTATAAAATAAAGATGATGTAGATAAAATTGTTGAATTTGTAAAAAAGCAGGAGTGACGATTGTAAAAGAACCTTAAGATGTATTTTTGGGTGGATATCATGTGTATTTTTGTAATTTAGACGGGATATTATTGGGAAGTGGCTTGGGAACCAGATTTTAAATCTGATGAAAATGGATTATTACAATTTTAGTAAATATATTCTAATTTGTAAAATAGATAAAAATGTTATAAATGTTAGAAGAAGTAAAAGCAGTAAGTTGATACTTCTTTTTCTTTTTTGATGAAAAATTGTCAGAATATACTTAAAACTTCTTAAAACAAAATTATTGAAATTAGAAAAAATAAAAGTTGAAAAAAAATAGAAAAATTTTCTTTTTTTGGAAAAAATGTGGTATAATTTGATGTATGCTCAAACCTTTTTAAAATTAAATAAACTTAGGGATTGAGTAAATTATGAATTAAATACGTTATAATTATAAATAGATAAATATATTGGAGAGAAAATTGGGAAAAAGTTTTAAGGATAATTTGCTGACAGCTGATAAAATGAGAGATGAAATAGTGAGATTGCAGAAGGCTGGGAAAAAGGTAGTTTTTACTAACGGAGTTTTTGATATCCTGCATATTGGGCATTTGACTTATCTAGAGGAAGCTAGAAATTTAGGCGATGTTTTGGTTGTTGGTGTAAATAGCAATGCTTCGGTTAAAGTGAACAAGGGAGATAAAAGACCGATAAATAGTGAAACAAATAGAGCTTTTGTGCTTTTGGGTACGAAATTTGTGGATTATACGGTGATTTTTGATGAAAAGACACCAGAAAAACTGCTGGATATTTTAAAGCCAGATATTCACGTAAAAGGTGGAGATTACAAAAAAGAAGACTTGCCAGAAACAAAAATTGTTGAAAAAAATGGCGGAAAAGTAAAGATTTTATCCTTCGTGGATAACATTTCCACAACTGAAATTATTAATAAAATTATTGAAGTTTATAAAAAATAAAAAATTTTAAAAATTATAGAAGAAATATTTGTTAATGAAATATATTTTTATTTAATACTAAATTTCATTTAAAAATAAAAATAAATTTTTATAATAAGGTTGTTTAATAACTAATTTATAATCATTCAACTAAATTGTTTTTTATTATTTTTTAGATATTTTGATTAATAGATATTTTTTTCATATTACTATGTTTTTTCTTTTTTATTTTTGTAGGATTGCTCATTGCCGCAAATTCTACAACCTATGGCTACTAGTCTACGACATTTTCCTGCACTGACAAAAAAAAACTCGCTATGCTCAAACAGTTTTGTCAGCACAGAAAAATGCTCTGACGGATTAGCTTGAATTAGACTATATTAAAATTAAAAAATAAAAATTATATTTTAATTATTTGAAAATATTAGGTTTATATCCTTTAATTAGAAAAGTTTGTAATAAATTTGTTATTTAAATGGACTTTAGTATAAAAATAGAATTTAATTGAAATTTAGAAGTGAGAAAAATTATGAAAAATAAAATATTAACATTTAATGAGATAAATAAATTAGCAAAAAAATTAGCAGAAAAATTGAGAAGTGGTGGCTATCTGGGGCTTATTGGAGATTTGGGAGCTGGGAAGACTACGTTTACTAAAAAAATTTGTGAATGTTATAATATTACAGAAAATGTGAAAAGTCCGACATTTACTTATGTTATTGAGTATACTTCTGGAGATTTGCCTGTGTATCATTTTGACGTTTATAGAATTAGTGATCCTGAGGAAATTTATGAGATTGGGTTTGAGGATTATATTGGAGAAGATGGAAGTGTTGTGATTATTGAATGGGCAGATAAGATTTTGGAGGAGATGCCTGAAGATGCAGTGTTTGTTGAGATAAATCATTATTCGGATGCAGCTCGGGAAGTGGCGGTTTATAGGATTTTGGATGGAAAAAAAGTAGATTATGAGATTGAATAGCTTTTAAATAATTATAAATTAAAAAAATAAAAAATGGAGAAAAAAATATGTTGACATTTGCGATGACGACTACGACTAAGCTGGCTGGATTGTCGCTTTATGAAAAGGATAAACTTTTGGGGGAAATTCATGTGGAAATGGCGAAGACACATTCTACTACGATTTTAGAACAAATTGACAGTCTTTTGAAATGGACTGGGAAAAAGCTGGATGAAATTGAAAATGTGCTTGTTTCGATTGGGCCTGGTTCGTTTACAGGGGTTAGAATAGCAATTTCAGTTGTTAAGGGGCTTTTTTTTGGAAGAAATGTGAATTTTTATGAAGTGAATGAATTGGATGCGCTTGGGTTTCAAGGATATTACAATTTGAAGGTAAATTTGGAAAATGATGAGGATGTGAAAATATATTCATTGATTGATTCTCGGAAGGAAAAAATTTATTGCGCGGCTTATGAAACTTTTAATGGAAAGGCTGGAAGAAAGCTGGAGTTAGTGAAAAATTACGAGGTTACAAAGCTGGATAATGTAATTGAGGAAATAATTGAAAATAAGCAAGATAAAGGAAATAATAAAAAAATTTATTTGATTGGAGATGCGGTTTTTAATTATAAGGCTAAAATATTGGATAAATTGGGATATTTTGTAAAAATATTTGAGGATAAGAATTTGGCGATTAATACGATGACTTATGTGGAAATGTTTTTGGATGAAAATTTGAGGGATGATAATGTTATAAAAAAAACTGATATTTTTAATTTAAAGCCAGATTATTTGGAAAAATCACAGGCGGAAAGGGATAAAAAACAATGCTGAAAAATTTTTTTAAATTTGGGAAAAAGAAAAAAGGCGAGGAAGAGCAAAAAAGCGAGCTTGAAAATCAGCTGGATAAAGAAATTCAGGAAAGCGAAGATGAAATACAAAAAATAAAAAAAGAAACAGAAAAAGAAATAAAAAAAGCAGCTGATGAAATCTTAAAAAAAGATAATAAAGTTAGCGGAAATGCTGAAAGTAAAGACTTTGAAGATGAGAGTAAAAAGAGTGTTGACAAGAAAACAAAAGAAAAGACTGAAAGTAAATTAGATGAAAGCGGTTTTGAGGAAAGTGAAAAGACTAAGAAAAAGCCTAAGTTAAAACCGTTAAAAGATAGGCTGGCAACACCTAAGAAGGGATTTTTCGGGAAATTAAAAGAAATGCTTCTGGGAAAAACGATAGATGACGATTTGTATGAAGAATTGGAGGAACTGCTGATTCAATCGGATATTGGGATGAATATGACAATGCAGCTTGTGGAAGAATTGGAAAAATCGGTTTCACGAAAAAAATTGAAAACATCAGAGCAAATTTATGAGGAATTAAAGGAATTGCTAAAGGCTAAACTTATTTATAATGATGAAAATAATACAAAATTGAAATTGCATGATGGAAAGCTGAACATTCTTTTGATTGTTGGTGTAAATGGAGTTGGAAAGACTACATCCATTGGGAAAATAGCGAAAAAACTGAAGGATAGCGGGAAAAAGGTTATTATTGGGGCTGGAGATACATTTAGGGCGGCTGCGATTGAGCAAGTTGAGGAATGGGGGAGACGGACTGGCGTGGAAGTTATAAAGCAGGCACATGGAAGCGATCCTGCCGCTGTAATTTTTGATACTGTAAAAACTGCTAAAAATCGTGGATTTGATGTGGCAATACTGGATACGGCTGGAAGACTTCACAATAAACGTGATTTGATGAAAGAGCTTGAAAAAATAAATAAAATTATACGTGAGCAGTCTGGAGAAACAGACTTTGAAACGTTGCTTGTAATTGACAGCACGACTGGGCAAAATGGGCTGGAGCAAGCTAGAATATTCAATGAAATTGTAGATTTGACAGGAATTATTTTGACAAAATTTGATGGAACAGCAAAAGGTGGAATTATTTTCCCAATTACAGAAGAGCTGAAAAAACCGATTAAATTTATAGGTGTTGGAGAAGGAATTGAGGATTTACGGGAATTTGATACAAAGGAATTTGTTGAAGCTATGTTTGATTAATAAAAAAACAGGAAAGGAAAATGAATTTATGAACACATTGACAAATAAATTGAAGGAAAAGGCTAAAAAATTAAACAAAACTATTATTTTACCTGAAACAGAAGATGAAAGAGTTTTGCAGGCAACTGAGAAAATTATTAACGAAGGAATTGCAAAAATTGCTTTGGTTGGAAATGAAAAGGAAATAAAGGAAAGAGCGGCTAAAATTGGTGTTTCGTTGGAGGGCGCGATATTTTACAATCCTGACTCTTGTGCGACAATTGATGCTATGTCGGAACTTTTGAAAAAAAGAAGAGAAAAAAAGGGAATGACATTTGAAACTGCAAAAGCGATACTTATGTCAGATCCAAGATATTTTGCGGCAATGCTTGTACATCAAGGCAGAGTTGATGGAATGGTAGCAGGTTCATCTTCTCCAACAGCACACGTTTTAAGAGCGGCAATTCACGTAATTGGACCAAGACAAGGACTAAAGACAGTATCAAGTTCTTTTGTCATGATAACAAATACGCCTGAATTTGGAGATAATGGAACATTTGTATATTCAGATGGTGGAGTAATCCCTGATCCTACAGCAATGCAGCTAGCCGATATTGCAATTTCTGCAGCTGAAAAAGCTAGATTTACTGCTGGAATAAAGGAACCTAAAGTGGCATTCCTATCATTTTCCACAAAGGGAAGTGCAGATGGAGTGTCTGTAAGCAAAGTTAGGGAAGCAATTGAAATCTTGAAAGTTAGAAACGTTGATTTCGACTTTGATGGGGAATTACAATTGGATGCGGCAATTGTGCCAGAAGTGGCTGCTGCAAAAGCTCCCAACTCAAAAGTGGCAGGACAGGCGAATGTATTAATTTTCCCTGATTTGGATTCAGGAAATATTGGTTATAAATTAACACAAAGATTGGCAAAGGCAAAGGCATTGGGACCATTGATTCAAGGGTTGGCAAGACCAGTTCACGATTTGTCGAGAGGATGCAGCGTGGAAGATATTGTGGAAGTTGTGGCAATTACGGCTGTGGAATCTGAAATGTAATTTTTTTGACAAAAAATGATTAAAATTGAATTTATATGATATAGGTTGTTAATAGTTAAGCAATAATAGTAATTATAGCATCAAGGAGGTCAATCCTCCTTGTCAAAAAATAGTAGAAAAATAAACACATAAATTTGGAGGATAAAATGAAAATTTTAGTAATAAATTGTGGAAGTTCATCTGCGAAATTTGAACTTATTGATATGACTAATGAACAGTCGTTAGCTAAGGGAAATTGTGAGAGGATAGGAATTGCAAATCCAATTTTCAGTTATAAAAATTTAATAACTGGAGAAAAAATTAGTGAATTGGAAACTCCTATGGAAAATCATACAGTTGCGGTAGAATTAATATTAAAGACGCTTCAAGATGAGAAAATTGGAGTAATAGCAAGCACAGATGAAATTGATGCGATAGGGCATAGAATTGTCCACGGTGGAGAATATTATGAAAAATCTGTACTTGTCGATGATGAAGTTATAAAAAATCTTGAAGAAATCGCACCGCTTGCACCACTACACAATCCAGCCCATATAATGGGAATAAAAGTTATTCAAAAATTACTTCCTGGAAAGAAAAATGTAGTTGTATTTGATACTGCATTCCATCAAACAATGCCGGCAAAGGCATATATGTATCCTTACCCTTATGAAGACTATACAGAATTAAAAGTTAGAAAGTATGGTTTCCATGGGACTTCTCACAGATATGTAAGTGGAGTGGCACAAGAAATGCTAGGTAAAAAAGATTCTAAAATTATAGTTTGCCATCTTGGAAATGGAGCGAGTATTTCAGCAGTTCAAAATGGTAGAGTTGTAGACACGTCAATGGGAATGACACCGCTTGCAGGAGTTATGATGGGAACTAGAACTGGGGATGTAGATCCTGCCTCTGTTATTTATGTTATGAGAAAAAGAGGATTATCTTTGGATGAAATGAATAATAGAATGAATAAGAAATCTGGAATTTTAGGAATGATTGGAACTAGTTCGGATTTCCGTGATTTAGATGCGGCTAAAAAGGCTGGAGATGAAAAGGCTATTTTAGCTTATGACATGTTCTGCTACAGAATACAGCTTTATATCGGAGCTTATGTTGCGGCAATGAACGGTGTTGATGCTATTGCCTTTACTGGTGGAATTGGAGAAAATTCTGTTGGGGCTAAAAAACAAATTTGTGAAGGGCTTTCATTTTTTGGAGTTGAGCTGGATGAAGAAAAAAATGCAAAAAGATTACCAGGAAATGTAGAATTGTCTACAGAAAATTCAAAAGTTAAAATTTACAAGATTGAAACAGCTGAAGAACTTGTAATTGCAAGAGATACTTATGAATTGACAAAATAAATACTGCATTAATAAAATTTTTGTAAAGTTATAATTTTCAATAAATTGCGAGATAAGAGATTAGAACTGTTCGATAACTATGAAAACTTAGAATTTAATGAAATAGATGTATTTAAGCAAGGAGTCTTACCCTTTTGTATAGGAAAAAATCGAACATTTCTACTGTGAAAATTGAATAAATAAAGAGAAAAGAGGGAAATATGTCAACATTAAATATAATTTATTATACAGGCACTGGAAATACTGAAGAAATGGCAAAATATATTGGTGAAGGTGCAGAAAGTGCTGGATCTAATGTAAAACTTATAAATGTGGAAGAGGCTGATGAGAATGCAATAGATGCTGACTTTATTGCATTTGGATCGCCTGCAGTTGGAGCAGAGGAAATTGCACCGGAAATGGTGGAATTTTTTGAAGGAATAAAGGATAAAATCATTGGTAAAACAGTTGGGCTATTTGGTTCTTATGATTGGGGACAAGGTGGCTGGATGGAAACTTGGCGTGAGGAAATTATAAATGAAGGGCTTTCTGTCGTGAATGACGGGCTTATTATTCATTTGGCTGTTGATGATGATGAAAAAATTGAAAAATGCAAGGAATATGGAAAAACAATAGTTGGTTAAATAACAAGGGTTAAAAATTCCCTTGATACTGATAGATTAGTTATCTATTAAAAAATGGAGGAAAAATTGGAAAATTTGTTAATCCAGCTTGCCATAATGGTTTTTGTTGGAATACTTATAGGATGGTTTACAAATTATTTGGCTATAAAATTGTTATTTAGGCCCTATAAGGAAGTAAACTTCCTATTTTTCAAAATACAGGGATTAATTCCCAAAAATAGAGATAAAATTTCAGAAAATATAGCGGAAACGATAGAAAAGGAACTTATTTCAGTAAAATATATTACTGAAAAGCTAAAAGACAGCGATGTTATAAATGATGAAGTTTTGGATAAACTATTGGACAAAATTATAGGAGAAAAGCTGAAAAAAAGCATATTAGAAAAAAATCCGCTATTAAAAATGTTTTTAAATGATTCGGTAATTGAAAAAATAAAAGCGTATTTTAAAAAGGCAATTTTAGAAAATAAAGAGGAAATAGTGGAGGAAATCTTAAAAATTGCAGAAGACAAAATTGATTTTAAGGAAATCATGCTTGAAAAAATGAAAAATTTCTCGTTAGAAGAAATGGAAAAAATAATTTTGTCTGTGTCTAAGAATGAATTAAAGCATATTGAAATTATTGGTGGAGTATTGGGAGGAATAATCGCATTATTTCAGTTTTTTATAATGTTATTATTAAAACAGATATAAAATAATATTTTAAATAAAAACAATTAGACTAGAGGATTTAAAGAATTATTGAGGAGAAAAAATGAATGAAGAAAGAATATTGGAACCTAAGGAATTGGGAGAGGACAATATTCAGAAAAGTTTACGGCCAAGGACTTTTAAGGAATATATTGGCCAGCAGGATTTGAAAGAGAAGATGAATATATTTATAAAAGCTGCTAAAATAAGGAATGAGTCGCTGGATCATATTTTGCTTTATGGGCCTCCAGGGCTAGGGAAAACTACGCTTGCAGGAGTTATTGCTACGGAAATGGGAGTGAATCTGAAGGTGACAACTGGGCCTGTGCTGGAAAAGGCAGGAGATTTGGCGGCTATTTTGACGTCTTTGGAGGAAAATGATATTTTATTTATTGATGAAATTCATAGATTGAATACATCTGTGGAGGAAATTTTGTATCCTGCGATGGAAGATGGAGAACTGGATATTCTTATTGGGAAAGGGCCGTCTGCTAGAAGTATACGTGTGGAATTGCCGCAATTTACGTTGATTGGGGCAACTACAAGGGCAGGGCAGTTGAGTACGCCGCTTAGGGATAGATTTGGAGTTACTCATAGGATGGAATATTATAAGCTGGAAGAATTGAAGGAAATTATACGAAGAGGGGCGAATATTCTTGATATTTCCTATGATGAGGATGGAATTACGGAAATTGCCAAAAGAAGTCGAGGGACGCCTAGAATTGCGAACAGGCTATTGAAAAGGGCGAGAGATTTTGCACTTGTGGAAGGTTCGGGAGTTCTGGAAAAGGAAAGCGTGGATGGAATCCTGAAATTGTTAGGAGTGGATGAAAATGGCCTGGATGAGCTTGACAGGAATATTTTGCTGTCGATTATAAATGTTTATAATGGAGGACCTGTTGGAATCGAAACTTTGTCGCTTTTGCTCGGGGAGGACAGACGGACAATTGAAGAGGTTTATGAGCCATATCTTGTAAAAATTGGGTTTATAAAAAGAACTCCACGTGGAAGAGTTGTGACAGAATTAGGATATAACCATTTAGGAATTGAAAAAATATTTAGTGGAAAAAAATAAAAATTTAAAGATAACAATTGACACTAAACTCCAATTAAAAAGCCAAATTATACTAGATCTGTTCGATAACAAAAAAAATTTAGAATTTAATAAAATAAATATACTGAAGCAAGGGATCTTGACATCTTGTAAAAATAAAAAAACTTAGGTTATTGAATATATCTATTGGATTTTGAACTTTTTCAAAGAATTTATAGTAAATTTGCTATTTAAGTGGAAAATGATATTAAGTAAAAAATGAGGTGAAAAACTGTTGTTGACAGTAATAGCGGAAAAAGAAAATATTGATGAAAATAATGGAAAAATTTTGATAAAAGACAGATCAGACTGTAATCATGTTCAAAATGTGTATCGTTTAAATATAGGTGATGAATTGCGGGTAATTGACGGGGAATGTGAATATTTTACAAAAATTGCTGAAATTTCAAAAAAGGAAATAGTTGTAAAAATATTGGAAAAAAAAGAAGACAGTTATTCTTTGAGTATAAATATTGATATTGCGATGGGGATTTTGAAAAATGAAAAAATGAATTTAGCAATACAAAAACTGACAGAAATTGGTGTAAATCGCATAATTCCTTTAAAAACTGAACGAGTTGTTGTAAGAATTAATGAAAAAAAGGAAAAATGGGATGTCGTTGCAAGGGAAACGCTGAAACAATGCAGAGGAGTGAAATTTACTGAAATTACATCTGTAAAGAGACTTTCGGAAATTGATTATCAAAAATATGATAAAATAATTTTTGCCTATGAAAATAGTGGTGAATCAAAATCTTTATCAGAAATAATAAAAAAAGAAGATAAGAATATTTTGTATATAATTGGGCCTGAAGGTGGAATTACAGCGGATGAAGTTGATTTTCTAAAAAATAATAAGGCAATAGAAATTAGTTTGGGAAAAAGGATTTTGCGGGCAGAAACTGCGGCAATTGTTGTCTGTGGCATTATTGCTAATTTTTATATATAGCTTTTTATTTTACTAAAATTAAGAAATAAATTGAAAATTAGCTGAATATATAATATAATATACAATAGCAGTAATAAATAATTTATACAAGGATTTTTGTGCAATTATTAAATATTTTAAGTTAATTATTAATAATTTTTTTTATTTGATGCCCATTTTCTTTTTGACTAAATTTTGATTAATACTTGTTTTAGTCAAATCAGTTATTATAGTTAAACTTAAATTGTATTGATTTTTTTAAATAAAAAATTAAAGCAGAAATAATTTGATAAATAAAAAAATATAAAAAGAAAGGAAGTTCAGGAAATGAGTGAATTGAATAACAATTATGAAAAGGAAGTTCAGGAAATAATTGATATTATGGAGGATAAGAAGGCACAGAATATAAAAGTGTATGATATGAGAGGAAAATCGCCATTTTTTGATTATTCAATATTGTGTACTGGGAGTTCTTCTAGAAATATTGAAGCGATAGCGACTGATATAAAGAAAAGCCTTGAAAATGTGAAAAATGTGGAAGGGCTTGAGGAGGCTAACTGGGTTCTTATTGATGCCGGAGATATAGTTATAAGCGTGTTTAGTAAAGATGCTAGAGATTACTACAGACTGGATGATTTTTATAATGGCGTGAATGAAGGAAACGAGGAAACAGAATAGATAACAGTTATAAAGAGGAAAATTATGAGAGAATTAGATAAAGAAGAGAAAAATGTACGATTTATTGCCTTTCTTATTCTTGTCGGAGCTGTTTTTCTAATATTAATTGCACGTCTGTTTACATTGCAGATATTAGAGGCTTCACAATATGCAGAACAGGCATTGCAAAATAGAATTAGAACAAATATAATAAAAGCTACACGTGGAGAAATTTACGACAGGGAAGGTAAATTGCTTGCTAAAAATACAACAGGATATCAGCTGGTTCATATGCATACATATACGTTAGATCCAAATGACTTGAAACTTTTAAAGGAAGTTAAGGGAATGACGCCAGAAAAGATGGATGCTAGGCTTGCTAACGAACGTAAGGCTGTGGCAAAACGGATTAAGGAAACAATGGGCGATATAAATACTATAAGCCAGCTTACAGGATATCAGGTTGACTATCTTATAGATAGATTTTATAAGCAGCAAAGAATGGGAACTGATAAAAAGATACTTGTTATTGAAGATTTAGACAAGCAGGTGGCATTAAGGGCAATTGAAAAAATTAATAATGACAGAATCGACATTGTGGAGTATAATAAGAGATTTTATCCTGAAGATGCGCTTGCATCGCATGTTATTGGATACGTAAAGCCTATTAGTGAAAAGGAATTCAAGGATCTGGAAAAGGATGGATATAGAAATAGTGACCTGATTGGTAAAAAAGGTGTTGAACGTTCTTACGACAAGGAAATGAAAGGTCAAGACGGTAGGGAAAATGTTGAAGTTGATGCTAAAGGAAATGTTATAAGGCAAGTGGAGGCAACAGAAAGTGTTGCAGGAAAAAATGTCTACTTGTCAATTGACATGGAATTGCAAAAATATATGACAGATGCATTTTCAGGTAAAAGCGGGGCTTTTATTGCAATGGAAGCTAAAACTGGAAAAATAATTACATTTGTAAGTAATCCTGAAATCAGCTTGAATTTATTAAGTTCGAGAATACCTGATAATCAATGGACTGAACTGGTAAATTCAAAGGCAAAGCCGCTTGTTAATAAGGGAATTGCTGGACTTTATCCACCAGGATCGACTTTTAAAGCGGTAACGGGAATGGGAATACTGGAATCTGGAATTTCTCCTTATGCTACTGTAAATTCAACTGGACAGTACAGATACGGGAAGTTAATATTTAGGGATTCGCATAAATCTGGAAGCGGAATTACCAATTTTGCAAAATCCATAGAGCAATCTGTAAATACATATTATTATGTATTTTCACAAAAAGCTGGAATTAACAATATTGTAAAATATGCAAAGGAATTTGGAATTGGATCTAAGACGGGAATTGACATTCCTGGAGAATTGACAGGAACATTGCCTAGTCCTGAATGGAAGAAGAAAAGATTTAAGAAGAAACAGGATCAGAGATGGCTGCCTGGAGATTTGATAAATATGTCAATTGGACAAGGATATGTTTTGGCAACTCCAATTCAAATTGCCTCAGTTTATCAAACTATAGCTAATAATGGTGTAAAATTAAGACCTACGGTTGTTGACAGATTTGTGACATATTCAGGAAAAGTTGAAAATAATAAGCCTGTAGTAATAAAAAAATTGAAGGTAAGTCCAAAGAATTTGAAACTATTACAAAATGCCTTGAGATTGCCGGTAAGTGGTCCAGGTGGAACAGCTAAAGTTTTATATATACCAAATTATCCAGTTTCAGCAAAAACAGGGACTGCACAAAATTCAGGATTTGGAGATAACCACTCGTGGATTGCGGGATATTTTCCATCTGATAATCCTCAAATTGTTTTTGTATCAATTGTAGAAGGTGGAGGATATGGAGGAGTAGCCTCAGGAGCTATGGCACAAAAATTCATATACAAATATAGAGATAAATACGTCTTGAAAAAACAGGATGCTGAGAAAAAGAAACAGGAAGAAGAAAAGAAAAAGCAAGAGGAAAAAAATAAGAATTTAAAAAATAATAACAATGTAAAAAATTAAAATGAAGGAGGTGTTTGCTAAATGTCAGAAAAGGAAAAAGGCGAGTTCGGTAATCAAATCTTAAAAAGAAATTTTTCCAAGAAGGAAGATATTAATAAAATAAAATCTGGAATGAAAAGATTTAGAAGGAAAAGTACGAATCGAAGACATTTAGATGAAAAAAATGAAATACGTTATATTCCAAGAGTAAATGATAGGAATAGACATATAGACAGAAAAGTGGATGGAAAAGAAGAAAAAATGTATGTAATCCCACTTGGAGGTCTTGAAGAAGTTGGAAAAAATATGACAGCTTTTCAATACAAGGATGAAATTATTGTGGTGGATGCTGGTCTTACATTTCCAGAAGATGAGCATTTGGGAATAGATGTTATAATTCCTGATTTTTCATATCTGGAATCAAACTGTCATAAAATAAAGGGACTTTTATTG
Source organism: Leptotrichia wadei (assembly GCF_007990445.1). NCBI lineage: Bacteria > Fusobacteriati > Fusobacteriota > Fusobacteriia > Fusobacteriales > Leptotrichiaceae > Leptotrichia > Leptotrichia wadei. The sequence goes on from NZ_AP019841.1 coordinate 200,383, forward strand.
ACGCACGGACATGAAGATCATATAGGGGCAATCCCTTATTTTTACCAAAAGTTAGGGACAGAAAATATACCAATGTACGGTGGAAGATTAACACTTGCACTTGCAAGGGCAAAATTTGAAAAAAAAGATGCAAAATTACCAAAGGAAAAGGTTATTAGCGGAAGAACTATTTTAAAAGTTTCAAAATATTTTACAGTTGAGTTTGTAAGTGTAACTCACAGTATTGCAGACTGTTATGCAATTTGCATTAAGACTCCTGCAGCAACTATTTTACATTCTGGGGACTTTAAAGTTGATTTGACTCCTGTTGACGGGGAAGGATTTGACTTTGGAAGATTGGCTCAGCTGGGAGAAGAAGGCGTGGATCTTTTGCTTTCGGATAGTACAAATGCGCAAATACCAGGATTTACGCCATCTGAAAGAACAGTTGGAGAAAGTTTGAAGGATGAATTTGCAAAGGCTAAGGGAAGAATAATTTTGGCAGCTTTTGCTTCACACGTTCACAGATTGCAGCAAATTGTAAATATTGCGACAAAACATGGAAGAAAAATTGCAATTGACGGAAGAAGCATGGTTAAAATTTTTGAAATATGTTCAAATCTTGGATATTTAAAAATACCGAGAGATATAATGATTGATATTGACAAGGTTGAAACTTATCCAGCAAATAAAGTGCTTATATTGTGTACTGGAACACAGGGAGAACCACTTGCGGCACTTTCCAGAATTGCAAACGGGACACACAAGCATATTTCATTAAGAGAAGGAGATACAGTTGTAATTTCTGCAACACCTATTCCTGGAAATGAAAAAGCTGCTACCAAAAATATAAATCAGCTTATGAAACGGGATGCAAATGTTGTTTTTGAAAAAGGAATTGGAATACACGTATCAGGACATGGCTGCCAGGAAGAACAAAAATTGATGATAAATCTTGTGAAACCTAAATATTTTCTGCCTGTACATGGAGAATATGCGATGATTAAAAAACATAAGGAATTGGCAATGGCAGTTGGAATACCTGAAAAAAATGTTGTTTTGGCAGAAAATGGAGCAAAATTGGAATTGTCTAAAAATAGTTTCAGATCTGTTGGAAGAGTGCCGAGCGGGGCTACATTTATTGATGGATTTGGAATTGGCGATGTTGGAAATGCTGTGCTGAAGGATAGACAAAATCTGGCAGATGATGGAATTGTAATTATTACGATTTCTCAATATAGAAATGGAAAATTTAATAGGCAAGTAGAGCTTGTAACACGTGGATTTGTGTATAATAAGGATGCGGAAAGCTTGCTTTCTGAAACAAAGAAACTTGTTAGAACAGAACTTATTAATATGGAAAATGAAGGAATAAAGGAAATTGGAAAAATTAAGCAAAAAATAAGGGCAAAAGTTGGAGAATTCCTTAATAAGGAAACAGATAGAGAGCCTATAATTTTACCAATTATAATGGAGGTTTAGAATGATACAGCTTTCAAGTAAGGAGAGAGCTTTTTTAAGAAAATTGGCACATAATTTAGATCCGATTGTGAGAATTGGGAAGGATGGAATTGATGAAAATGTGATAAATTCCATTGCAGAAGTTGTGAAAAAAAGAGAATTGATAAAAGTAAAAATATTGCAAAATTCCTCAGTTAAATTTGACAGGGAAATGGGAGATGAAATCGCTAGAGGTACAAAATCAATATTTGTTGATAAAATAGGGAATATATTGATTTTTTTCAAGCCTAAACATAAAAAGGATGCAAAAATTACTCCTGAATTTGACAAGTTTAGAAAAAGTAAAGCTAAAAAATAGGAAGAAAATAGAGAGGAAAAATAAATGAGTGGAGGAATACTGTTTGGAAATAGATTACTTGATGTTGCGGTAATTTCATGTTTTTCGGCACAGTTTTACAAAGTTTTTTTCCCTTTATTCAAGGGTCAAAAGCCTCAATGGGCAAGGCTTATCCAGACTGGCGGAATGCCAAGTTCCCATGCTTCGACAGTAGTTTCCCTTGTAACAGGCGTATTTTTGCTAAAGGGATTCAGGTCAGTTGAATTTGCGATTGCAATGGTGTTTGCCGGGATTGTGCTGTATGATGCGACAGGAGTAAGACAGCAGGCAGGAAAGCATGCAAGAGCTATAAATAGGCTGGTGGATGCCATTGAACATAACGATGGTATAGAAATTATTAATGAAAAATTTAAGGAGCTTCTGGGACATACTCCAATTGAAGTATTTTGGGGAAGTATTTTAGGAATTGCTGTTGGACTTTTATTTAAAGGATATATATTGGGATAAATAAAAATATTTTTACTGGAAAATCACAGTTATTAATTTAGCTGTGATTTTTTTATTGAAATAGGAAGAAGTTAAAAAAAATATGTGCATATACAAAAATAATTCTTTACAAATAAATTTTTTTATAGTATAATATTTTTATATACAAATATAAAAGATAAAAAAAGTAAAATATACAATAATATTTTTAGAAAGGAAAAACAAAATGGACTTTAATTTTATAGTAGAAAATATTCCTAAATATTTAGAAGCAATGAAATTAACTGTGTTTATAGGAATTTTTGGAATTATATTTTCAATATTGATTGGGATAGCTTGTGCATTGGTGCTTTATTATAGAGTTCCAGTGGTTAGGCAGATCGTGGGAGTTTATATTGAGCTTTCGAGAAATACGCCACTTGTAATACAGCTGTTCTTTCTGTATTTTGGGCTTCCAAAAATCGGGATTACATTTAATTCGTATGTCTGTGCTGTGATTGGATTATCTTTCCTTGGCGGAAGTTATATGTGTGAGGCATTTCGGAGCGGACTGGAGTCAGTTTCAAAAGGGCAGCGGGAATCTGGACTAAGCATTGGGCTTACAGAATCACAGCTTATAACTAATGTGATACTGCCACAGGCATTTACAGTTTCCTTTCCAGCGATAGCGGCAAATATAATATTTCTTTTAAAGGAAACTTCAGTAATAGGGATTTTGGCTTTAATGGAACTGATGTACCTGACTCGGGATTTGATAGGACTATATTATAAAACGAATGAAAGTCTGTTTATGCTTGTTGCAGCATATTTGATTATTATTTTACCAGTTTCGTTTGTTTTAACAGTAATTGAAAGGAGAATAAGATATGCAACTGTCGGGAATTGATGTTATTTTTAAAGGAGTCAATTTACAAAGACTTATGGGCGGGCTTATTGTGACAGGACAAATTGCCCTTGTTTCCATAGTGTTTTCAATATTATTTGGATTAATTTTAGGAATAGTTATGACTTCAAAAAATAAAATTATTTATTGGACTTTAAAATTTTATCTGGAAAGTATGAGAATCATTCCCTTGCTTGTGTGGCTGTTCATAATTTATTTTGGAATTGCGAAAGGCTTTGATTTGCATATTGATTCAGAGACTACGACAATAATAGTGTTTGTGATTTGGGGAACGGCTGAAATGATGGATATTGTGAGAGGAGCAATTATTTCTCTTCCAAAAATTCAAGGGGAAAGCGCAAAGGCTCTGGGGCTTGATACAAGTCAGGTTTATAGATATGTGCTGCTTCCGCAGGCAGTAAGAAGAATTGCACCTGCAGCGGTAAACCTTATAACAAGAATGATTAAGACAACTTCACTTGCGATTTTTATAGAAGTTGCAGAAGTTCTAAAAATAGGACGGCAAATTATAGAATTTTCAAGCAGGAAAAATCCGATGGCACCATTCTGGGTGTATCTGTTCATATTTTTTCTATATTTCATAATTTGTTATCCAATTACATTATTATCAAAGAAAATGGAGAAAAAATGGGCTGTTTAAAAAATAAAGGAAATGGAGGTAAGCAAAATGGCAGATTCGGAAGTTTTATTGGAACTTTCTGATATAAAAAAAGAATATAAAAAAGGCGTACCCGCACTAAAAGGAGTTTCACTTTCAGTAAATAAAAGCGAGGTTGTAGTAATACTGGGGCCTTCTGGATGTGGGAAAAGTACACTTTTAAGATGTATAAACGGACTTGAAGAAATTCAGTCTGGAGAAATAAAATTACAAGGAAATGTTATTAATAAAGACAAGACAAAATGGCATTTAATACGACAGAGAATAGGAATGGTGTTTCAAAGTTACGAATTATTTGATCACATGACAGTTATGCAAAATCTTCTGTTAGGACCACTTAAAGTACAGAAGAGGGATAAAAAGGAAGTTACGGAGCAAGCGGAAAAACTGCTCGAAAGAGTAGGACTTCTAGATAAAAAGAACTCATATCCAAGAGAACTGTCAGGAGGACAAAAACAAAGAATAGCAATTATAAGATCACTATGTATGAATCCAGAAATAATGCTATTTGATGAAGTTACAGCGGCGCTTGATCCTGAAATGGTAAGAGAAGTGCTGGATGTAATGCTGGAACTGGCAAAGGAAGGAATGACAATGATAATCGTTACTCATGAAATGGAATTTGCTAAAGCGGTTGCGGATAGAATAGTATTTATGGATTCTGGAGAAATCGTTGAAACAAATTATCCGCTGGAATTTTTTAGAAATCCAAAAACTGAAAGGGCTAAGAAATTCTTAAATATATTTAATTTTGAAAAGAAAGATAAGATGGAATCAGCTTTGTTGATATAAATAAAAAATTCAGTAAAACAATTTAGTGAATGCTAATTGTTGAAGGGAGAATAAAAGTATGAAAAAATTATTAGGATTTAGAAAATTGAATTTATTGGCACAGATATTGATTGGTGCATTATTAGGTATTTTGGTTGGGCAGTTATTTCCCTCGTTTGCTAAAGAGTTAAAGATACTGGGAGTGCTGTTTACAAGTTTAGTTCAGATGGTTATTGTGCCGCTTGTATTCCCGCTGGTTGTTTTATCAATAGTTACAATGAAAAATACTAAAAAGTTTGGAAATCTTGCGTTTAAGACATTTTTACACTTTTTCTCAATTACAACATTAGTAATCACGCTTAGCCTTATTTTAGGGAAAGTGACAGGAATTGGTGCAAATATAAAAGCTGGAAGCATTTCCACAGAAGCTATTAAAGATGTTGCTTCTAACATTAATTTAAACGATTTCTTAACATCAATTGTACCTAAAAATGTATTTACAGCATTTGCAGATGGAAATCTTTTACCAGTTATATTTTTTGCAGTATTTCTGGGAATAGCCTTAATTGCTGTTGGAGATGACAATAAACCTGTTATAACATTCTTTGAATCTTGGATAAAGGCTATGTATAAGATTGTAGATTATGCCATTGCATTTGCACCTGTGGGAGTGTTTGGACTGATTGCAAGCAATGTGGCGAAAACTGGACTTGGAGATTTGTATTTGTTAGGACAGTTTGTACTGCTTCTTTATGTTGGATACTTGGCGGCTCTATTAATCGTATTTCCAATTATTGCATATGTATTCAAAGTTCCTTATTTAAAATTATTATCAAATATTAAGGATTTGGTGCTAATAGCCTTTACAACAGGAGGTTCTGCAGTAGTTTTGCCGACGCTTCTTGAACGTAGTGAAGAAAATGGAATATCTGAATCAGTTTCAGCTTTTGCTACACCGCTTGGATATTCATTCAATCTTATTGGAGCCTGCATTTATATAAGTTTATCGGTAACATTTATAACAAACTTGTACTCAACTCCGCTTACATGGGGTCAATTAATTCCATTAATATTATTTTTGACAATAATTACAAAGGGAATTGCAGCAGTTCCATCTGGAGCATTGGTTGTACTGCTTGCAACTGCGGCACAACTTAATTTACCTGCAGAAGGCATTGCCTTGATTGTATCAGTTGACTTTTTGGCAAATGCTGGACGTACAGCGGTAAATGTAGTTGGAAACACACTTATTCCTGCGATTATTGAAAAAACTGGAGAATATGAAGTTGTGGAAACAGAGGAAGTGTATGCTGGACTTCGAGAAAATGCAGCTGTAACTGAATAGACTTTAAAAATAAAAATAGAAAGGATGAAAATATGTCAAAAGTATATATAATTCATGAAAATATGGATTGGACAAGATATCTAACTGCAAGGCTGGATGAATTGTCAGTTCCTTATGAAGAACTGGATTTGTCAGAAGGAATATTAAATATAGGAAAAGAGCCTGAAAAAGGCGTGTATTATAACAGAATGAGCGCTTCTTCACATACAAGAGGGCATAGATATGCACCAGAATTAACGGAGCAAGTCTTAACATGGCTGGAAAACAAAGGAACAGAAGCAGTCCGTGTAGTTAATGGAACATCTGCAATAAATCTTGAAGTGAGTAAATTGAAACAATACATCTTACTGCAAAAGGCAGGGATAAATACCCCAAAAACATTGGGAACTGTGGGAAAAGAGCAAATCTTAAATGCTGCTAAGGAACTTGACACATATCCTTTTATCATAAAGCACAACAGAGCTGGAAAAGGGCTTGGGGTAAGGCTTATAAGAAGTTATGAAGAACTTGACAATTATGTAAATGGAAACGATTTTGAAGATTCTGTCGATGGAATAAGCTTGATTCAGGAATATGTGAAGCCTGTAGATGGACATATCATAAGAGCTGAATTTATAGGTGGAAAATATCTTTATGCCGTAAAAGTTGACTCAAGCGATGGATTTGAACTATGTCCAGCAGATTCGTGCCAGATAAATGATAAATTCTGTCCTGTAGGAGAAGAAGCTGCAGAAAAAACAAAATTTAGAATTATTGAAAGATTGCCAGAAAATCAAATTGAAAAATATGAGAAATTTTTGAAAGAAAACCACATAGATGTGGCGGCAATTGAGTTTATCATAAATGAAAACAATGAAGTTTTTGTTTATGACATAAATACAAATACCAATTACAATGCCGATGCTGAAAAAATAGCTGGGAAATATGCTATGTTGGAACTAGCTAAATATTTAAAAGATGAATTGGAAAAATTAGGATAAGAAATAATAAAAATATTAAATAAATTTGGAGGTAATTATGAAAAAGAATTTTGAAAGGCTTGTAAAAATTATTGCAATCTTAGTTTTAGGAGTATTTGCAATAAGCTGTGGAAAAGGTGGAAAGGGAAGTGCTGAACCGGGATCAATTGAGGCAATAAAAAAAGCAGGAAAAATTAGAATAGGAGTATTTGGAGATAAGCCGCCATTTGGATTTGTTGATGAAAATGGGAAAAATCAAGGATATGATATTTATTTGGCAAAAAGACTTGCAAAAGATTTATTAGGTGACGAAAATAAAATAGAATTTATCACATTGGAAGCTGCAAACAGAGTGGAATATTTATTATCAAATAAAGTTGATATTATTCTAGCAAACTTTACAGTAACAGATGAAAGAAAACAAAAAGTTGATTTTGCAAAACCTTATATGAAGGTATCATTAGGGATTGTTTCGCCAGAAGGTGCTCCAATAAAAGATGTGAAGGAGCTGAAAGGTAAAAAATTGATAGTGAACAAAGGAACAACAGCAGAGATTTACTTCACTAAAAATTATCCAGATATAGAATTGTTGAAATATGACCAAAATACAGAAACATTTAATGCATTATTAGATAAAAGGGGAGCTGCACTTGCACACGATAATACTCTAGTATTCGCATGGGCAACAGAAAATCCAGGATTTGTTGTGGATGTTAAACAGTTAGGGGAACAGGACTACATTGCTCCAGCTGTAAGAAAAGGGAACAAGGAGCTGCTGGACTGGCTAAATGCTGAAATAGATGCTCTTACTAAGGAAGGGTTCTTTGAAAAAGCGTATAAAGCAACTCTTGAGCCTGTTTATGGGAATAAAGTTGATCCTAAAACAGTGATTATCGAAAATAAATAGAATGAGTGAACTACTCCCGCTTTTAGAAGCGGGAGACTTCTTGCTATCTTTTTGTTAAATAATAAAATTTATGAAGATAAAAATTAAACTGCTTCAAAATATTGAGGCAGTTTTGTTTTTATTTTTACTAAATTACAAATAATTATTTATTTGAATGTGAACTACTCACGACTAAAAGTCAAGAGCTTCATAAGACAACTGAAAAAGTAAGTTATCTTCTAAGAAGTTTGATTTTAAAATCCTTATTCTTTTTGGCTAGTCCACAATAGCCGCTACTAGATAAGACATTATGTCTACACTGCTACTTTTTATTTGTATATTATATTTTAAACCCAAATATATTATACTCTAAAATTAGTAATATTGCAAATTTTAAAGCAACATTTTCAATGTTGGTGTATTCATCTCATGGCTAAAGCCACGAGTGTTCTAACGCACTTAATAAAATATAAGATTAGTTATGAAAAATGTTATTCTATTTTTTATTAAATATGGAAAATTTAAATAAATTATGGTATTATTATAGTAAAATTAATTTGATTTATACATACAGATTTAATTTGAAAAGTAATATAAATAAGGCGGAAATGACTATGAAAACATATAACTTGCTTTATGAAAATTTGGAAAATGTAAAAATAAAGGGTGTTACAAAAACAAATATTCCAAAATTTAAAAAATTGGGAGTTTCTACACTTTATGATCTGCTTTATTTTTTTCCAAGAGCTTATGAAAATAGAAATAATCATAAGAAAATCGGTGATATTTTGGCAGATGAATTTGTGATTTTGCAGGGAACAGTTGTAAATGTGGTTAATCAGTATATAAAATCTGGAAGGACTATGTTTCGGGCTGTTTTGAGTGATGATAGCGGAATGATTGAGCTTGTGTGGTTTAATAACAGGTTTGTGAAAAATGGAATTCATATTGGGGATGAAATTACTGTTTATGGAAAAGTGAGAAAAACTATGAAATTTCAGCTTGTAAATCCTGAATATAAAAAAATCAAGCAGGCTAGTTTTGATATGCAGGAACAAAAGCAGATATTGCCAATTTATCCGTCTACCGAGTCACTTAGACAGCAGGCAATCAGAAAAGTTATGGAAAATGCCTTGATGGATTATGGATATTTATTACAGGAAAATCTACCAAAGGAATTTTTACAGAAAGAGAAACTGCTTGGAAGAAAAGAGGCGGTTTTAAATATTCATTTTCCAGAAAATGAGGAAAAGCAAAGTAAGGCACGAAAAAGATTTATGTTGGAGGAAATTTTGCTTCTGGAAATGGGAATTTTACAAAATCGTTTCAGTGTAGACAAGGCAAATAAGAATATTTATAAACTAGAGGACAACAAAAATCTTGTGAGCAAATTTATAAAGAGTCTGGATTATGAATTGACAAAAGCTCAGAAACGTGTGATAAAGGAGATTTATTCTGAATTAAAGGGTGGAAAGATTGTAAATAGGTTGATTCAGGGAGATGTTGGTTCTGGAAAGACGATTGTTTCATTTATAATGCTTCTTTATATGGTTGAAAACAATTATCAAGGTGTAATTATGGCGCCTACAGAAATTCTTGCAACACAGCATTATCTAGGAATTGTAGATGAATTTATGAATCTAGACATACGAGTGGAACTTTTGACTGGGAGTGTGAAGGGAAAGAAAAAGGAAAAATTACTGAACGAGATAAAAGAAGGGCTTGTTGACATTGTAATTGGGACACATTCTCTAATCGAGGACAATGTAATTTTCAAAAATCTTGGACTAATTGTAATTGATGAACAGCATAGATTTGGGGTAACACAGCGAAAACTTTTACGTGACAAGGGAAATCTTGCCAATTTAATTGTTATGAGTGCCACTCCAATCCCACGTTCGCTTGCACTTACAATTTACGGAGATTTGGATGTTTCGATCATTGACGAGCTGCCTGCTGGAAGAAGTCCGATTAAGACAAAGTGGATACAAAATGAAATTGACAGGCAAAAAATGTATAATTTTATGGAAAAGAAAATGAAGGATGGACGGCAAGTTTATATAGTGTCGCCGTTAATTGAAGAAAGTGAAAGCCTGAATGTAAAATCAGCACAGGAAACATACGAAGAATACATTTCAATTTTCCCAAATAGAAAAATCGGACTTATGCACGGACGGCAAACTTACAAGGAAAAGCAGAAAGTCATGGAACAGTTTAAGAATCATGAACTTGACATTCTAGTTTCCACAACAGTAATCGAAGTTGGAGTAAATGTGCCAAATGCTTCGATTATGGTAATCCGTGATGCTCAAAGATTTGGACTTTCCTCGCTTCATCAGCTGCGTGGAAGAGTTGGACGTGGGAAATACCAGTCCTACTGCTTTTTGGAATCCGAAACAACAAATGAAATTTCGGCAAAAAGGCTGGAAGTTATGGAAGAAACGACAGATGGATTTAAAATTGCTGAAGAAGATTTGAAATTACGTAATTCTGGGGAAATTTTAGGAACAAGGCAAAGTGGAGTGTCTGATATGCTTTTTACGGATATTGTAAAAAATGTGAAGGAAATTAAACTTGTGCATGATTTTGTGGTGGAATATTTGGAAAAAAATGATGGGAAAATAGAAAACGAATTTTTGAAAATGGATATTTATAAAAAGTTTTTCAATAATTCAGAAGATTAATTTGAAATATGGTAAGGAGAAATTTTGTGAAACAGTATTTGGCAGATTTTGGGCTGCTTTTTGTGGGGATATTTTGGGGACTTGGATTTGTATTTGTAAAAATTGGGTTAAATACTGGAATTGATCCATTTTATTTATCGGCGATTAGATTTCTTGTAGGAGGGCTTATTCTTTACGGGATTTTCTTTAGAAAAATTGGTAAATTTACAAAACATGATATTTTTGCTGGATTGATAGTTGGAATTTTTCAGTTTTTTGGATATGCCTTTCAAACTTATGGGGCAATGCTTACGACTGCCAGTAAAAATGCTTTTTTTACTTCGATTAATGTTATAATTGTGCCTTATATTTTTTGGCTGCTGCATAAAAAGCGTCCCGATGTTTTTGCATTTCTGGCTTCAGTTATTTGCGTACTAGGAGTTGCTGTAATTAGTTTTGACAGGAAGATGAATCTTGCAAACCTTAATTTTGGTGATATTTTGACAATTATAAGTGCGGTGTTTTTTGCGGGGCAGATTGCTACAAATGGATATTTTAGTAAAAAGGTTGAGCCGTTAAAATTGGTCGTTATACAGATGTTTGTGGCGGGAATATTATTTGTAGCAAACTTTTTTATTTTTTCAGATGTGGGTAAAGTTGAAAAGCCTGCTGGAATGATGCTAGTTTCGATAATTTATTTGACAATTTTTTCAACGGCGATACCGACAGTGCTGCAGACATTTTGCCAAAAATATACGACTTCTACGAGGGCTTCAATTTTAATGTCGACAGAATCGTTATTTGCTCCACTTTTTGCATTTTTTATATTAAGTGAGAGATTGTCGCTTAGAGTGGCAGTTGGGGCTGGATTGGTACTTTTTGCGGTGCTTGTGTCGGAGACTAAATTAGGATTTAAGAAAATTGAGAAATGAAAAATAAAAAATTAATTGATGTTTTGTATTAAAATTTATCAAATAATATGATAAAATAAAATGTATAATAATGAGTTTAATAAGGAGAGAAAAAATAAAAATGAAAATAGTTTTATATGGACATCCAACTTTACGAGAAAAAGCGGAAAAAGTTGATGAAGTTGATGATAATGTAAGAGAAATTTTGGATGAAATGGTTGCTCTTATGAGAAAGGCTAATGGAGTGGGACTTGCAGCGAATCAAGTGGATATTGCTAAAAGGTTTTTTGTGCTTGAGCACGACGGGATTTTGAAAAAAGTTGTTAATCCTGAAATTTTGGAGTTTTCTGAGGAAATTGCAGATATGGAGGAAGGATGCTTGAGTATTCCTGGGGTTTATAAAAGGGTTAATCGTCCTGCAAAAATCAAAGTAAAATATTTGAATGAAAATGGGGAAGAAGTTGTTGAAGAATTGGAAGAAATGTGGGCTAGGGCATTTCAGCATGAATTTGACCATATTGAAGGGATTTTGTTTACAGACAGGCTTTCAATTTTGAATAAAAGGCTTGTTGCTAAAAAGCTGGATGTTCTGAAGAAGGATTTTGCCAAGGGTAGAATTTACAGGGACTTGGATTAGAATATTATTTTTATTTAAATAAAATAAACGTGTTTGGAAAAAAGTCAGGAAAGTGGGGAAATTAAATGAAAACAATATTTATGGGAACACCTGAATTTGCAATACCAAGTTTGGAAGTTGTATTTAAAAATACTGATTTACAGCTTATTTTTACAAAAGAGGACAAAAGGAATGCTAGAGGAAATAAAATAATATTTTCTCCTGTAAAGCAGTTTGGAATTGATAATAATGTGGAAATTATTCAGCCTAGAAAAATGAAGGATGAGGAAGTTATTAATAAAATTAAGGAAATAAATCCTGATTTGATTGTGGTTGTGGCTTATGGGAAAATTTTACCAAAAGAAATTATTGATATTCCCAAATATGGGATAATAAATGTTCATTCTTCACTTTTGCCAAAATATCGGGGAGCTTCGCCTATTCATTCTGCTATTTTAAATGGAGATGCCGAAACTGGAGTGAGCATAATGTATATTGAAGAAGGGCTTGACTCTGGAGATGTGATTTTGAGGGAATATTGTGAAATTACAGAAGATGACACTCTTGGAACTTTGCACGATAAATTGAAGGAATTAGGAGCAGATGGGCTTACTAAGGCTTTGAAATTGATTGAAAATGGGGAAGTTCAGGCGGAAAAGCAGGATGACAGCAAGGCTACTTTAGTGAAGCCGATTACGAAGGAGCAGGCAAAAATCGACTGGAATAATACAAAGGAAGTCATTTATAATCAGATACGTGGATTGAATCCGTTTCCGGCGGCATATACTTTTAATGAAAAAGGTGAAAATATAAAAATTTACAAAAGTGAAAAAATTGATAAAAAGTATGAGGATGAAAATGGAAATGAAATAGAAAATGGGACAGTTGTTGAGATTATTAATAAAAAAGGGCCTGTTGTGAAAGTTGCAAATGGTGGGCTATTGATTTTGCAGGCAAAATTTGAAGGGAAAAAGCTTCAAAGGGGAGCCGATATTATTAATGGACGTAAAATGACAGCTGGAGAAAAGTTATTATAGCGTCTATCTTAAAATGTGGGTAGAAAGTTAGGCTATATTTATAGCTAATCTATTTTTTTGAATGTTTTATTATAATTTTTAAGTGGATAATTTTCTAATTTTCATAGGAGGAAATATGAAGTTAAAAAAATTGGAAATTTCAGAAAGAGTTGTACAAAGATTGACAGAATATTTATCTATTCTAAAGGAAGCGAGAAAACAGGATAATGAAATAAATTCAATTGAACTTGCTAAAATTATGAATACCACTTCTGCTCAAGTGCGTAAGGATTTATCGACATTTGGTGAGTTTGGTGTGCGTGGAAAAGGTTATGATGTTGATAAATTGATAGAAATTATTACAGAAATTCTTGGAATTGACAAAATTAACAATGTTATAATTGTAGGGCACGGTAAAATGGGAGAAATGCTTTCATCAAATTTAGATGTTCTAGGTGAAGGCTTTAAAATTGTTGGAATATTTGACAAGGATAGTAATAAAATTGGAAAAGTAGCTGCAAATGATTTGATTGTTCAAGATATTAGAAATGTAGGAGAATTTATAAAAAATATGAAAAATGATTCTAATACGAAAATTGATATGGCAATTTTGGCAGTTGTAAAGGAACAGGCACAAATTGCAGCGGAAGGACTTGTAAAAAATGGAATTTCTGCGATACTCAATATGACGACTTATAAATTGGAACTAGGTGAAAACGTAAAAGTTGTGGATATGGATATTTCAGCAAAATTGCAGGAATTGAATTTTTGGAGAATAAATAATAATTAATTGAAAAATGTAAAAAAATAAAAGTTGAAAAATGTTGTATTAATCAAGTTTTGTAGACTTTTAAAAATAATAAAAAAAGAATATTGAAAGGAGAGCTATGACTATAATTGATGGAAAAGCACTTTCAGAAAAGACTTTGGAGGAAATCAAAGAAGTACATGGTGAATTGCAGGAAAAGGCTGGCAGAAAAGCTGGGCTTGCGGTAATTATAGTAGGAGAAAATCCAGCTTCTAAAATTTATGTGAGAAATAAAATAAGAGCTTGTGAAAAAGTTGGATTTCATTCTGAAACAATCAGACTTGATGAAAATATTTCAGAGGAAAATTTACTTTTGGAAATTGAAAAATTAAATAATGATGACAATATAGATGGTATTCTGGTTCAACTGCCGCTTCCAAAGCACATTGATGAACTGGAGGTTATAAATGCAATTTCAGCAGAAAAGGATGTGGATGGATTCCATACAACAAATATTGGGAAAATGATGATTGGAGATGAAACAGGATTCTTGCCTTGCACACCCTTTGGAGTAATTCAAATGTTTGAAGAATATGGCATTGAATTGCCGGGAAAAGATATTGTTGTAATTGGGCAAAGTAATATTGTAGGAAAGCCAATGTCGCTTTTATTAATGCAAAAGCATGCGACAGTTCAAACTTGTAATTCAAGAACTAAAAATTTGTCTGAAAAGCTTCAAAAGGCTGATATTATAATAGCGGCAGCAGGATCTCCAAAATTAGTTAAAGGTTCAGATGTGAAAGATGGAGTTGCTGTAATTGACATTGGAATAAATAGGGTAGATGGGAAAATATGCGGAGATGTGGATTTTGATGAAGTTTCAAAAAAAGCCTCATTTATTACACCAGTTCCGGGCGGAGTCGGTCCAATGACAATCGCAATGCTAATAAAAAATACATTAAAATCATACAAACAGAAAATAAACAAATCAAAATAAAAAAAGAAAGTGAGAAAATTAATGAAGGATAAAATTAAATTTATTGAAAAATTAGCTGAAAGTATGAATGAAAACAAAATTGAATCTGTAAAATATGAAGATAATAATTTTGAAGTTTCATTAACTAAGAAAAAAAAGGAAAGAAATGTTATTTTTGGAAGTCCAATAGCTCAACCTGTAGTGGCTTCAAATATTACGCAGGAAGTGGAAGTTCAAGAAGCGGAAGATTCTGCTCCAGTACAGCAAGCGACTCCAGAAGAAATTTCAGGAACAAAAATTACTTCTCCAATGGTTGGAACTTTTTATGGTTCGCCATCACCAGCGGCAGGTCCATTTGTAAAGGAAGGAGATTCTGTAACAGAAGGGCAAACGCTTTGCATAGTTGAAGCAATGAAACTTATGAATGAAGTTAAATCAACAGTTTCAGGGAAAGTTAAAAAGATTTTTGTTAAGGATAACGAAAGTATAAAAAAAGGTCAAACATTAATGATTATTGAGTAATTTTTATAAAAAATATAAATAAAAAAGAAGGGATAAAATTTGGAAGAGAAAAGGATTTTGTTGAATATTGTTCTGTTGTTAGTTTTATTGTTTTTTACATCATTTTTATCAGCTGCAGAATCTGCATTGTCATCACTTAAACAGATTCACTTAAAAAGCGATTCAAAGGAAAAGGAAAAAACTAAGGAAAGCGAACTTTTAAAACTTTGGCTGGAAAATCCAAATGAATTGCTTACAACACTTTTGTTTGTAAAGACAATTTCTTATTCTTCAATGGTTTTTACAGGAATTTATTTAATAAAAAAAATCTATGCAAAAGGTCTTTATTTGGGGATTTCATTTTTTGTATTAATTATTTTTATTTTATTATTTTCAGAATTAATTCCAAGATTGGTAGCTAGAAATAATATTTATGGAGTTTCTAGAACATTAATAATACCGTTAAATACAGTGAGAATTGTTTTAAGACCGTTAATTCAGCTGTTTATACATATTTCAAGATTTGTTGTTGGAATATTTAAAATAAAAGTAAAGGATCAGATGTTTGAGATAACAGAAGATGAAATTTTGACTTTTTTAAAGGCTGGAACAGAAAGCGGTGTGTTTGAAGAAGGCGAAGAAGAAATGATAAGCAGTATCTTTGAATTTTCAGAAACGACCGTTAAGGAAATACTTACTCCCAGAATAGATGTTTTTGCATTGGAGGCTGAAAACAGAATTGAAGATGTATGGAATGAAATTTTAGATCAAGGATTCACACGTATTCCTATCTATAACGAAACGATTGACAATATTGTAGGAACAGTTCATATGAAGGATTTGCTTCATTATGACAGGCAAACAGGAAATAATCCGCCTATAAAGGATTTTATGAAGGAAGCCTACTTTGTTCCAATTACAAAGCCGCTAGTCGAATTACTGGAAGAATTTAAGTTAAAGCAGCTTCATATGGCAATTGTAATTGATGAATACGGAGGAACTCAGGGAATAGTTACAATTGAAGACTTGCTGGAGGAAATTGTTGGGGAAATAAGGGATGAATTTGATCAGGAAGAGGAAAATATTCAACAAATTCGTGAAAAAATATTTGATATAAGAGGGGACACGCCTATTGAGGAAATAAATGACAAATTGGAAATAGAAATCCCAGTATCTGAAGAATATGATACAATTTCTGGATATATTCAGGATAAATTGGGAAAAGTTGCTGAAGTTTTCGATCAAGTTAAGGAAAATAACTTTATATTGAAAGTAACGGATGTAGATAATAAACGTGTTGAAAGAGTAAGAGCGATTATTATTGAGCAAAAAGAAGACAAGGAAGAAGTAAGGAGAGAAAATGGAAGAGATTAGACCTCGAATACGTGTAGCAGGAATTCTTATTGAGAATGACAAAATTTTACTAATCCAGCATTACAAAAATAATAAAAAATACTGGCTTATTCCTGGTGGAGGAAATGACTGGGGCGAAACTGCAAAGGAAGCATTAATCCGTGAATACAAGGAAGAAACAAATATGGATATAGAAGTTGATGAGTTTTTATTTTTTTCAGAAACTATTTATCCAAATAAAGAGCGTCACATTTTAAATTTATTTTTTAGAATACATCGCAATGAAAAAAATGACAGTATCATAAAATTAGGAGATGAAGCTGTTTTAACCGATTTGAAATTTGTAACAAAAGAAGAACTCAAAAAAATGACAGTTTATCCAAATATTAAAGAGAATTTATTAAAATTAATGAATGGCGAAAAGGTAGAAAATTATTTAGGAAGTTTATGGAATGAATAAAAATTCTAATATTATAATTAAAATTTCAGAAAAGAGGAAAAAAATAAAATGACAGTTGAAGAAAAAGAAGAATTAAAGAAATTAGTGCGTTCAGTGAAGGATTTTCCAGAAAAGGGAGTAACTTTTAGAGATATTACAACAGCTTTAAAGGATAAAAGAGGATTGGAAATTATCATAAAGGATTTTACAGACAGATATAAAAATAAAGGAATTGATTATGTAGTAGGTGCCGATGCGAGAGGTTTTATTTTTGGAGCTGCAATTGCATATAATATCGGTGCTGGATTTGTTCCGGCAAGAAAGCCTGGAAAATTGCCAGCAGAAGTGGAAAGTGTGGAATATTCATTGGAATATGGAAAAAATAGCATAGAGATTCACAAGGATGCCTTTGAAAAAAATTCAAAAATATTAATAGTAGATGATCTGTTAGCAACAGGAGGAACAGCCGAAGCAATGGTTAAGCTAGTGGAAAAATTAGGAGCTAAAGTTTACGAGTTAGCATTTATGATAGAATTAGTTGATTTAAAGGCTAGAGATTTGCTGAAAGGTTACGAAGTGTATACTCAGTTAAAATATTAAATAATCAAAAAACAAAGTACCTAAAATAATATCAGGGTACTTTTTTTACAAAAAAATTTTTTAAAAGAAACTGTCTAAAATGCTTGAAATATGGTATTTAATATGGGCTCTCAAATTGAATTTTGAAAAAAATCAAAAAAATTTCAAAAAAGTAGTTGACAAATATTTTCTTTTATGATAATATATATCTTGTCGATACGAAAATGTATCAACGGACAATAGAGATATTAATAACATAAAGAAGCAATTAAGTGTATAATCAATAAAGTCAAGTATCTTGAAAAAGATAACGTCAAGACTAATTAGGTGAAATTTAAATATATGTAAATATATTGAATGAAGAGTTTGATCCTGGCTCAGGATGAACGCTGACAGAATGCTTAACACATGCAAGTCTTTGGCGAAGTTGTGCTTGCACAGCCTAGCCAAGGCGGACGGGTGAGTAACGCGTAAGGAACTTGCCCTGCAGTCAGGGATAACAGACGGAAACGACTGATAAGACCTGGTAAAGTCAGGCGGACTCATGTCCAGCCTGATGAAAGGAGATGCTGCAGGAGAGCCTTGCGTCCTATTAGCTTGTTGGTGGGGTAACGGCCCACCAAGGCGATGATAGGTAGCCGGCCTGAGAGGGTGGACGGCCACAAGGGGACTGAGATACGGCCCTTACTCCTACGGGAGGCAGCAGTGGGGAATATTGGACAATGGGGGCAACCCTGATCCAGCAATTCTGTGTGCACGATGAAGGTTTTCGGATTGTAAAGTGCTTTCAGCAGGGAAGAAAAAAATGACGGTACCTGCAGAAGAAGCGACGGCTAAATACGTGCCAGCAGCCGCGGTAATACGTATGTCGCAAGCGTTATCCGGAATTATTGGGCATAAAGGGCATCTAGGCGGCCAGATAAGTCTGGGGTGAAAACTTGCGGCTCAACCGCAAGCCTGCCCTGGAAACTATGTGGCTAGAGTACTGGAGAGGTGGACGGAACTGCACGAGTAGAGGTGAAATTCGTAGATATGTGCAGGAATGCCGATGATGAAGATAGTTCACTGGACGGTAACTGACGCTGAAGTGCGAAAGCTAGGGGAGCAAACAGGATTAGATACCCTGGTAGTCCTAGCTGTAAACGATGATTACTGGGTGTGGGCATGAAGAGTGTCCGTGCCGAAGCTAATGCGATAAGTAATCCGCCTGGGGAGTACGGCCGCAAGGCTGAAACTCAAAGGAATTGACGGGGACCCGCACAAGCGGTGGAGCATGTGGTTTAATTCGACGCAACGCGAGGAACCTTACCAGATCTTGACATCCTGCGAAGGCCTGCGAGAGCAGGCTGTGCCTCCGGGAACGCAGAGACAGGTGGTGCATGGCTGTCGACAGCTCGTGTCGTGAGATGTTGGGTTAAGTCCCGCAACGAGCGCAACCCCTATTGCTAGTTGCCATCATTAGGTTGGGAACTCTAGCAAGACTGCCTGCGAAGAGCAGGAGGAAGGCGGGGATGACGTCAAGTCATCATGCCCCTTATGATCTGGGCTACACACGTGCTACAATGGCCGGTACAGAGAGCCGCAAGGCGGCAACGCCAAGCCAATCTTTAAAGCCGGTCCAAGTTCGGATTGAAGTCTGCAACTCGACTTCATGAAGCTGGAATCGCTAGTAATCGCAGATCAGCAATGCTGCGGTGAATACGTTCTCGGGTCTTGTACACACCGCCCGTCACACCACGAGAGTTGTCTGCACCTGAAGCTGCCGGTCCAACCGCAAGGAGGAAAGCATCTAAGGTGTGGATAGTGATTGGGGTGAAGTCGTAACAAGGTATCCGTACCGGAAGGTGCGGATGGATCACCTCCTTTCTAAGGAGTATAAGCACTGCTTCTTTATATATCTTATGGGCGTGTAGCTCAGGTGGTTAGAGCACTGTGCTGATAACGCAGGGGTCGCTGGTTCGAGTCCAGCCATGCCCACCATAAGAAGTCTTGGGGATATAGCTCAGTTGGGAGAGCGCTGCCCTTGCAAGGCAGAGGTCAGCGGTTCGAACCCGCTTATCTCCACCAATATTATTATTTAGGACAATGGGAAATGAATAGTAGGTAAAAGATTATAACTAAACTAGAGTAAAAAGTTATTCTGGATATAAAAGCTAATAAGGGCACACGGAGGATGCCTAGGCAGCAACAGCCGACGAAGGACGTGATAAGCTGCGATAAGCCGGGAGAAGATGCACATAATCATTGATCCCCGGATTTCCGAATGGGTAAACCTGCATGCCTGGAGGGCATGCGTGAAAACGGCAAGCCTGCGAACTGAAACATCTAAGTAGCAGGAGGAAAAGAAAGTAAAAAACGATTCCCCAAGTAGCGGCGAGCGAACAGGGAAAAGCCTAAACCGTGCCAGTGTCAAGCGGACAGCGTTGCTGGCACGGGGTTGCGGGACTTCCATTAACGGATTGTCATAATGTTTAATCTGCATATGTGTAAGTGGAACCAGTTGGGAAGCTGGACCGAAGAAGGTGAAAGTCCTGTAGAACATAAAGCATATGTGGAGACTGGAAGCACCCGAGTAGCGTCAGGCACGAGGAATCTGGCGTGAATCAGCGTGGACCAAATCACGTAAGGCTAAATACTGTTGTTGACCGATAGTGAAGAGTACCGTGAGGGAAAGGTGAAAAGAACCCTGAGCAAGGGAGTGAAACAGAATTTGAAACCGTGTGCTTACAAACGGTAGGAGCACATTATGTGTGACTGCGTGGATTTTGGTTAATCATCCTGCGAGTTATGGCTGGTGGCAAGGTTAATAGACGGAGCCGAAGGGAAACCAAGTCTTAATAGGGCGTCAAGTCGCCAGTCATAGACGCGAAACCTAGTGATCTAGGCCTGTCCAGGCTGAAGCTGAGGTAAGACTCAGTGGAGGGCCGAACTCACCGCCGTTGAAAAGTTGGGAGATGAGATAGGTCTAGGGGTGAAAAGCCAATCGAACTAGGAGATAGCTCGTTCTCTCCGAAATGCATTTAGGTGCAGCCTTGAACTGAGATATGTGGGGGGTAGAGCTCTGTATGATCTAGGGGGGCGTACTGCTTACCGAAATCAAGCAAACTGCGAATACCATATATTATGTTCAGGAGTGAGTCCGTGGATGACAAGGTCCTCGGACGAGAGGGGAACAGCCCAGACCGCCAGCTAAGGTCCCTAATTATGTCTAAGTGGGAAAGGAGGTGGACATTCATAGACAACCAGGAGGTTGGCTTAGAAGCAGCCATGCCTTGAAAGAGTGCGTAATAGCTCACTGGTCGAGAGTGCCTGCGCCGAAGATGTAACGGGGCTAAGACATAAACCGAAGCTGCGGAAGATACACCGTATCTTGGTAGGAGAGCGTTCTGTAGGCCGTCGAAGGGATGCCGCAAGGCCGTCCTGGAGGTATCAGAAGCGAGAATGCAGGAATGAGTAGCGAGAAGGCGGGCGAGAATCCCGCCGGCCGGAAGTCCAAGGTTTCCAGGGGGAAGGCTTGTCCGCCCTGGGGAAGTCGGGACCTAAGCATAAGCAAAATTGTGATGGCGAATGGAAAACAGGTTAATATTCCTGTACCGCTGTTATCGCTTGAGAGACGGAGTGACGCAGGAAGGTATGCGAGAAGGCTGACGGTTTAGCCTTTCTAAGGGCCCAGCGTGGGCGTGCAGGTAAATCCGCACGCCTAAACGTGAGACCTGACGGGGAAGTGCATTTGCATAAGTCGCAGATCCTACACTGCCAGGAAAAACTTCTATCGATGAGAAGCAGCGCCCGTACTGTAAACCGACACAGGTGGACAGAGTGAGAAACTTAAGGCCGACAGGATAACTCTAGCTAAGGAACTCTGCAAAATAGCCCCGTAACTTCGGGAGAAGGGGTGCCTGACATACCTGAAGGAGAGAAGCGCTCCCAGGGGAAACAGGCCGCAGTGAAGAGTCTCAAGCAACTGTTTACCAAAACACAGGTCTATGCTAAGCTGAAAGGCGACGTATATGGGCTGACACCTGCCCAGTGCCGGAAGGTTAAGAGGAGGAGTGAGAGCTCCGATTTGAAGCCCGGTGAACGGCGGCCGTAACTATAACGGTCCTAAGGTAGCGAAATTCCTTGTCGGGTAAGTTCCGACCTGCACGAATGGTGAAATGATTTGAGAGCTGTCTTGGCTGGAGACCTGGTGAAGTTGTAATGCCGGTGAAGATACCGGCTACCTGCAGTAGGACGGAAAGACCCCGTGGAGCTTTACTGTAGCTTGGCATTGGGTTCTGGCAATGTGTGTATAGGATAGTTGGGAGACTGTGATGTGATGGCGTCAGCCATTGCTGAGTCGCTGTTGGAATACCAACCATATGCTGTCGGAATTCTAATCTGGCAACGGAGACAGTGCTAGGTGGGCAGTTTGACTGGGGCGGTCGCCTCCCAAAGAGTAACGGAGGCGTTCAAAGGTTCCCTCAGGCTGGATGGAAATCAGCCTAAGAGTGCAAACGCATAAGGGAGCTTGACTGCAAGACTGACGGGTCGAGCAGGTACGAAAGTAGGAGTTAGTGATCCGGCGGTTCCGCATGGAAGGACCGTCGCTCAACGGATAAAAAGCTACCCCGGGGATAACAGGCTGATACTTCCCAAGAGTCCATATCGACGGAAGTGTTTGGCACCTCGATGTCGGCTCGTCTCATCCTGGGGCTGGAGAAGGTCCCAAGGGTTGGGCTGTTCGCCCATTAAAGAGGCACGCGAGCTGGGTTCAGAACGTCGTGAGACAGTTCGGTCCCTATCCACTGCAGGCGCCTGAATATTGAAAAGATCTGACCTTAGTACGAGAGGACCGGGTTGGACAGACCTCTGATGTATCAGTTGTCACGCCAGTGGCATGGCTGAGTAGTCACGTCTGGCACGGATAACCGCTGAAAGCATCTAAGCGGGAAGCCGACTTTGAGATGAATATTCGTAGTATCCATAGAGAACATATGGTCGATAGGCTAGGGGTGAAAGTGCAGCAATGCATTCAGCTGACTAGTACTAATATTACGTCTGCTTTTAAGATAATCTTTTACTGCTGCTATTTATTTCTCATTGTCTTAATGGACAGTATGTATATCTAGTTTGGTGATGATAACGACAGGGATACACCCGGAAACATTTCGAACCCGGCAGTTAAGTCTGTTAGTGCCTAAAATACTTGGATTCGTCCTGGGAAGATAGGTAGTTGCCAAACTTTTTTAAATATGTGTGTCTCCGTAGCTCAGCCGGTTAGAGCATCTGACTGTTAATCAGAGGGTCGTTGGTTCGAGTCCAACCGGGGACGCCATTTTTTTATTTGCAGAATTGAATTTATTTTTGTTGTGTCATATTCTCCTTAGCGGAGTTTTTTTTATTTTTTGTAAACAAAAAATATGCCATTCATCTCACGACTAAAGTTACGGATGTTTTGGCATAATTAATAAATAATTATTTTAATTAAATTTTTTAGTTTATAATGCTATGTATTTTTCATTTTCAAAGGTAAATATTTTGTATTGACCGTTACCGATTAATTTTCGTTCATCTAAATCATCAGCTTCTCTATTTTGAATATAGTTAAAAAATAATTCCAGTACAGTTCCATGTGTTACAATTAGGATATTTCCTGATTTTTGTTCTTCTCTAATTTTTTCTAGGCCTTTTAAAAATCGTTCTAATCCATCTTTTAATTCTTCTCCTTTTATATTTTTGGCATTGTAATTTTTTACATCGTAAAAGTAATTATGGGCTTCTTTCGGATATTTAACGAAAGTTTCTTTAAATGTCAGACCTTGCCATTCTCCAAAGTGTATTTCGTTTAATTCAGGTAATTTTTGAAGTTTTAGTTTTTGATCTGAAGTTTTTTCTTGTTCATATTTATTATTTTCTAAGATTATTTCTGCAGTAGCAATTGTTCTTCCCATTTGGCTTGTATAACCTGCTTCAAATTTTACATCTTTAAGTTCCTTGGCAGTTTCTTTTACTTTTTTAATTCCTTCTGGAGTAAGTGGTGAATTTAACTGACCTTGAAATTTTTCCAGTACATTCCATTCTGTTTGTCCGTGTCTGACAATGTATAGTTTTAATTTATTATTCATGTTTTTTATCCTTTCTGTAATTCTTTATATTATAGAACTCAAATTTAATTTGTTCGTTTAATAAAAGATTTGAGTAACTTAATATTTATATCATATCATAAAAATTTTTTCAACTTTTATTTTTTAGATTTTTTACTAAAGTATAATAAGTTTTTTGAAAAAATTTATAATAAATTAATTATTTAAATGAAAAATAATGTTAATACTATTTTTGGTAAGGTGCCAAGATCTCTTATTAGTAATATAGTAAAACTACTTTAAAGTTATGGCTACTTACTCAAAATCTAAATTTATGTAATTTTAGTAGTTTGATTTTAAAGAGGTTCGAGTATAAAATATAATTTTTATTTTTAAACGAGTTTTATCATAAAATCATATTGATAAAAATTAAGATAGTATAAGTTTTGGATTTGCTTAAAAATTAGGTGATGGAGATAAAAATAATTATGATTTTTAATTTTCTTTATATGAAAAAATAATTTATTAATTTTAAGTAATAAATTAAAATTTATGAAATAAATAGCAATAAAAAATAAATAATGTGGTATAATTAGAAAGTGATAAATTGTAATTTTTAAAATTAAGCAGTTTTTTACAATTGAAATATGAAAGGCATAAAATAATGAACAGTTTTTTATATTATTGGTAAAAAAGGGGATAATTGGAGGAATTTAAAATTATAGTTAGGAAAGGGAAATTAGATGATTTGGATAATTGGAGGAACAAAGGATTCTAGAATTATTTTAGATGAGGTTATGAAAGCCAGGGAAGATGACATTGTTGTGAGTACGGCTACTGAATATGGCGGGAAATTACTTGAGGATGTGGCTGAAAATAAACGGATACATATAATTTCAGAAAGATTGGGTGTATTACAAATTGAAAATTTAATTTTGGAAAAAAATATTGATTAAAATTATGGCTGGAAATTTAAGAAAGGCGATATAGTCAGCATATATAGAAATATGTATGCATAGGCAGTTTTAAAACTGTCTAATACTGCTTGAATTGCTGGAAAACCCTAAAGCCAATTTGACTACAACATAATATCTTTTTTTGAACAAAATTTAGATATAAGTGTGAATGTTGCGAAAGCGGAAAAAATAAATTGGATGGCATAAAGATATAAAGTTTATCGTGGTTAAAGCCTAAGTGCTAAAATTAAATAGAATAATGGGCAATCAGCAGCTAAGACTGAAAAGTAAAGTTCAACGACTATCCCTTTAGGGAGTACACCAAAGCTGGTGGAAGCGGGCAGACCCGAGCAGGTGAGGCTGTGGGATAAGATATAGTCTGTGCTTAATAGAGATATTAAGAAGTTCAGAAATATTGCAATTTATTAATATAAGAAACTGATTTTAGTAATATGTAGTGAACTCTATTTAAAATTAAACTGCTAAAAATCATATAAATTTAGGGTTTGAGTAAAATAGTCATAACTTTGAGTTCAGTTTTAAAGCAGTTTTACTATAATTACAGTATTTGAGAGAACTGCATAGGAAGTAGCGAGCCTATGTGAACGATAACTTCTAAAAATAAAATAAGTTTTAGAAGTTCAGTTAATTATTGATGCAAGTCATCCGTATGCACAAAATATTAGTAATATTGTCATTTCAATGGTAAGTTATTTAAATGAGCGGAATATTGCGGAGAAAAAGATAAAATATGTAAGATTTGAAAGAAAAATATTGGATTATGGAACTGAAAATGTATTTCAGTTTAAAAGTTTGAAGGAGCTAATTGCATTTTTGAATAAATTTGAAAATAAAAATATATTGAGTACATTGGGATCAAATTCCTTAGTAGAGTTAAGAGGTATAGAAGAAAAGAATAATTTATTTATTAGGATACTGCCTACAACGGTTTCTATACAAAATGCAGAAAAACTTGGATATTTGCCTAAAAATATAATTGCTATGCAAGGACCTTTTTCTAAAGAAATGAATGTTGCAATATTGGAAAATTACAAAATTGATTAAAACTACAACTGTAAAGCATATAATTGAAACTAAAAATTGCAAATTAGTTTGTAAAGTATAGTCAGCATATATAGAAATATGTATGCATAGGCGGTTTTAAAACTGCCTAATACTGCTTGAATTGCTGGAAAACCCTAAAGCTGGTTTAACGACAACATAATGTCTTGTTTAGGATAAAATAAATGTGAAGATATAAGTGTGATCGTTGCGAAAGCGGAAAAAATAAACCAGATGGCATAAAAAATAAAAATGGTTAAAACCTAAGTGCTAAAAGAAAATTTATCTTAAAAACAATGGGCAATCAGCAGCCAAGACCGCAAGGTAAGGTTCAACGACTATCCCTTTAAGGGAGTACACCAAAGCTGGTGGAAGCGGGCAGGCCCAAACAGGTAAAGCTGTGGGATAAGATATAGTCTGTGCTTAATAGAAATATTAAGAAGTTCAAAAATATCTTAAAAAATATAAGATGTTAATAGAACTGCATAAGAAGCAGCGAACTTGTGTGAACATAAACTCTTTAAAAAAATAAGAGATTTCAGTATCTTATTACAAAGGAAAGTGGAGAAACAGGTGGAGAACTTCAAAAAGTTCAAGCATGTCAGGAATGTGGAGTTGGTATTTTAACAATAAAACGTCCAGTATTGGATTATGGAACAATTTTTTATTAAATAGTGCAAAAATACTTGCGACTTTAGTCGTGAGACATGTACTCGTAGGGTATGAATTGCACGAAAATTTTAGTAAGCATATAGGGAAACTTGTATGTAGACACGGAGCAAAACCGTGCAACAAAGAAACTGAACTACTGGGAACTCTTAAAGCTAGTATAACCACAACATAATACCTAAGTGAGAATACGGTATAGGTGTGAAGGTGGCGAAAGCAGAAAAAATATACTAGATGGTGTAAGGTTAAATCCTAAACATTATGATAATAGACAATCAGCAGCTAAGCCTGAAAAGGAAAGTTCAACGACTATCCCTCGTGAGGGGAGTACAATACAAGCGATTGGTATTGGAAGTGGTTTCGCCTAAGTCTTTGAAATAGGATATGGATAAGATATAGTCTGTGCTTGTTAGAGATAACAAGAAGTTCAAGGCTAATCTCCTTAATTTATTAAGGAGTGTATATGCCATGAGAACTGCATAAGTAGTAGCGTACTTATGTGAACGACGCTTCCCACTGTTGTGGGGTTTTAAAAACTTTAAAAATATTTAAAAAATATTACTTTTTAATAGATAAAATGTAGAATATACGGGATAATATCTCTGATGAAAAGGAGGTGATTATATATGTATTTAACATTAAAACAACAGGTAAAACATCTTAGTAAAAAAGAGTTTAGGAATTTAAAATATTTGTGCCATATAGCATGAAGCTGTATATAATATTAGACAGTATTATTTTAATAAGAAAAAGTATTTAAGTTATAATGAAAACTATAAAAAATTAAATTCTAATATGGCTCAACAAATTCTAAAAGAAGCAGATGGAAGTTTCAAATCATTTTTTGGGCTTTTAAAACTTGCTAAGAATGGTCAATATAATTTTAAAGATATAAAATTACCTAAATATCTTGCTAAAGATGGATTTACAACTCTTGTTATAGGTTTTGTAAGATTAAAAGATGATATTCTGATAGTTCCTTATTCAAATTCATTTAAGAAAACTCATCAGGAAGTTAAAATTAAGCTGCCACCAGTATTAAAAGGCAAGAAGATAAAAGAGATTAGAATAATACCAAAACAACATTCTAGGTACTTTGAAATTCAATATACTTATGAAGTAGAGGAAGTTCAAAGGGAATTAAATAAAGAAAATGCACTAGGAATTGATTTAGGTATAAACAATCTTTGCACTTGTGTTACAAATACTGGAGCATCATTCATAATAGATGGCAGAAAATTAAAATCAATAAATCAATATTATAATAAGATAAATGCAAAATTACAAAGTATAAAAGATAAGCAAAAGATTAAGCGGACAACATTAAGACAAAAGCGAATAGCTAGAAAGAGAAATAATCGCATAAATGATTATCTTTCAAAAGCAGCAAGAATAATTATAAATTATTGTCTTAATAATGATATAGGAAAACTAGTTCTAGGATGTAACGAAGATTTTCAAAGAAATTTATAAATAATCAAAACTTTGTAAATATACCATATGGAAAATTAAGAGATAAATTAATATATCTATGTAAACTATATGGAATAGAATTTAAACTACAAGAAGAAAGTTATACATCAAAAGCAAGTTTCTTTGATGGAGATGAAATTCCAATATATGATAAAGAAAATCAAAAAGAATATAAATTCAGTGGAAAAAGAATAAAAAGAGGACTATATCAAACAAGTAAAGGCTATCAATTAAATGCAGATTGTAACGGAGCATTAAACATATTAAGGAAAAGTAAAGTTGTGGATTTAAGCGTCCTATACAATAGAGGTGAGCTGAACACGCCTAAAAGAATAAGGGTAGTGTAAAGCTATCAAACTTCTTAGAAAATTTTTGAATATTTTTAAAGATTTTGGAACCCTGCGATTTTAGTCGTGGGAGGTTCAGACGATTAAAGAATTAATTGAATATGTAGTGAAATCATAAAATGAAAGGAGAATTAGGCTTGAAGAGTGTACAAAAGGAAACGGTAATTGAATTTGAAGAAAAGAAATCTAAATTTATTGGATACATTAAACCAGTTTCAACAGTGGTTGAAGCAGAAAAATTTATCGATTCAATAAAAAAAATGCATCCGACAGCAACTCATAATGTCCCGCTTTACAGAGTTATAGAAAGTGGACAGGAGTACTTTAAATACAATGATGATGGCGAACCTGGCAATACAGCTGGAAAGCCTATGGCGGAAATACTGAAAATTTTGGATATTTATAATGTTGCATTAGTTGCTACAAGATATTTTGGCGGCATAAAACTTGGAGCTGGTGGACTTATAAGAAATTATGCTAAAACTGCAAAATTGGCTGTTAATGAAGCCGGAATTGTGGAATATGTAGAAAGATCTATTTTTATTTTGGACTATGATTATGAAAATACTTCTGAAATAGAAGCATTTTTAAGTGGAAATAGCCAAAAATTTGGGGTAGAAATATTAGAGAAAAACTATTCAAATAGAGTAACAATGAAAATATTGGCAAATGATGAAATTGAATCTGAACTAAATAGATTGCAGAAAATTATTGTAATAAAAATGTAGAAAAATTTGGGTGTATTGTCAAATCATGCATAACAAAAAAGTAAAAATAATGTAAAAAATATTTTTTAAGAGGCTGTCTCATAATTCAAAAATAATTTTACTAACATAAATATTAATATATTTTAAAAATCAATAGATATTATTTTTATTGATTCTATAAATATGGTAAAATATATAAAATTTATGATTTAGGAATTTTATTTATTTTATGAAACAGCCCTATTTTTTTTCTTATTACTGTGTTGTCAAAATAATATTCATTCTGATGAATAACAGTCCAATATTTTCTTATATCCTCTATTTAATGCATTCTATATCCTTGATACTTTTTTCTTTATTTTATTCATGCTGTAAAAATTTTCGTATTAAACCATTTATATTCTCATTTGTTAAGAAATTTTGGTATATCATTTACTATGTTTTTTTTTATATATTTTTTTGTTGTGATTGATTATCCAATACGCCTTTAAAAAAAAATCAAAAAAAATTTTAAAAAAGTAGTTGACAAATAGATTTAAATATGATATTATATTTCTTGTCTGTGAGTGGTAAAAAAATAAACAGATAAAAGAATAATTGTGCGGCCTTCGTCTAGTGGTTAGGACTCCAGGTTTTCATCCTGGCAACAGGGGTTCGATCCCCCTAGGCCGTACCAAAATTAAAACTGAATATAAAATATTAAATGGTGATTATTTATGGTCGCATAGCTCAGTTGGGAGAGCACCTGCCTTACAAGCAGGGGGTCATTGGTTCGAGCCCAATTGTGACCACCATTATGGAGGTGTAGCTCAGCTGGTTAGAGTGCTTGCCTGTCACGCAAGATGTCGCGAGTTCGAGTCTCGTCACTTCCGCCATTTAGTGCCGCTTTAGCTCATCTGGTAGAGCAACTGACTTGTAATCAGTAGGTGGTTGGTTCGAGTCCGACAAGCGGCACCACTATTTAAATTTAGAATGTTGTGGAGAGGTTCCCGAGTGGCCAAAGGGATCAGACTGTAAATCTGCCGGCTCAGCCTTCGAAGGTTCGAATCCTTCTCTCTCCACCATTTTTTTTTATAAAGATAAAAATTGTTATAAATATATAAATCATAATTCGTAGGAGGAATTATTAGCTATGGTTAGAAAAATAAAAGGAGCTGGAAATAAATCAGGTGGAAGCCAACAGGATATAATTAAACAAGCTCAAGTAATGCAACAGGAAATGTTAAAGATCCAAGAGGGATTAAAGGATAAATTTGTAGAAAGTTCTGTAGCTGGTGGTGGAATCACTATTAAAGCTAATGGTCAAAAAAAATTAGTTGATTTATCAATTTCTTTGGATGTTTTAAAAGATGCAATTGAAGAAAATGATTCAACAATTGTTTCAGATTTAATTATAAATGCAGTGAACGAAATCATGGATAAAGCTGAAGAAATGGCTGAAAAGGAAATGGAAGTAGTTACTGGTGGAGTAAATATTCCAGGATTATTTTAAGAAATAAAATTTTAAATAAATATTTTTATTAAAACCAGAGTAGTGTCTGGTTTTTTATTTTTTCATAATTAATTTTAAAAAAGTATTTGATACTAAGCCCCATTTAAAAATAGAAGTTATATTCTAACAAGAGATACTGAATCTTTAAAAAAAGTTTATAATCAGTTCGGTGTTTAAATGGGAAATAGTATGAGATGTAAAAAAGAAAGGAGATGGAACAAATGAAAAAAAATATAAATAGAATGATAATAATGATGTTTTTATGTATGGTTGTATATAATTTAGGACATCCAGGAACACCTGACCTGATTCAGATGAGAGGCTGGAAAAAGAGTATTTCCGGAGAGTTTTTAGCATTTATGAGTACAGCAATGTTTATTTCTTCGCCTTATCTGGGAGCATTGGCAGATAGATTTGGAATGAAGAGGATTTTTGTGCTTATGCCGTTTTTTTATGGGATTGCCCAGCTTGTTTTTGGATTTGTTACAAGTCTTCCTATTATATTTTTAGCTCGAATAGTTGCAGGATTTGTTTCGGGAGGAACTTTTGCAGTAGCTTTTGGATATGTCAGTCAGTTATCTGAAAAGGAGGAGAAGGCAAAAAATATAGCTAAAATCAGTTCAGCAATTGTAATTGGAGGGGCGATTGGGAAAAAAATCGGAGGAATTGTGGCAACTGCTGATCCTAGGTATTCTTTTGGGCTGCAGTTTATTTGTGGGGGCATTTTATCGCTTTTTATTTTGGTATTTATTAAATAGTGCAAGAATACTCGCAACTTTAGTCGTGAGATAAATTGCACGAAAATTTTAGTAAGCATATAGGGAAACTTGTATGTAGACACGGAGCAAAACCGTGCAACGAAGAAACTGAATTGCTGGGAACTCTTAAAGCTAGTATAACCACAACATAATACCTTCGTTCAAATATGGTATAAGTGTGAAGGTAGCGAAAGCAGAAAAAATATACTAGATGGTGCAAGGTTAAATCCTAAACATTATGATAATAGACAATCAGCAGCTAATCCTGAAAAGGAAAGTTCAACGACTATCCCTCGTGAGGGGAGTACAATACAAGCGATTGGTATTGGAAGTGGTTTCGCCTAAGGTGTTGAGATACACTATGGATAAGATATAGTCTGTGCTTGTTAGAGATAACAAGAAGTTCAAGGCTAATCTCCTTAATTTATTAAGGAGTATATATGCCATGAGAACTGCATAAGTAGTAGCGAACTTATGTGAACGACGCTTCCCACTGTTGTGGGGTTTTAAAAACTTTAAAAATATTTAAAAAATATTACTTTTTAATAGATAAAATGTAGAATATACGGTATAATATCTCTGATGAAAAGGAGGTGATTATATATGTATTTAACATTAAAACAACAAGTAAAACATCTTAGTAAAAAGGAGTTTAGGAATTTAAAATATTTATCTCATATAGCCAAGAACTTAACTAATGAAGCTATATATAATGTTAGACAACACTATTTTCAAAATAAAAAGTATTTAAGTTATAACGAAAACTATAAAATGCTTAAAAATAGTGAAAATTACAAGAAATTAAATTCTAATATGGCTCAACAAATTCTAAAAGAAGTAGACGGAAGTTTTAAATCATTTTTTGGACTTTTAAAACTTGCTAAAAACGGTCAATATGATAATAAAAAAATAAAATTACCTAAATATTTTGCTAAAGATGGTTTTACAACTCTTGTTATAGGTTTTGTAAGATTAAAAGATGATATGCTGATAGTTCCTTATTCAAATTCGTTTAAGAAAACTCATCAGGAAGTTAAAATTAAGCTACCACCAGTATTAAAAGGCAAGAAAATAAAAGAGATTAGAATAATACCAAAACAACATTCTAGGTACTTTGAAATTCAATACATTTATGAGGTAGAAGAAGTTCAAAGGGAATTAAATGAAAACAATGCACTAGGAATTGATTTAGGTATAGATAATCTTTGTACTTGTGTAACTAATAATGGAGCATCATTCATAATAGATGGTAGAAAATTAAAATCAATAAATCAATACTATAACAAGACAAATGCAAAATTGCAAAGCATTAAAGATAAGCAAAAGATAGAGCATATAACATTAAGGCAAAAGAGAATAGCTAGAAAGAGAAATAATCGTATAGAAGATTATCTTTCAAAAGTAGCAAGAATAATTGTAAATTATTGTCTTAATAATGATATAGGAAAACTAGTTCTAGGATATAATGAAGATTTTCAAAGAAATTCAAATATAGGAAGTATAAATAATCAAAACTTTGTAAACATACCATATGGAAAATTAAGAGATAAATTAATATATCTATGTAAACTATATGGAATAGAATTTAAACTGCAAGAAGAGAGTTATACATCAAAAGCAAGTTTCTTTGATGGAGATATAATTTCAGTATACGATAAAGAAAATCCGCAAGAATATATATTCAGTGGAAAAAGAATAAAAAGAGGACTATATCAAACAAGTGCAGGTAAACTCATAAATGCGGATTGTAATGGAGCATTAAATATTTTAGGGAAAAGTAAAGTTGTGGACTTAAGTGTCCTATACAATAGAGGTGAGCTGAACACACCTAAAAGAATAAGGGTAGTGTAAAGCTATCAAACTTCTTAGAAAATTTTTGAATATTTTTAAAGATTTTAGAACCCTGTGACTTTAGTCGTGGGAGGTTCAGGAGAGAAATTGTAAAAGAACCAGTAAATATGTCAAACATTAAAGATAATAAGAGTTTAAATCCGTTTTCGACTTTTAGATATATAAAGGAACTTGATGGATTTTCAAAATTTTTCTGTCTTATAATTTTTTTATCTGGAATTGGGATTTATTCTTATGCGAGCGCGTTAAATTATTTTTTTAAATTTTACGAAAAGGTTTCGGCAGATACAATCGGAACTTTTGTAATGTGTTCATCACTTTTGGCATTTTTAGGGACGGCATTTTTTCTAGAAAAGTTATTAAAGAGATTTAAAGAAAAAATTATTCATAAAGTTATGATTTTTACTGGTATAATATTGATGTCATTTATATTTTTTAGAGTAAAGTCAGGAACGACGCCATATTTTATAATGGCTGCTTATACAATGACCTATGAAATAGTACGTTCTCTTGGAAATACGATTATTGCTAGAAGATATGTTGAAAATCAAGGTAAAATTCTAGGAGTAGTGTCTGCAGCAGATTCGCTTGGAAATGCTGTTGGTTCTTTTTTATCTGGGCATTTACTGGCATTTAATCCATTTTTGCCATTTATTGCGAATATTGGAATAATGGCTGTTGTACTAATTTTAATCAAAAATTTTAGTCGTGTTTTTTTGATAAATTCTGATTGATTAAGTAGTTTTAAAAAAGAGGAAATAAAATCTCTTTCATTAGGTAACGGATTTATTATAAAAAGGGGCCTTGACCCCTTGCCATAAAATAAACCAAAATATATTTTCTATTTTTTAAATTTATTTTTTAAATCTAATACAAATTTTGTTAAATCTTCAGTAAATGCTTCTGCATTAACCTTTACTTTTTCTGAAAAATTATCTAAATTGTCTTTTATTTCTTTAGATTTATTTTCAAATTTTTCCTTTAGTTCTTTATATTCAATATCTGTTCTTAATTTTCTTTCATATTCTTCCGCCAATTCCAAATCTTTTCTTACAATTTTTGCATCTTTTCTTAAAATAGTTTCTGTTTCATATTTATTCAAAAAGTTATCAAGTTCAGAAGTGTTTGATTCAGATGTTAGCAAAATTAAGGCATAATGGTCATTTACCAAATATTTTGACACATCTTCAAATATACCAACTACTTTTTTATCAGCCTTTTCACCATGGCTTCCGCCTATTAAAGCTCCGATAGTTCCTCCAAAAATAACACCTAATGGTCCTCCAATAATTCCGATGAAGCTTCCAAGCAGACCACCGTTTAAAAATCCAATATTCCCATTTTTATTTACTTCAAATCCATCTTTAAAGGATAATTTATCACTTTCTTTTTTTACAACAGCCGCCTGTGTAATTATATAATTTTCCCCAACATATTTTTCTTTTATATCCGCCAATGCTTCAAATGCGCTTAACTGATTCTTAAATGTCGCAAGTAATACATTATTTTCCATAATTATCGATCCTTTCATATCTTGTTTTTATACATTTTACTCCTTTTAAAATAGTTTTTATTGTGCTGTCACTTATTTTTTACTTTTCAAAAATAAATTTATTCCCATAATTCCAGCAATAATAAATCCCAATAATCCTAATCCAGAAATCCCAAAAATTTTTGGCGGGATATTTGCCAAAGCCAGTATTGATGATCCAACAAACAGTGATGAGATAATAATCGCCAAAACTAGTTCCTCAAAAGTTTTTTGAAATTTCTCAAATCCAATTATTTCATGCCTATGTTTTAGTTCATTTTTTTGAATTTTTTCCAAAATTGTTTTTAAATCTGTCGGCAAAGTTAGCCAGTTTTCAGAAAAAGTTTCCAGTTTTCTTGTTTCCTTTTTAAAAATATTAATCGGATTTATTCTCTCCTTTGCAATTTTGTCCATATATGGCTGCATAACTTCATTAATGTTAAGATTTGGATCTAAATGCCGTCCAATTCCTTCAATTTGACCAATTCCCTTTATCAGCAAATAAATATCTTCTGAAAGTAAAATTTGATTATCACTGAATATTTTTCTCGCTTTTTCAAAAATCGTAACAATATCTATATTTTCTAGTGAATTTTCATCAATCATTTCGATTATCCCATAAAGTTCCCTCTCAAATTTTCTTTCATCTGGCACTTCAAATTTAATCGCTAATTCCTGTATTGTTTCAACCATTTTTTTCACATCTTTTTTTAGTGAATAAATAATCAAGTTAATTAAAAATTCCCGCTCATTTGGATAAAGTTTTCCCATTGCCCCAAAATCAATAAATACAATTTGCCCATTTTCCTTTAAAAAAATATTTCCAGGATGAGGATCAGCATGAAAAAATCCATACTTCAAAAATTGCGTTAAATAAAGGTCAAGTCCAATTCTAGCTATTTTTTTAGGATCTTGCCCTATTTTTATTATTTTTTCCTTGTCGGTAATTTTAAAGCCTTCTATCATTTCCATTGTGAGAATACGATCGTTGGAAAGCTGCTTGTACACAGCTGGCACGTGGATTCTGTCATCCTCTTTAAAGTTATTTGCAAATCGCTGCATATTACGAAGTTCATTATTTAAGGAAAGTTCCTCATTCAGCATTTTCTCAAAACTTTCCACAATATTTCCAATATTCATTTTTTTTATATCTTCATAATAATTTTCCAAAGTTTTTGCAAGATTTTTCATAATTTCCAAATCAATTTCCACAACAGGCTTTATATTTTCCCTCTGTATTTTTACAACAACTTTTTCTCCACTTTTTAACTTTCCCCTAAATACTTGTCCAATTGAAGCTGAGGCCATCGGTTCTTCTTCTATTTCCTCAAAATAGGCATCTATTTCAATCCCAAGTTCCAAATTCATTTTATTTTTTACATCAACTTTTTCAACTTCTACATTATCCTGCAATTTTTGAAGCTCTATGATCATTTCTTCAGGCAAAATATCCTTTCTATTGCTCAACATTTGTCCAAATTTCACATACACAGGACCCATTTCTTCAATTGCCATTCTTATTCGCTCATAAAAAGTACAGGAATTTATTTCATTAATTTTGTCACTGTATTTTCGTTTTACATTTTTAGGAATATATCTTTCCAGTTCCCCCCTTTTAAACAATTCATCAAATCCATATTTGGCAATTACAGAGGAAAGTTTCATAAGTCTTCTTGTTTTTTGCATAAAATCTACCATTTATTCTGCTTCTCCTTTTTCACTTTTTTAATAGTCTTTTGTAAAAGGCTAAAATACAAGATTTTTAAATTAATTAAACTTTTTTAAAAGTATTTTGTAACATCGAAAAATACAATAATAAGCATTAATACAAGCAAAAATATCATTCCAATAAAATGAACCTTTTCTTCAATTTTTTTATTAATTTTAATTCCAAAAAATTCAGGAATTATAAAAATTAATCTTCCTCCATCAAGTGCAGGAATTGGCAGCAAGTTCATAATTCCGATATTTATGGAAATTAAAATAAAGACACCAAGCATAGCAAACAGACCTCCTTGCCCATAAGCCTCTCCAATGACTTTAGGAAGCCCTACAGGACCTGTCATCTCCTTCATTGCTACTTTCCCTGTCACGAGCATTTTAACACCGTCAAGCGTCATTTTAAAGTAATCTCCGAACATAATAAAACTTATTTTTATTCTTTCTCCAAATGTTGATTTTTGACTTAGTAAATGAATTCCAAGGATATTCCCCTTAGTTTTTTCACTATAAGTCAATTTTACATTTTCAGTAATTTCCTTGTTATTTCTCAATATTTTTAAAACAACATCTTCATTTTTATAACTTTGACTGATTTCACCAATTTTTTTTGTCATCTCAGTCCAGTTTTTTATATTTTTACCATTAACTGCCAAAATTTTGTCATTTACTTTCAATTTTCCATTTGCTTTTGAATTTTGCTCAATTCCTCCAACTATTGCCTGTGAATATTGAGGAGGTACAGTTCCTGCAATAGAAAGCATTATGTATAAGGCAATCAAAGCGGAAATAAAATTCATTACAACTCCTGCAATTAGCACAATAAATCTGCTAAATGGAGATTTTGTAAAAAATCCATTTTTCTGAATATTTTCCTGCCTTTTCAATTCTTGCTCTACAGCCGTATCTAATCTTTTTTCCACTTCACTAATAAATTCTTCATCTTTAATTTCATTCTCATTATTTTTTTCACCTTTCAATTTTTCAATAATTTCATCCATTTTTTCCTTCTTAAATGCTTCCAAGTCAAACTTTTCAGGCTGCATTCCTTCAATATTGACAAATCCTCCCAATGGTAAAATTCTAATTGAATAAACTGTTTCCTTCTTTTTTACTGAAAAAATTTTTGGCCCCATCCCAATTGCAAATTCTGTAACAGGCATTCCAAAATATTTGGCTGTAGCAAAATGCCCTAGTTCATGTATAAATACTATTATTCCTAAAATTATTATTGTAAAAATTATTCCCATTACTCACTCTCCATTTTTTATATTTATATTTTTAAATTATTAAAAAATACTGCTTTAAATGAGAAAAACTCAAAAAAAGCAGTTAAATTCCAAAACTTAACTTTTGATATTTGATTATAAGTAAGTACCGTCTCCTTCATCTTCTCCTAATGAAGCATCAATATCTTCGTAATCAATTTCCATTGGAATAGAAGTTAAAACTTTATCGGTAACTTTTGACAAATGTGCACTCATTGCATAAGCGGCTCCACTTACAAAATCTATTACCCTTTGTCCTACTTCATATTCTAGAAATTCCAAACTGAATGTTACAATTTTATTTTCTTTTATTGCATCTGCAATTAATCTCGAATCTTCAAAAACTTTTGGTCTAATAATCGAGACATTTACTTTAGATGTTGG
Source organism: Leptotrichia wadei (assembly GCF_007990445.1). Taxonomy (NCBI): domain Bacteria; kingdom Fusobacteriati; phylum Fusobacteriota; class Fusobacteriia; order Fusobacteriales; family Leptotrichiaceae; genus Leptotrichia; species Leptotrichia wadei. The sequence continues at coordinate 238,253 of NZ_AP019841.1, forward strand.
CATTTTTGTAATTTCCTCCTTTTTTCCTACCCCAAAAAGGCTTCCTATCCCCTTTTTTTCTTCAGGCTGTTTTTCTGGTTCTACACGGGCTGTTGCTGTTGTTTTGTGCTGAACTTTAGACTGCTGATTTTGTTGTGGCTGCTCTGTTGCCACTTCTTTTTTTTCATTTTCTGACAATTCTTCAGATAATTCGTCATCATCATCATCTTCAATGTCATCGCCAAAAAATTCCATTAATTTTTTTTTAAGTCCCAAAGCATAACCTCCTATTCAAATAATTTACTTCCTATTCTAATTATAGTTGCACCATTTTTTAATGCTTCTATATAGTCATTTGACATTCCCATAGAAAGAGTTGTAATATAATCATATTTTTCCTGATATTCTTCCTTCAGATTTCTCATATTTGAAAAATAATCATTTATTTCTTCTTTGCTTGCCTCAAACGGAGCCATTGTCATAAAGCCTATTATTCTTACATTACTCATAGAAAAATATTTCTCGCTATCTTCTTTAAAATCTTCAATGTAAACTCCTGTTTTTGATTCTTCCTTTGAAACGTTAATTTCAATTAATCCATTTATAATTCTGTCATTTTCAATAGCTTTTTTATTTATTTCTTTTAAAAGTTCATAGGAATCAATTGAATGTATTAAATTTACACTATTAATTATATACTTTATTTTATTTTTTTGCAACCTTCCAATAAAGTCCCATTTAATATTTTTATATTTTTCATCTGAAAATTCATTCAGCTTATCCCGATAAAGCTGAGCCCGATTTTCACCAAAGTAATCATAGCCCATTTCAATTAGAGTCTTATGTTCCTCTACATTAAGATACTTGCTTACAAACAGAATTTTAACTTTTTCAGGATAGGGAGAATATTTTTTTATATCTTCCAAAATTTTTTTATAATTCTGCTGAATTTTTGCACTGTTCAGTTCCATTCCTGCTCCTTACTGTTTTGACTTGTTGTATTTGAGATATATTTGAAATCTTTTAATATAAAGCAATTTATTGTGTATATCTTTTATAAGAACAAATATGATATTTTTACAATTACACTATTATAACCTTTTTTTTAAATAAATTCAACAAATACATCATTTGCTAGCAACATTCCCTTTTTTGTCAGTCGAATTCTTGCCTCACAAGTTTTTTTCACTATTTTTTTGTCAAAACCTCCATTATTTTTTGTATTTTTTTGTTTTACATAGAGAAATTCTTTATTTTTTTCATCAGTAAAATTTATTTTTTCCAGGAAAAATTTTTCCAGTAATCCACTTTCTATAAGTTTTTCAACCTTTTCATCTTCAAAATATTCAATTCCCTCTTGAATAAGCCGCAGCCCCAACATTTTTTTTAGCTTCTCGCTTTCAGTTTCATCCACAATTTCAACCGTATTTTCATCAACCGGCAATTTTCCATCATCAATCAGATTATAATGTTTCTTAAAAGTCCGTACATTGCTGTGCCTATTATCGCCAAAATAACTAGCAGCACTCATTCCAACGCCAATAAATTTCTGATTTCGCCAATATTTCAAATTATGTCTTCCCGCATTTTTCTGCAATTTTCTTAAATCTTCAAATTTTTTTATTTCATTAATTTCAACATCTTTATCTTCATCATCTATTCTTGCAAAATTAGAAATCTCATACTGACAATATCCATTTTCCCCAAAAAAATCAATAATTTTTTCATACATTTCTGCTTCCAAATCCTGATCAATTTCGGATAAAATCCCCTTTTGCAACTTGCTCCAAAAAACCGTTTCTTCTTCCCAAATAAGCGAATAAATCGACACATTTTCAGGTTTTAATTCCCGCAAAATATCAAGATCCCTTTGCAAATCCTCAAGACTTTGATTAGGAATTCCGAACATCAAATCCGCTGTAATATTGGAGAATCCTGCTTTTCTTGCCATTTTATAAACATTTATTGCATCTTCAGAACTATGCTGTCTTCCAATAAATTTTAAAACATGATCTTGAAAACTCTGAATACCGATACTTAACCTATTTATTCCAATTTTGTTAAGTTTTTTCAGTTTTTCAAAAGTCACATCCGTCGGATTCAACTCCAGCGTAATTTCAGCATTTTCAGACCAATCAAGTTCGTCTAATATTTCACTTATCATCGCAACAGGCAGTAAAGAAGGTGTTCCTCCGCCAAAATAAATTGTATCATATTTGATTTTTGGATACATTCTAATTTCTTTAATCAAATAATCAGTATATTTTCTATATTCCTTTTTCATTCTCACAAATGTGCAAAAGTCGCAGTATTCGCACTTTTTATCACAAAATGGAATATGAATATATATTGCATCAATATTTTTTTCCTTCGATGCTTTAATATTTTTTACTTCAATCATTATTTTTTTACCTTTTTTAAATTACTTAATATATTTTACCATATGTAAGATGTGATTTCAAACTTTTTGCATTAATATCTTAATAAAAATTACAAAATTTCAGATAAAACAAAAGGGAGAAATACAACTCCCTCTCTAACCTTCTTTTTCATTATTTAAGTTCAAATTCAAACGATTTTGATATTGTACATTTCAAAATTTCTGGATTTTTTATTTTTACTCTTATTTTACTAGCAGCCTTTCTTGCTTCTTGTTGAAAAATCGAATTTCCTCCTGATACTGAAATTACACTAACAGAACCGCTACTATTGAAATGAAATTTTACTGAAACAGTAACAACTCCTTTATTCCCAAGCCTTCGTGCTGCAATAGGATAACTTAAATTCGGATTATACGAAACTGTAAAATCTTTTCCCTCATTACAAACATTTATGTTTTTTTCTTTATCTTTTTCATTATTTCTTTTCTGTTCATTATCATCATTTTTGCTAGATTTTTTGCTAATTTTTTCTAAATTTCTTACCTTTGAACTACCACTATCTTCAGCTTTCCTATTAATATTTCCTCTGTTACTACCATCTTTTCCACTGTTACCGTCATTACCTAATTTCTTAACAAAAGAATCACTTTTAACATTTTTATTAACAACATCTCCATGATTCCCAATTTCTCCACTAAAAATATTAGTTCTTGTCTTATTAATATGAGAATCATTTTGATTATTTCCAACAGTATTTTCTGAAACATTTTTTGAAATATTTGTAGGTGTTGATGTTGTATCTACCGCCTTTTCTTTTGAAACTACTTTCACATCCTCATTTTTTTGCAAAACTTTTTCAGTGTACTTAATTTCCTTCTGATCATTCAAGTTACTAATTTTCTTTGAGTTAGATTCAAATCTTGAGTTTGAAATTCCATCATTTTGTGAAATTTCTATTTTCTCAGAATTTCTAATATTTTTAGTATTATGAACATCCTTCACTCTCTCATTATTTACAAATTTGTCATTTACAGATTTATCATTTTCCTCTCCATTATTTTTATTTCCAGCCACTCCTTCTGGAACATCTGAAACATTTGTAAACACACTTTCACTCAAATTTATCGTTATTGGCTCATTTTTCTTATTTTCTTTTTCATTATTATTTGAAACATAATAGGCTACAGGAATAAATAAAGCCATAACATTTAAAACAATTGAAATTATATAAAATTTCATTTTTTCCCTTTCTTTAACGCTTTAAACAAATTTATGAAACAAACTCACTTTTCTAAAATTCATAACTTGCTCCAATGTAATAAGTTCGTTCATCAGCTGGTGAATACACTGTACTTCCTGTAAGAGGATCTTTCCCTTGAGCAACATTGTATTTTTTATTAAATATGTTTTTTACTCCTGCATTAAGTCCAAATCCATTTTTATGTTTATATTTCAATCCTAAATCTGTTGTAGAATATGAAGGTATTTTTTCATTGTAGGTATCCACTGAACTTGAGTAATAATTTAAGTTAGCAGTCGTTCTCAAACCATCTGCTATTTCATAATCAAGTCCTAATGTAACTTTTGTAGATGGAACTCCTGGTATTTTTTGTCCATCTTTGAAATTATAAGTTGTTGAAGCTAATACATCATCTCCAACTTTCTTAATTTTGGCATTTACATATGTAAATGATTCATTTACTCTCAATTTACCTAAATATTGCTCAGCAAATAGCTCTACACCTGTTCTTTCGGTAGCTTTTAAATTATGGAATGTCCATCTTGCTGTACTTGGTCCTCCTAACACTCCGTGATCCATATTCAAGTATACTTCGTTATTTGTTCGTGTATGAAATGCTGTAGCACTTACAAATGAATTCCATAACATATCTTTAAATCCTACTTCATACGTATTAAATTTTTCTGTTTTTAAATTATTTAAAGTATAATTTCTAGCACCTGGTGCATAATCAACAAATTCTGTTGCAGCTGGTGATCTAAATCCTCTTTCATATTTCGCATAAACATTTCCTGTATCAGAATATTTGTAATTAAGTCCCAATTCATAAGTACTATTACTATCTTTTCTCGAACCGTGCATTTCTCTTGCTGGAATAGTTACAAATCCTCTTCCACCGGGTACCGGCATTCTTGTAGACGGAACTTCTCTATTTGTTTTATATTCTGCTCTTTCAAATCTATACCCTGCTGTCCCTTCTAAATTACCAACAAGTTTATGACGCCCTAACAAATAAAATGAATTCGTTTCTTTCGCTAAATCAACATTCATAATTGGTGTTCCAAATATAGTTTGTTCTCTACTTCCCTTATGATTAATGTAGTTATATCCAAAAATTATATTCCCATTTTCAAGTCCATAATTTCCCTTAAAATTAATTCCTTTTTTATTATCTTCAAATTTCGTTTTAGGCATTCCATACATAGTTTTATTTGTATCCTGTTTATATCCTGTCAATGACAATTTCAAATTATCAGTAACTTTTCCTTCGTATCCCAAGCTATACTCTTTTCTATTAACATCAATATCACTCAAAATTCCAGGCTGTCTTCTATCACTCAAAAGTTGTGATTTTGTTAAATCTGACGCCAATGTTTCTTCTGAATCATATCTCGACGCTTTAAATTTCAAACTATGATTATCTGTTATATTATATTTCAAACTCCCATTCAAATATTCATTTGCTTCTTTTGAACCTCTTCTATATCCTTTTCCATTAACATTTTCATATCCTAAATCAATAATAAATTTATTTCCATAGTTGATTCCAGCATCAAATCCTAATTTATTTGTCCCATAAGAACTATTTTGATAATAAACTTTACCAGAAGCTCCTTCTTTTGTTCTATCTTTTGTAATGATATTTACAACTCCACCTCGAGTTCCACTTCCATACAGAACTGTTCCTCCACCATTTATTATTTCCACTCTTTCTACATCATTAACAGATATTGTATTTAAAGGAATATACGCATGAGAAGTGTCAATCGTATCCATCGCAACATCCCCATCAATAAGTATTTTTACCGAAGAAACTGCTTTAGAAATATTCGCACTTGTTCCCAATCCAAATCTACCTTGCCCTCTAATATCTACTGCTGAACCAAATCCAGTTTGAGTTATATTAATTCCTGGCGCCTGTTTCAATATATCTTCTACCGTATTATATCCTTTTTCTTTAATATCCTCTGATGTAATAATAGTTACATTTTTTATCTGATTATCAACATTATCACTAAATCCTGTCGCTGTCACAACTGTTTTTTCAAGTTTCCCTTCATATTTTCCCTCTGCATATAAAGATAAACTAGCTAAAATTAAACTTAAAATTGTAATTTTTTTTAACATAAACTCTATTCTCGCATGACATCAGTATTTTTTGCCACGCTCTCCTTTCTCCATTTTATTATTTATCATTTTTTTGTATATTAAGACTAACATTTTTTACATTTTCATTACGTAATTTCGACATTACTTCTACAATATATCCATATTCAAGATGCTCATCCGCTGTCAATGTCATATTTTCAAGCATTTCTTTAGGTAATTTCAAAATTTCACCGTGGATATTCTCCTCTGAAATTTCTTTAGTATCATTACCCACCTTTAAAAAATATTTCTTGTTTCTATTTACTATTATTTCTACCTTCGTTTCTTCCTTCTTATCAAATTTAGCATTCGATTTTGGAACAGAAAGTTGAAATTGTGAATATTTATTAAATGTTGTAGCAATCATAAAAAATATTAATAACATAAATATAACATCAATAAGATTAAGCATTGATATCTCTGCATTCTGTCTACTTCTTCTATTAGAAAATTTCATTTTTTATTCCTTTCAATACTTTATAATTCTATTTTTTCACTCTTCCCATAATATGCAAAGCTGCTCTCTCCATTTCCAACGCTATTGCATCTATTCTTCTATTAAAGTAATTATAAAAAATTAAAGAAGGTATCGCTACAATTAGACCAAACGCCGTAGTATACAGTGCTTCAGATATTCCAGCTGCAACTATTTTTGAACTTTCAGCACTCGCAGATAACGCCGAAAACGATGTTATCATTCCCGTTACTGTCCCAAGAAGCCCCAACTGAGGTGCCGTATTTACAACTGCTCCTAAAAGCCACATTCCTTTTTCCAATTTCCCTGCTTGTGCCAAAACAGCTTCCCTTATTATTTCTTCAAGATACTCCCTCTCTGATTCCTCAATCTTATCCAAATCTATATTTTCCATCGTTTTTGTAACAATTCTAGAAACCGAATCTCTTTTTGGTTTTACAATTTCGATAATCTTTTCCCTACTTTCTGTTTTCAACGCTTTAAACAGCTGTTTCCTATACTCTTTTGTAAATTCCCTCTCTTTCGTAGAAAAAATCCATAATTTTTCTAAAATTACTGCAACTCCACAAATAGAAGCCAGCAGTATTCCCCACATAAATATTCCACCTGCGATAAAATAATGTAACAACATCCGTTTTCCCTTTCTATAAATTATTTTGATAACAATAATATTTTATATCAAAAATTTATGTTAGTCAAATATTTTTTTATTCTACCAATTTTAAAAAATAAAAAATGGAACTGCCAAATTAAATTGTACAAATAATAAAATTCCTGTTATCCTTACAACTTTTTTAGCAAGTTCCACAACTTTTTTAAAATTTATTCTAAAAATTTATCTAAATTATTCTGATTTCTATTCTAAAAACAAAAATCTTTTACTATTACTTAGCAATTTATCTATAATAATTATTTTTCAGCTTCATTTCTTCTAATTTCATCAGAAATTTTTTCTATCAATTCGTCTAAAGGAAACCCACCACGCATTGAAATCATATCAAGTGTCGCAACTTTAGACATTATCATATATTGAATTGGATCAAGCAATTTCTTGTATGTAGGCGATAATGTTGGCATAAATTCTCTTATGTAGGGATATTTATCTATTATTTCTCCTATTACTGTATTTTCTGTTAGTCCATAAGGATTTTTGTTTTCTTCAAAATCTTTTTCATTCTCTTGATTAATTTCAGATTTTTTAGGTTTTTCCCAAGTTACAAGCGTTCTCTTTCCTTCAAGACTTCTTATTCTCGTAACATCTTGCATCATCTCAAGAACCCCTTTAAATGTACCATTTTCATCTCTCACAGCAACATAATAAATATAAATAAATTTCCCATTCATTTCAAGCCAAAAGTCAACTTCATCTTGCTCATTATTTCTAAATGCATCAATTATTTCCAAAACCGAAGCGACACTTTCTCTCGGATGACAGTTTTTAACATCTCTTCCTATAACTCCTGCACTTCTAGGAAAAATTCTATGTTTTGTATCAGTGTAAAACTTAACAATCTCATTCTCATCTACAAAAGACAAATCTACTGGCATATGTTGAAAAATCAAATTTATTTGCTCCAAAGTAAGTTTTCCTTGCTTAACATCTAACACATCAGACTTTCCTCCACCTGTATTCATATTATATTTTGAAAGAAGCCCAGCTAAATCATTCATAAAATTACCTGTTTGAGACATATTTTCATTCAAATTTTCATTTTCCTCAGCTTTTTCTTCTTTTTTCTCAGGCAAAAATCCTTTAGGCTTATCAATCAAAAAATATCCTATCTCATCATCTCCACTTCTCATATTCCTAAATTCTTCCTCAGTAATCATTTTAAGTGAAGTTGGAAATAAGATTTCTTCTTCCTTATGCATTATATCCAACGTCAATTCCCAAGCAATTTCCTGTTTCGCATAAAATTCTTCCATTTTATCTTCCATTAACAGTTTTCTAGCCTCACTTATATTATCCCTAACCGCATTATCAAAAGTCCACATTATTCTAGACGGTCTGTCAAATCCTTTTCTTTCTAATATTGAAAATAATTGATGCTGTTTTCTAGCCAAATGTGTCAAATTAAATGTATAAAGTTTATCGTAAAACTCCAGCCATCTATTTTTTATAAATTTCTTATTCAATTCTTCCTTCATTTCAGCAATCAACTTTCTAGCCGCTTCATTTTCCTTCAAATAAGTTTTTATTGGATGTCCCTCAGGCAACGAAGAGTCCTCTCTTTCAATAATTTCATCAAACAAATCAAGCACATCATTCATCTTATCATGGACAGTCGCATCATCAAATCCTAAATCTTTTATTTTCTGCTCAGAATAGGCAAACTCAGCAGGAGTTATCTTTTTATCTTTAAAAGTCTCCCTTATCAATTTTCTCGTAGTCTCTACATCAACATTTCCTTCTATATAATTTTTCTTAATTTTCGTCATTTTCTCAATCAAATCAAAATTTATATTCAAATGATCCTTCATATTTGCTTTTTCCATAAAACATATCACCTCATATTTCGTTTCTTCTAAATTCAATTTTAAAACTATCATAACTTAATTTTGTTTAAAAAATATTTGACTATAAAACTTTCTTTTATTCTATCATGTTTTTATTTCTAAAACGTGTAACTTATGGTACATTTTTCAAAAATATTTTCCATTACAAATAAAAAAACAGGAAAATCATTCTCGCTACAAGAAATTTCCCTGTTTTCATCTATTTATTTACTTCAATTCTTATTCAATTTTATAAACTTTGTATAAAATTTTTATTTTCTCTAAGTCTATCAAATTTCTCAAAATATTTACTTCAAAAAATTATAATCCAATAAATTTAGAAAATTCTTCCATTGTTTTATCAAGTTTAGCTTTGACATTTTCGTTAGAATCTGCATTTACGCTGAAATAGAATTTAATTTTTGGTTCAGTTCCAGATGGTCTTGCTGTAATAAATGTATTGTCTTCAAGCACAAATTGTAATACATTTTCTTTTGGTAAATTAATTTCTTTTTCTTCACCAGTTTCCAAGTTATGTTCTTTGTGTGAGAAGAAATCTCTTTTAATTTTAATTTTCTTACCAAGCAATTCATCTTTAACATTTTCTCTCAAGTTAGACATCAATGCTGCCATTTGTTCAATTCCGTCTTTACCTTTCAATGTTACTGATTTAATTCCTTCTAAATAATATCCGAATTTTTCATATAATTTTTGCAATTCTTTGTAAATAGAAGTTCCTTTTGAGTGGTAATAAGTTGCCATTTCAGAAATAACCATTGAAGTTACCAACGCATCTTTATCTCTTGCATGAGTTCCAATCAAATATCCGTAACTTTCTTCAAATCCAAATAAATATGATCCTTTTAATTCTTTATTTTCAAATTGTCTAATTTTTTGTCCAATATATTTGAATCCAGTCAATGTTTTCATAACTCCAACATTTTTAGCAGGTGCAACAACATCAATCATTGGTGTAGAAACAACTGTTGTAATAACTTGTGCATCAGCTGGAATATCTTTTTTGTAATTCAATAAATATTGCAATAACAATAATCCTACTTGGTTTCCGTTTGGATAATACCATTCATTTTTGTCATCTCTTATCGCAATACCGATTCTATCAGCATCTGGATCATTTGCCAAAATTAATTGTGCTCCAATTTCATTTCCTAATTTTGTTCCCAATTTAAATGCTGCCACTTCTTCTGGGTTTGCATAAACTACTGTTGGGAAGTTTCCATCTGGTTCAATTTGTTCTTTTACAACTTCAAAATTGTATCCAAAATCAGATAAAATTCTCTTCATTGGTCTTCCACCAGTTCCATGAAGCGGAGTATAAACAATCTTGAAATCTTCTTTTCCTGGAATATCTGTATGTATAGTTTGTTTTTTAATTGCTGCTATATAGTCATCATCAATTTTATGATCAAGTTGAATAATTAATCCTTTTTCTCTTCCTTCTTCTTCAGAAATAACTTTTATTTCTTCCAATGTAGAAATTTTATTTACTTCATCAACAATTGCTGGTGCATGTGGGTCAACAACTTGTGCTCCATCATCCCAATAAACTTTATATCCATTGTATTCTGCAGGATTATGAGAAGCTGTAACAACAATTCCTGACATACATCCTTTATATCTTACACCAAATGACAACTCAGGAGTTGAACGTAAACTTTCATAAATATATGCTTTAATTCCATTTGCAGCCATTACTCTTGCAGTATTTAGTGCATATTCTCTCGAACCTATTCTACAGTCATGAGCAATTATGATTCCTTTTTCTTTTGCCGCTTTTTCATCAAAACTCAACATATAGTTTGCAAGTCCTTGAGTTACTTTTCTAATTACATATTTATTCATTCTATTAGTTCCAATTCCACGAACTCCTCTAATTCCACCAGTTCCAAAACTCAAATCTTTGAAAAATCTATCTTCTATTTCTTTTTCATTCCCTGCAATGCTTTTCAATTCTTCTCTGTCTTTTTCGTCAATGGCATCTGAATTTAGCCAATATTCGTATTTTTTCATGTAGTCCATGATATTCCTCCTAAAGTTTTATTTAAAAAATTTAATTTATTATTTTTTATCCAATTTGATAAAATTTTTTTGATCAAAAATGGATTTAAGCAGGATAACTATTGATTTAAAATTTAATTTATTGAATCAATAAATTTTTCTGCTCTATACTAATTTTACCACATTTATTTCAATTAACAAGTGCCTAAATGAAAAAAATTATATTTTTTTTGCTAAATTTTGTTTTTGTATTCTAAGTTTATTTTTTAAGGAAATAGAAAATGACAAAATTGAAAAAATATAGTATAATGTAGAAAAGTCACTTTAAAACCGATGACTATTCTATTCCAATCTAAATTTTGAGTTTTATTTATTTTATATAATTTTTAGATAGCTTTGAGAATAGGTTTGTTATATGGTAAAATTGATTAGGAATTTTAGATTTGGAATTTATTAAATTTAGATAGAATTTTTAGAAAGGATAATTAAGATGAGTAGAAGAAAAGTTGAAGGTATAATCTGGTTTGTTGCTGGGATTATATTGGTATTGCTGTTGGCAAATAAATCAAAAATGCTCAGTGATAATATTGGTGAAAATATATTTTCACTTATATTAAGTGGAATTACGCTATTTTTTGGAAAAATGACGTGGTTTATTGCGATAATTGCTATGCTGTATGGAATAATTCTGTTTTTCTATGAAAAAATTGGGATTAATTTGACACAAGGAAAGGCTGCGGCATTAGCGGGGCTATTTTTAAGCTGGGGAATGATTTTGATAAGAAGTTCTGTTGTTCATGGAAAACCCTTGTCGGGAAACTTTACTGAAGCGGGCAGACAGCTTTTGGAAATAGGGTTTAACCGTGAAAGCGGAGGAATTTTAGGAGCATTGCTGTCAATGCCGTTTTTCAAGGTGCTGCATTTTCAATGGATGTTTTTTATTCTTTTAATATTGTCATTGTTTTTTGTGGTATGGTTAATTAGAGATCTTATTGAACTTGGATATGAAGTTTTGAGGGAAATAATAAAATATTACAAAAGCGATGAGTATAAGGAGAAAAAAAGAAAGCTGGCGGCAAAAAAATATGCTGAAAATTTGAAAAAAACAGATTATAAACGTTATCAGAAGGAAATGTTAAAGGCAAAAATAATACAATCCAGAAATGAAAAATTAAGTTTTGAAATTGCGAAAAAGCCTAAGGAAAATTTTTTGCAGAAAACAGAAGTTTATTCTAAGGAAGAGCTTGCAGAAAAGGAAAAGGAATGGATTGAAATTTTTGAGGAGAAGGAAAAGGGAAATTTTGAAAAGGATGAAAGCATAAGAAGAGAAAAATTAAAGGAAAAGGAAAAAAGAAAAAAAGAAGATGTACTGGATACAGTTGTAAAACCGCTAGAAAATAGAAAAGCAGAAACTGTAGAAAAAACTGAAAATAGTGGTGAAAACATTTTAAATGCTGAAAAGCAAAATGTTGCAGAAGAAAAGGAAGCCGGAAGCGAAAGAGAAATTGAGATCGAAAGCGTAAATGAAAATAATAAGAATGAAAGCAAAAGAGATGAAGACAGCAAAAAGGAAACAAAACTGGAAATTGTAACACCTTTAAAAAGAGAAGAAATAAATTCTGTAAATGCGGATCCAAATTTTCAGCAGTTTCCAAAGCTTGATGCTTTTGAAAGCAACAACTCAAAGGGAAAAGAACTTGAAGAGGAATTGAGAAAAGTTAATGCGATGTTTGACAGCAATCAAGGATATGACGATATTGTGAAAAAATCCATTGCGGAAATTTTTAAATCAAAACCGATGGATCTTGAGAAAAAACAGGAAATTGAAAAAAGTATAAGAGAAAATGTGAATCATCTGGAAAACGTGCTAAAGGAATTTGGAGTTGATGCGAAAGTTGTAAATTATGAATATGGACCAACTATTACGAGATATGAAATTATAATTCCAAAGGGTGTAAAAGTAAGCAAGGTAACAGGACTTTCAGATGACATTGCAATGAATCTTGCGGCAGAAAGTATTCGTATAGAAGCTCCAATTCCTGGAAAAAATACAATTGGAATTGAAACTCCGAATAAAATAAAGGAGCCTGTGCATTTTTCAAATATCATAAAAAATAAGGAACTTGACAGCGGGGAATTAAAGGTAATATTAGGAAAAGATATTGTTGGGCGAGATAAGTTTATAGATATTGCTAAAATGCCGCATTTGCTTATTGCAGGGCAAACAGGTTCTGGGAAGTCGGTTTGTGTGAACACTTTAATTTCAACATTGATTTCAAAAAAATCCGACAAGGAAGTAAAATTTATAATGGTTGATCCTAAAATGGTGGAACTTATGCCATATAACGATATTCCACATCTTTTAGTGCCAGTAATTATAGATCCAGAGCAGGCTGCAATAGCTTTAAAATGGGCAGTTAATGAAATGGAAAACAGATATAAGAAACTTATGGAAAATGGAGTGAGAAATATAAAAAGCTACAATTCGTTGAGCTTTGTGGAAAAAATGCCTTATATCGTTATAATAATTGATGAGCTGGCGGATCTTATGATGGTTGCTTCTGGAAGCGTGGAAGAATCAATTGCAAGAATTGCGCAAAAGGCAAGGGCAGTTGGAATACATCTAGTTGTTGCGACACAGCGGCCATCTACAGATGTTATAACGGGAATGATAAAGGCTAACTTGCCAAGCAGAATTTCCTTTGCATTAAGATCACAGATTGATTCGAGAACAATACTTGATTCGGCTGGGGCAGAAAAACTTTTAGGACAGGGGGATATGCTGCTGCTTGCCAATGGATCTTCAAAAATGGAAAGAATACAAGGGGCATATATTTCTGATGAAGAGGTTAAGAACTTGACTGATACGTTGAAATCTGCTAAAAAGGTAAAATATAAAAATGAAATTTTGAAGGAACCTGAAGAAGAAATTGAAGATGACACTGATCCTTATTTTGAAAATGCAGTAAATATTATAAGACAGGAAAATAAAGTTTCAATTTCGCTGCTTCAACGTAAGCTGAAAGTTGGATTTAATAGAGCTTCGAGAATTTATGATCAATTAAAGGATCATGGAATTATAAGTTATGATGATCAGATAATAACTGATAATATTGATGAAAATGATTAAAAAAATATGTATTTTGCAATATTAATTAATATTATAGCAAATTACCCCTTAAAGTTGCTTGAGTATATTCAAAAAAAATGGTAAAATACTTTAAAGCTATAATAATTTAATAAATGTTTTTTAAAAAAATAAAAAAATGAAGGAGATAGAATAGATGAAATTTTTTGACTTGTTTAAGACAAATATAGCGCCAAAGACTACACGTGATATAGCTATTGATTTAGGAACAGCAAATACTGTCATGTATGTAAAGGGTGAAGGAATTCAAGTGGATGAGCCAACTTATGTGGCTATCAATAAAAAAACTGAAGAGTTGGAACACATTGGAGAAAAGGCAAAGGAAATTATTGGAAGAACAGCTAAGCATACTGAAATTATCCGTCCATTAAAAAATGGAGTAATTTCAAATTATGAAGTTACTGAAAGAATGCTTGAAGAATTTTTACATAGAATAAAGAAGGATAAATTCCAAAGTTCAAGAGTAATTATTTGTGTTCCGAGCGGAGTTACACAAGTGGAAAGAAGAGCAGTAATTGAAGTTGTAAAAGATGCTGGAGCAAAAGAAGTTTATCTAATTGAAGAACCAATAGCGGCTGCAATTGGTGTTGGAATTGATTTATTTGAGCCAAAAGGACATTTAATTGTTGATATAGGTGGAGGAACTACTGAAATTGCATTTATTGTATCAGGTGGAGCAGCATTATCTAAGTCAGTTAAAATTGCTGGGGATCACTTAAATGAAGATATTATGGAATTTGTAAAAGATGAATACAATTTATTAATTGGTGAAAGAACAGCCGAAGAATTAAAAGTAAATACAATAAGTCAAGATGATCCTGAATTGGAATACGAAATAAGAGGACGTGAATTGGGAGTTGGATTGCCAAAGAGCATGAAAATTAAGACTTCTGCCATAAATGGAGCGATTACAAGACATATTGATGCCATTATTGATGAAGTAAGACTTACAATAGAAGAAATTGAGCCTGAAGTGGCAGCAGATATTTATGAAACAGGAATTTACTTATCTGGTGGTGGAGCAGGCATAAAAATCTTAAAAGAAAGAATCGAAAGGGAATTATTGCTTAAGGTAACTGTTGGAGATGATGCGATCCATGCTGTAGTAACAGGAATTGCAGAAGTATTGACAGATTTCAAGAGATACAAAAATATTATTATTTCACCAACACACGAATATTAATTTGAATAATTAGAAATTAGGGGAATTTTCTGAAGGAAACGAAATAGGAGAATTCCCCTATTAATGAAAATAGTAGTAGGAACAAAATTTTTTAGTATTAGATAAAAGTATTGTTATAGAAAAAATAAAAAATAAAAATGGTAGAATATGGAAAAATTTGAAAAAAAAGAAAATAAAAGAGAAGAGAAGCAAGGCCGTATAATTGGTGTTCAAAGAAAACTCGAAATTAGTGAAATCGAAGAGAAAGTGGAAGCGATTATTTTTTTGGCAAAGGAAATGGTGACAGTCCAGGAGCTTGCACAGTTTTATGCGATGGAAAACTTTGAGATGGAAGAAGTGCTGCATAGTTTAAGGGAAAAGAGAAAAAATACTGGAATAAATTTAAAAATTGAAAATGGAGGAGTTTTTTTAGTGTCAAACCCGCTTTTTGGCTTTGATGTAAAAAGATTTTTTAATCCAGAAATGAAATTAAAGAAATTATCACGTTCAGCGATGGAAACATTGGCAATTATTGCATATAAAGGGCCTGTAACTAAAGCTGAAATCGAACAGATCCGAGGTGCTGGGGCTGATAAGACAATGGCTAATCTTTTGGAAAGAAAATTAATTTATATTTCTGGGAAGAAAAAATCTATTGGAACTCCAAATTTATATGAAGTGACGGAGGATTTCTACAGTTACTTGAATATTCACGGAAGGGAAGAACTGCCAGGAAGTGAGCAGTTTCAAAAAATTGATCTGCTTTATAGGGAAGATGAAAAAATGAAAACTGAAAGTTCAGATAATGAAAATGTTTAAAAAATTAAAAATAAAGAGGTAAAAAATGAGATTAAATAAATTTATAGCCGAAACGGGATTTTGTTCTCGTAGGAAGGCTGATGAACTGATAAACGAAGGAAGGGTTACAGTAAATAAGCAAGAAGCGATTATCGGAATGGATATAAAGCCTGAGGATGTTGTTAGAATTGATGGGGAAAGAGTAAAACTTAACACAAGATACGAATACTATATTTTAAATAAGCCAAAAAGGGTTATTTGTTCAAATGAAGATAAATTTGGCAGAAAATTGGCAATAGATTTGATAAAATCAAAAGCAAGACTTTTTACATATGGAAGACTGGATTTTATGACAGAAGGTCTGATTATAATCAGTAACGATGGCGATGTCTACAATCACGTAATGCACCCAAGAAAAAAATTATACAAGAGCTATATTGCCAAAGTTAGCCGTGAAATTGATGATAAAGACATCGAAGCATTGCAATATGGAGTTGTAATTGATGGAAGAAGAACAGCCCCTGCTAAAGTTAAAAAAATTGATAAAAAAGAACTTAGAATTGCAATCTTTGAAGGAAGAAACCGACAGATTAGAAAAATGCTGGAAACATTGGGATATAATGTTAATTCGCTGAAAAGAATTAAAGTGGGAGAACTTACGCTTGGACATTTGCAAGTGGGAGAATACCGTGCTTTGAATGAAGATGAAATTAAATATTTGAAAAGTTTATAAAAATAAAGTCATTAAAAATTGAGAAATAATAGTATTTTGATAACTAAAGGAGAAAATGTGAGCAAAAAATTAATATTTTTAATAGATTTTGATATTACGATTAGTAAAAGAGATTCAACGGATACGTTGCTTTCGGTGTATCAGCCAGAATTAAAGGAGGATATTAGGAAAAAATATCGAAGTGGCGAAATTACGATGAAGGAATATTTGCAGACTGGGATTGAGAGTTTGAATATTACGAAAGAGGAATTTTTGGAAACATTGAAATTAGTTGGAATTGACGAAACATTTGTAGATTTTGTGAAAAGTGGTATTGAATTTAAGATTGTAAGTGCTGGGACAAAATTAAATATATCAGGTGTTCTTAGGAATTATGGAATTGACCTGAATGAAGATGAAATTATATCAAATGATATTAAATTTGATGAGAATAAAATTACTGTTTCATTTCCTTACTTAGATAAAGAGCAATATTACGGTGTTGACAAAAAAGAGGCTGTTCAGAAATATAAAGATGAAGGTTATACGGTTTATTTCGTTGGGGACGGACCTTCGGATTACAGGGCGATTGAAGTGGCAGATTTTTCTTTTGTTAGAAAAGGGACTCGAGCGATTAAGTTTTGTCAAGAAAACGAGATTGATTTTTTTGAATTTGAGAATTTTGATGAGATTTTGAACTATTTGAAAAAACAGGAGTCAAAATGAATTATTTAGCTCATTCGGTTATATCACTTGAAATTGATAAAAAAATGAATGAAAATACGCTTTACGGCAATTTTACCGGAGATTTTTATAAAGGAAAAGTTGAGAAAATCGAATTACAAGAAAATTTGAAAAGCGGGATAATCTTACATAGACTGATTGATAAAATTTCTGATAGAGAAGAAAATTTTTTGAATGGACTTTTGCGAGAAAAATTTGGGATTTTTAAGGGGATTGTGTCGGATATGTATGTTGACCATTTTTTGTGCAAAAATTTTGAGGATATATTTTGTAAAAATTATGATTTTGAAAATATGGAAAAAGTTGAAAGAAAAATAATTAAAAATATTGAAGAGTATGATGAATTTTTTCCAAGTGATTTTAAAAGTTTTTTTGACTGGTTGAAGAGAGAAAAAGTTTTGGCTAGGTATAAAAATTTGGATTTTTTGGATAGAGTTTTTTGGGGAATATCGAAAAGAGTGAGAAAAGGGGAAATTCTTAGAAATGCGGTTTGTGAACTGAGAAAAAATTATGGGGAATTTGAGGAGAAATCGTTGAAAGAATTTTTGTTTGTGAAAGGAAAAATTGTGGAAAATTTTGAGGGAAGTGAGAAACTATGAAATTAAAAGAATTATTTCCAAATCAAGATATTGAAAATATGGAATTGAAAAAATTGATAGAAATGATAAGTTATAAAGATTTTAATACATTGCTAGAAAAAACAGAAAATAAGAAAGATATTGATTTTTATATTGAATTGCAGGATTTGGTTATACGGAGTAAACAGAAAGAAGCGATTGAAAAAGGGATATATTAATTATGGAAGATAGAAATTAATTTTAGGAGGTGACAATAATAAAAAAAGGAACTGTAAAACCATTTCTTAAATGGGCAGGAGGAAAAGGACAGTTAATTGATGAAATTGAAAAAATTTATCCGTTTGATAAAAAGATTAATAAATATGCAGAGCCATTTATTGGTGGTGGTGCAGTTTTATTTGATATTTTGAATAAATTTGAATTAGAAAAAATATATATCAGTGATGTTAATAAAGAGTTAGTGAATTGTTACGTAGCTATAAAAGAAAATGTTCATGAATTAATAAAAAAGTTAAAAAAACTTGAAGATGAATTTCTAGTTAGAGTAAAAAAAGATAGAAAAATTTATTATTATGAAAAAAGAGAAAAATTTAATAAATTAAAATTAGAAAATAATAATGAAAAAATCAATAGAGCAGCATTAATGATATTTTTAAATAGAACTTGCTTTAATGGACTTTATAGAGTGAATAAAAAAGGATTGTTCAATGTTCCAATGGGAGATTATAAAAATCCTAAAATATGTGATGAAGAAAATTTAATTAATGTATCAAATAAGTTGAGAAATGTTGAAATTATTTATGGTGATTATAGAAAATCTTATGATTTTATTGATGAAAATACATTTGTTTATTTTGATCCACCATATAGACCTCTTAATCAAACTTCATCTTTTACATCGTATACAGAGTATATTTTTGGAGATAAAGAGCAAATTGAACTTTCTGAATATTTTAGATTACTAAATAAAAAGGGAGCGAAATTGTTACTTAGTAATTCTGATCCTAAAAATGTGGACATCAATGATGAATTTTTTGATAATTTATATAAAGAATTTGATATAAAAAGGATTGAAGCGAGTAGAGCGATTAATAGTAAGGGGAGTAAAAGAGGGAAAGTGACAGAAATTTTAGTAAATAATGTGGAAGGAATTAAAAGATATACTATGGAAAAAAGAGATTTTAATAAGTGGTTAAAAAGTTTTCGTAAGAGTATTGCTACTTATGGATATTATACAGATTTTGATAAAGTTTTTGAAAATGTTAATAATATAAGAATAGAGTTGAATATTTTAAATTCTTTGATTGGTTCGAAAAATATAAAGGAAGATTTTGAAAATATAATAGAAAAATATCCGGATACATTAAAATGTATTCCTATTTTGTTAGCAGTAAGAAAAAAAGAGATTTATGTTATTGATATTGATGGAGAATATATTTATTCTTTTAAAAAGAGAAATTATCCTGTGGAACAATATTCTGAATTTATGGAAAAAACAGGATTATTTAGATTATTAAAAAATCATATTATTAATAATTTGTTTGATTATGTTACAGGTGTTGAAACAGGATTAGATTCTAATGGTAGAAAAAATCGTGGTGGACATATTATGGAAGATTTAGTTGAAAGTTTTATAAAAAGTTCAGGATTTAAGAGAGATAAAGATTATTTTAAAGAGATGACAATTAGTGAAATTGAAAATAGATGGAATGTTGATTTATCTGTGATTTCAAATACAGGAAAGACTGAAAAAAGATTTGATTTTGTAATAAAAACAGACAGCCAAATATATGTTATAGAAACAAATTTTTATGCTTCAAATGGTTCAAAATTAAATGAAACAGCAAGAAGTTATAAGACTATCACAAAAGAAGTTGAAACCATTGAAGGGGTTACATTTGTGTGGTTTACTGATGGTAAAGGATGGGAAAGTGCTAGAAATAATCTTGAAGAAACATTTGATATATTGGAGCATCTTTATAGCATTAATGATTTGGAAAATGGAATTATTGCTAAAATAATAAAATAAATTGAGGTGTGGGGGAAAATGGTAAAAAAAATAAAAAAATGGGAACCTGAAGAATTTGAGCTTGAAATGAATACGGTGTGGAGCTTTCCAGATAGAGGGAAATGGGCAACTCATGATGCAAAATATCGTGGTAACTGGTCTCCTTATATTCCAAGAAATCTTTTGTTAAGATATTCGCATGAAGGTGATTTAGTTTTAGATCAATTTGTAGGTGGAGGTACTACATTGGTTGAAGCAAAACTGCTAAATAGAAATATAATAGGGGTTGATGTTAATAATGAATCTCTTAATAGATGTAGAGAAAAGTGTAATTTTGAATATGAAAATTCTGGGGAAGTATACTTTTATGAAGGTGATGCAAGAAACTTAAGTTTTATTCCTGATGAAAACATTGATTTTATATGTACTCATCCGCCTTATGCAAATATTATTAAATATAGTGAAAATATAGAAAATGATTTATCACAGTTAAAAGTAAAAGATTTTTTGATTGAGATGGAAAAAGTTGCTTTGGAAAGTTATAGAGTGTTGAAAAAAGATAAGTTTTGTGCTATTTTGATGGGAGATACAAGACAAAAAGGTCATATAGTACCTATGAGTTTTGAAGTTATGAAAATTTTTGAAAAAGCAGGATTTAGGACAAAAGAAATAATAATAAAAGAACAGCATAATTGTAGAGCAACAGGATTTTGGAAAACAAATAGTGTAAAATATAATTTTTTATTGATTGCACATGAATATTTATTTGTGTTCAAAAAATAAATGTTTAGCAATAGGTATAGAAAAATAAAGGAGGAAAATAGCAAATGTTAAGCAAAGAAGATGTACTGAAAATAGCAGCGCTTTCAAAGCTAGAATTTTCAGAAAATGAAATTGAAAAATTTAGAGTGGATTTGAATAAAATTTTTGACCATATGGAAGAGTTGAATAGTGTGGATACGAGTGAGGTTGAGCCACTTTTTAATGTGCTTGATTTGAAGGATGTATTGAGAAAAGATGTTGTTAAGGATAGTGGAATTAAGAAAGAGATCTTGGAAAATGCACCAAATAGCGATGAGGAATTTATAATTGTTCCAAAAGTTGTGGGAGAAAATGCGGATAATTAGGATGTATTGAAAAATGTCTGATTGGTAGAATTTTTGGAGAATAGAAGTTTGAAAATTGGAAGAGAAAAAATTTTTTGAAAAATTGAGATTTTTAGATACATTTTAGAAAAAATTTAGAAAGGTGGAAAAATGAGTTTATACAAAAAAACGGCTAGTGAAATAGCTGAAATGATAAAAAATAAAGAGATTACTTCTGAAGAAGTGACAAAATCTTTTTTGGATAGAATTGAGAAAACTGAAGAAAAAATAGGAGCATTTTCTAATGTGTTTCCTGAAAAGGCTTTAGATGAGGCAAAAAAATATGATTCTGAAAATAATGAAGAAGCTAGAAAAAATTATGATAATGAGTTGTTGTTTGGAGTGCCTGTGGCTTTGAAGGATAATATTGTATCAAAAGGAGATTTGACTACGGCTGCATCAAAAATTCTTAAAAATTATGTGGGAGTTTATGATGCGACAGTTGTGGAAAAATTGAAAAAGGCTGGGACACCGATAATTGGGAAGGCTAATATGGATGAGTTTGCGATGGGGTCTTCAAATGAGAATTCATCGATAAAATCGGTTTCTAATCCGTGGGATTTGACAAGAGTTCCTGGTGGAAGCAGTGGAGGTTCGGCAGCGATGGTTGCAGCGGGACAAGCACCGATTGCACTTGGTTCAGATACTGGTGGAAGTATTAGACAACCTGCTTGTTTGACTGGAACTGTTGGGATTAAGCCAACTTATGGAAGAGTTTCAAGATACGGACTTATGGCGTTTGGATCTTCGCTTGATCAAATTGGAGCTTTGGCAAAATCGACTGAGGATTTGGCTAGACTTTTGCAAATAATTGCGGGATATGATGAAAAAGATGCGACAAGTGTAAATGTGGAAGTTCCTAACTATTTGGAAAGTTTGAATAATGATTTGAAAGGCTTGAAAATTGGGATTCCAAAAGAATATTTTGCAGAAGGATTAGATGAAAATATTAAAAAAGTGATAATGGATTCGGTGGAAAAATTGAAGGAATTAGGTGCTGAAATTAAAGAAGTATCACTTCCATATTCAAAATATGCGATTTCTACTTATTACATAATTTCATCGGCTGAAGCTGCTTCAAACTTGTCAAGATACGACGGAGTAAGATATGGTGTGAGAGAAAGCAATGAAGATGTGGAAAAAATGTATGTCAAATCAAGAACAAAAGGTTTTGGAGATGAAGTAAAAAGAAGAATTATGATTGGAAACTATGTGTTAAGTTCTGGATTCTACGATGCTTATTACAAAAAGGCTTCGCAAGTTAGAAGACTTATTAGAGACGATTTTTCAAAAGCATTAAAAGAAGTAGATGTTTTATTAACACCAGTTTCTCCAACAACAGCATTCAAAAAAGGAGAAAAAAACACAGATCCAGTACAAATGTATTTAGCAGACATTTACACAGTTTCAGTAAACATGGCTGGACTTCCTGCAATTTCAGTACCTGCGGGATTTGTTGACGGATTGCCAGTTGGAATTCAATTAATTGGAAATTATTTTAGAGAGGATTTATTGTTTAATATTTCTCATAAATTTGAAGGTGTTCGTGGGGAAATTGAATATCCTGAGTTTTAAAAATAGAAGTAAAAAATTTTTTAAAATAATAAAAGATAAAAAAAACATTTAAGAATAGCGAGTTTTTTATTAAATAAAGTGGAAATGAAAGATTTGAAGAAGAAAGGAAAAATATTATAAAATGAGTATGGAATATGAAACAGTCATCGGACTGGAAGTGCATTGTCAATTAAAAACAAATACAAAAGTATGGTGTTCGTGTGATGCCGATTATGATAACAAACATCCAAATACATCGGCGTGTCCAGTGTGTACTGGTCAACCAGGAGCATTGCCAAAATTGAATGAAAAAGTGCTTGATTATGCGATAAAAGCGGCACTTGCTTTGGGATGTGAAATAAATGAGGAAAGTCAATTTGATAGAAAAAATTATTTTTATCCAGATTCGCCAAAAAATTATCAAATTACGCAATATTTTAAACCTTATGCGGAAAATGGAACTTTGAAAATTACGACAAATTCTGGAAAAGAAGCAGTTGTTGGGATTGAGAGAATTCAAATTGAGGAAGATACGGCGAAAAGTATTCACACAACTTCTGAAACATTGTTGAATTACAACAGAGCGTCTGTACCATTAATCGAGATTATTTCTAAGCCAGAAATTAAAAATGCTGAAGAGGCTTATGCGTACTTGAATACATTGAAGGATAGATTGAAATATACTAAAGTTAGTGATGTAAGTATGGAATTGGGGTCGCTTAGATGTGATGCGAATGTTTCTGTTAGAAAAAAAGGTGAAAAAGAATTGGGGACTAGAACGGAAACTAAAAACTTAAATTCGTTTAAAGCGGTTATGAGAGCCATTGAATATGAAACAAATAGACAAATTGAAGTGATTGAAAATGGTGGAAGAGTTGTTCAGGAAACTAGACTTTGGGATGAGGAAAATGCTGTAACCAAGCCAATGAGAAGCAAAGAGGAAGCTATGGATTACAGATATTTCCCTGAGCCAGATTTGCCTACACTTGTAATTTCTGACGAGAGACTTGAAAAAGTAAAAGGGGAAATGCCAGAATTTGCTGATGAAAAAGCGAGAAGATTTGTAAATGAGTATAAATTGCATGAAATGGAAGCTGCAACACTTTCTTCAGAACAAGAATTAGCTGAATATTACGAAGAAATTGTAAATGATACAAAAGAGCCAAGACTTGCGGCAAACTGGGTGTTGACAGAAGTTTTGAGAGTGTTGAAGGAAAAAAATATTTCGATTTCAGAATTTAATGTAACGCCAAAAAATTTAGGAAAATTAATTAAATTGATTCAAGCAAAAACAATTAGCTCGAAAATAGCGAAAGATGTATTTGAAATTTTATTGACAGAAGATAAAGATCCTGAAATTATCGTAAAAGAAAAAGGATTGGTTCAAATTACTGATGACAGTGCGATTGAGAAAATTGTTGATCAAGTGTTGGCTGAAAATGCACAATCGGTGGAAGATTACAAAAATGGTAAGAGCAATGCATTGAAATATCTTGTTGGACAAGCAATGAGATTGTCTAAAGGTAAGGCTAATCCTCAAATGATTAATGAAATAATTTTA
Source organism: Leptotrichia wadei (assembly GCF_007990445.1). Classification (NCBI taxonomy): domain Bacteria; kingdom Fusobacteriati; phylum Fusobacteriota; class Fusobacteriia; order Fusobacteriales; family Leptotrichiaceae; genus Leptotrichia; species Leptotrichia wadei. Next base: position 262,401 of record NZ_AP019841.1, read on the forward strand.
GCTAGACTAGAAGGTTAATATTGGGTTAAATTAGGAGAAAAATGAAAGAGGGCAAGAAAAAAAATAATATTATTGACAGAGCAAAGTCAAATATGGAAAAAAATAGAAAAGAACAAAAAGTTGAGAAATTTTTTGGAGTATTGTTAAAATATTTAAATACATTCAGAGGAAGATTTGGACTTTTAGTATTATTTACAACAATAGGATTTGCAGTAATAATTGGAAGAGTGTACCAGCTTCAGACTAAAGGTGGAGAAAAGTATCGGAAACAAGGTGAAAAGCAGTATACTTCCTTAAGTTTTATAAAGGCTAAAAGAGGGAGAATAGCGACAAGTGATGGACAAGTATTGGCTTATGACAATGAAGAGTTTATTGTTAATCTGGATCCTAGCTTGATTGAGGAGAAAAATATTGATGAAGTGCTGAGAATGTTAAAAAAATATATTCCTGAACTGGAAGTTGAAAAATATAAAAGCGAATATTTACAAGATAAGCAGCTTCAGAAAAAATATTTGAAAATTGAACATATAATTCCCTATAACACAAAAATAGCCATTGAAGCGGAAGTTGAAACTGATATTAAATCTGCAAAGGATAAGGTGAAAAAAAAGGAAGGATATAAAAGGAAGTTTAAAGGGGTAACATTTGAAACTTTATTTACAAGAAATTATATTCAAGATAATATTTTTCAGGAAATTATTGGATATGTGAGCAATGAAAATAAGGGGGTTTATGGAATTGAGAAATATTATGACAAGGAACTTTCAGGGAAAACAGGTATTACAACTGGACTTAGAAAAATACCTAAGGCTTTGCAGGGGATTATGAAACTTGGGAATATAAAGAAATCCGAAGACAGAAAAGAAGAAGAAGGAGATAATCTTGTACTTACAATTGACAGTTTTTTACAAGATGCTCTTAATAATGAACTGGAAGCCGCTTATGTAAAATATAATGCATCTTCCACAATGGGAATTTTAATGGAAGTAGAAACTGGAAAAGTGCTTGCGATGTCATCGTATCCAAAGGCAGAAGATAAAGCCGATATAAAGAATAGGACAATTACAGATTATTTTGAGCCTGGTTCAATATTTAAGCCTATAACGGTTGCAATAGGGCTTGAAACGAAGGTGATTAATGAAAATACGAGACTTGTTTCAGAAGGTTCGATCAAGGTTGCCGATAAGATTCTTAGGGAGCATGATAATAAAGTAATGGGAATTTTAACCTTGGCAGATGCAATTGCAAAATCTTCAAATGTGGTAATGGTAAAAATTGAAAAAATGATAAATAAGGATCTTTTCCTTAAATATTTAATAAATCTTGGTCTTGGGACAAAAACAGGCATAGATACGTATTTTGAAATGGCAAAAGGTTTGGCTGAGGCAAAAAAAATAGGAATTGTAGAAAGGGCGACCATGTCTTATGGTCAAGGAATTTCAATGACGCAAATTCAGATATTGACAGCCTTGAATACAGTTATTAATAATGGTAAAATGATGAAACCCTACCTAGTTGACAGAATAGAAGACAGTAAAGGAAATGTAATTAAGCAAGTTAAGCCTGTCATGGTGAGAAAAGTCTTCAGTGATGAAGTTTCAAGATTGAACAGAAAATATATGGAAGCAAGTGTAAACCGTGGAACCAGTGGAGGAGCCTATATTCCTGGTTATCGTGTCGGTGGTAAGACAGGAACTGCCAAAAAGGCTAAAAATGGGATATATGTAGATAATTTATATGTAAGTTCATTTTTTGGCTTCTTTCCGGTAGATAAGCCTAAATATGCAGTATTAATAACAATCAACGAACCTAAAGGAAAAAGTTATTATGGTGGTGAAGTTGCCTTGCCGTCAGCGAGAAATGTACTGCAAAAATTGATAGACTATAAAAGAATACAGCCAGATGGAAAAGTTAAAACTATAGATATTAAAGATGCTGGAGTTGTTCAAGAGGAAAAGAAAAAAGATCTAGGAAAGATAAAACAAGATTTTGATAAAAATATTATGCCAGACTTGACAGGAATAAGTTTAAGGGAATTTTTATCTATTTATCCTCAAGGAAAATTTTCAGATTATGGAGTTACTGGAAGCGGAGTAGTTATTTCTCAGTTTCCTGAAAGAGGGACTAAACTGGATAAAAATTCCAAGATACAGATAATATTGGAGTAATCAAAAAAATAAGGGAGGTTTTTGAGGAATAAATGTATTATTATGAAATTTATGTGGAAAATAACAGGGGAATATACACGTATAAATCTGAAGAAAAATATGAAATTGGGCAATGGTGCATTGTTAATTTTATAAATAGGGATAAAATGGGACTTGTGATAGCAATAACTGAAGAAAGCAAAATTCAGTTTGATGTTTCTAAAATAAAAAGAATTAAGGCTGCAGCTCCTGTTTTATCCATTCCAAATGATATTATGCAACTTATAAAATGGATTAGAAGTTATTATATAAGTGATTATTACAATGTTATAAAGGCAGTTTATCCAGGGGCATTGAAGTTAAATTATTCTAAAAGGGCTATTTATCAAAGGGATTTTTTAGAAAACGAATGTTTGATTGGAGAAGATAATTCAGAAAATAGTCTAGAAGAAGTAAAAAAGTTTAACGAATATATGAAAAAGCGGAAGGAAGTCACAGTTGCGACTTTGAAGAAGAATTTTTCTGGTGAAATTGTGGAAAAGGCGATAAGTGAAAAGGTTATTTCTGTTGAAAAGAAAGTGATTTTAAATTCTAAAATTTCAAAAGTGGAAAAGAAAAAAAGTGAAATTATAGAAAAGGAAATTATTTTAAATGATGAGCAGCAGAAGGCTGTGGATACAATAAAAAATAGTGAAAATCAGATTTTTCTGCTAAAGGGAATAACTGGTTCAGGGAAAACTGAAATTTACATTAACCTGATAAAGGAAGCCTTGAAGCAAGGGTTTGGAAGTATTTTTCTAGTTCCGGAAATTTCCCTTACAGTTCAGATGATACAGAGGCTGGAAGAGGAATTTTGCAATGAAGTGGCTATTCTCCACAGTAAACTTACGGATAAGGAAAAGCGGGAAGAGTGGACATTTATACGGAATGGGGAAAAGAAGATAGTAATTGGGGCAAGATCGGCGATTTTTGCTCCAGTTCAGAATTTAAAGTATATCATTGTGGATGAGGAGCACGAAAATACTTATAAGCAGGAGAATAATCCACGTTATCATGTAAAAAATGTGGCAATAAAAAGGGCATTTTTGAAAAATGAAAACTTGAAAAAAGATGATGATCCAAAAAAAAATAAAGAATTAGGAAAAAATGAGGAATTAAGAGAAAATGTAGGTTTAAAAAAGGAAGAAATTGCAAAAAATAAAAAAATAAAAGTGATTTTAGGTTCGGCAACTCCTTCATTTGAAACGTATTATCAGGCACAGCAAGGAGATATTGAATTAGTCGAACTTACGAAAAGGTATAAAAATGCAAAATTGCCAAAGTTTGAAATTGTCGACTTGAATGAAACTGTGGAAAATTTTTCTGAAAAATTATTGGATAAAATTTCACAGACTTTGCAAAAAAATGAGCAGGTTATACTAATTTTAAATAGAAAAGCATTTTCAAATTTATTAAAATGTAAAGACTGCGGAAATATTCCAACTTGTCCAAATTGCAGTATTTCCCTGAATTACTATAAATATGACAATCGGCTAAAATGCCATTATTGCGGTTATGAAAAGCGGTTTAACAATACGTGTGATGAATGTGGCGGACATAAGATGAGGCAAATTGGGGCTGGAACGGAAAAAATCGAGGAAGAGCTGGCAGGATTATTTCCATCAGCTAGAATTGTGAGAGTGGATTCGGAGAGTATAAAAACTAAGCAAAATTATGAAAAAGTCTATAATGACTTTAAAAATCACAAATACGATATAATGCTTGGAACACAGATTATTGCAAAAGGCCTGCATTTTTCAAATGTAACATTAGTTGGAGTAATTAATGCTGATATAATCTTGAATTTTCCAGATTTCAGGGCCTCAGAAAAGACTTTTCAGTTGCTGACACAGGCTTCTGGGCGTGCGGGACGTGGAGAAAAGGATGGGGAAGTGATTATTCAGACTTTTAATAAAGAAAATGACGTAATAAAAAAAACAATTGAAAGTGACTATGAAGGATATTATAAAAATGAGATGATTATGAGAAAAATGCTGAATTATCCACCTTTTGGAAGAATAGTGATATTAGTAATTTCAGCGGCAGAAGAAAATTTAGTAAAGGAAAAAGCTCAAATTTTGCGGGAAGAAATTATTAGAAATGTAAATACAGTTATGGAATTGACTTCAAATGATTTTATATCAGATGCTTTTAAATCGCCAATTTACAAGATAAATGGAAAGTATAGATATCAGATATTTTTTAAATTTGAAAGGGGAAAAATTTTAAAAATAAAAAAAATCATAAAAAAATGTGTTGGTAAATTTCGGGAAACGGAAAAGAAAGTTAGGGTAACAATTGATGTGGATCCTGTAAATATGATGTAATTTTTATATTTACTATTTTTTAAAATTGAACGAATATAGATTAAGAAAAATAAAGAATTGAACAGAATAGTTATAATTTGTGAGTTTAGTTAAAAAAATTTTTCTATATTTTTTGTTCTATATTTATTAGATAAACAATTTTTTACCATAGTTAATGTGGAGATTATTCTAGAAAATTAGTATAATCTCTTTTTTTATTTGAATAATCTAAAATATAATTTTGATTACCTCTAAAATTTTTACTCTGTCAAAAAAGGGTGAAAATTTGAAAAATAATTTAAAATATGGTAAAATAAATAAATTTATAAAAGATAAATGGATCTGAAATATAGTTGAAAAATAATGCAAATATTATTTTTTATTTAAAAAAAATTGAGATAAAATGATAAATATGATTTTAGTAATCAAAAATAAATAGAAAAATAAGAGATATGTTTTATGATATAGTATCACTACTTAAAGGCTAACTTTAAAATTATGATTTTTTTGGAAAATTTAGATTTGTTCAGATTTTATTTTAAGATTTAGAAAGAGAAAATAATGAAAAAAAGATTGGATTTAATTCTGGTGGAACGGGAGCTTTTTGAGACACGAGAAAAGGCAAAAAGGGAAATAATGGCAGGTAATGTCATTGTGAATGAGCAGGTTGTGACAAAGGCAGGAACGATGCTTAAGGACAATGATGAATTAAATATTCGTATTAAGGATAAGTTAAAATATGTCAGTCGTGGTGGCTTGAAATTAGAGAAGGCTATAAAGACTTGGGATTTGGATTTTAAAGATAAATCAGTGCTTGATATTGGAGCATCTACTGGAGGGTTTACAGATTGTGCCTTGCAAAATGGCGCAAAATGTGTGTATAGTGTTGATGTTGGAAAAAATCAGCTTGACTGGAAATTGAGAAATGATGAAAGAGTTCTTTCATTGGAGGAAATGCACATAAAGGATCTCAAGGAAGAAGACATCAATAATGAAAAGATAGATTTCATAGTAATCGATGTTTCTTTTATTTCTTTGACAAAAGTTATTCCTTATTTTAAAAAGTTTCTTGCGAAAACTGGGAAAATTGTGATGTTAGTAAAACCGCAATTTGAAGTTGGAAGGGAAAAAATTGGAAGAAATGGCGTTGTGGAAAATGAAGAATATCACGATGAAGCCATAAAAAAAATAATTTCTTTTTCAAAAGAATGTGGATATGAACTAATTGGCGTGGAGGATTCGCCAATACGGGGAGCAAAGGGGAATAAGGAATTTTTAACGCTATTAAAGTTTTCATAAATTCAAAATGGCAATTTATATTAATTTTATTAAATAGTGCAAGAACACTCGCAACTTTAGTCGTGGGAGGTTCAGAGTTGACTATTTAAGTATATTTTAGGAGGAAAAATGAAAAAAAACAAAATATTACAGGCAGCATTAGGACTTGTATTGGTAAGTGTGCCTTTATTTGCGGCAACTACTATAGTAAAAACATCGAGAAATGACAAAGATACAAGTGCTGGATATACAAAAGATGCAACAGAGTTGAACAGAATTGTAGATGTAATTAATATTATTGAAAATAATTTTGTTGGAAAGGAAGCGACTCCAAGTAAAAATGACCTTTATGAAGGTGCTGTTGCAGGAGTTGTAAACAAATTGAATGATCCTTACTCAGAATATTTGTCTAAGGCAGATCTTAATGACTTTTCTGAAGATATGGATGGAGAATATGTTGGGGTTGGAATGACTATTAGCAAGAAAAAAGGAGAACCTCTTGAAGTTGTTTCGCCATTTATCGGAAGTCCTGCTGAAAAAGTCGGAATTAAAATAAAAGATAAAATTACAAAAGTTGACGGAAAAGATATTTTGCCGCTTACAGCAAATGAAACTGTAAAACTTTTGAAGGGTAAAGAAGGTACAAAAGTTGATGTGGAAGTAGTTAGGGAAGGTAAAAAAGATCCGATGAAATTCACTTTGACAAGAGCCAAAATTAAATTGGAAATGGTAGAAAGCAAAATGCTTGAAAATAATATTGGTTATGTAAGTCTTTTGAAATTTGGAAATCATGTTGGAGCAGAAGTTGAAAAGGCTATAAAAGATTTACAGGCTAAGGGAATGAAAGGATTAATTTTGGATTTGCGTTCTAATCCAGGAGGATCACTTCAAGAAGCGCAAGATATAGCTTCGCTTTTTGTAAAGGAAGACTTGATTGTTTACTTGAAATACAAAAATGGACAGCAAAAGAACTATAATAGAACTTTAAAAAATCTTGGTAATTTTCCGTTAATTGTATTGACAAATAAAGGAAGCGCAAGTGCTTCAGAAATTGTAACAGGTGCAATTAAAGATTACAAACGTGGAACAATTATCGGAGAAAAAACATTTGGAAAAGGAATTGTACAGCAAGTTATACCTTTGAGAACTAATGATGCCATAAAACTTACTATTGCTCAATATTTTACACCAAAAGGAAATTACATTCATGAAAAAGGTATTGAACCTGATATAGAAGTTAAAATGGAAGACTTGCTGGCATTAAAAGGTTATGCAAATGATAGCGAACAAGCTAGAAAAAATAGAGAAAAAGAAATTGAAGAAATAATAACAAAGGATAAAGGTAAGGAAGAAGCCGCTAAAATCATTTCAGCAGGAGATGTTCAATTAAAGAGAGCAATCGAAGAAATGAATAAAAAAATAAATGAAACAGGAAAAAGAAAGTAGTAATAAAAATCAAAAAAATTAAAAATTAGGAGAAATATATGTTTTATGTTGTTGGTACACCAATTGGGAATTTGGAAGATATAACTTTTAGGGCGATAAAAACTTTGAAGGAAGTTGATTATATTTTTGCAGAAGATACAAGAGTTACAAAAAAACTTCTTTCCCACTATGAGATTGAAAAAACGGTGTATCAATACCATGAACATAATAAACTCCATCAAATCACAAACATTATCAATCTTTTAAAAGATCAAAAGGAAATTGCGCTTGTAACAGATGCTGGAACGCCGTGCATTTCAGATCCTGGCTTTGAGCTGGTAAATGAAGTTTTAAAGGCTGGAATAAAAGTCATTGGAATACCAGGAGCTTCCTCAATTGTTACAGGAGCAAGCATTTCTGGGCTAGATATGCGAAGAATGGCTTATGAAGGCTTTTTACCAAAGAAAAAGGGAAGACAGACACTTTTCAATAAATTGAAGGAAGAAGAAAGAACTATCGTAATTTTAGAATCTCCCAACAGAATTTTAAAAACTTTAAAGGATGTAAGGGAATATCTGGGAGAACGATATGTTGTAATAACAAGGGAACTTACTAAAATTTATGAAGAAACAATTCGTGGAAATGTTTCAGAAATTATTGAAAGGCTGGAAAAAAAGCCGATTAAAGGGGAAATTGTCTTATTTATAAGAGCAGTAAATGATGATGGCATTTATTTAAAAGATAAAAATACAGAGTAATTAAAAATTAGTAAGAATAAGGGAGTATATAACTTTAATATTTTGAAAAAGATTAAACAGTAGTTTTCATTCTAAAAGAATCACGATATTTACGGATTTGAATTTTTATCTTTAATTTCAAAATTAAATTTACACTATTTTCCGTTAGAGCAGCAGATTTATTATAAATCCTGTTTAATAAGGATCTTAACTCTTTGTCAGAAAATAAATAAATTTTTTAAATGGGATTTAGTGTTAGTTTTGGAATTAAAAACAAGAATTTAAATAATAAAAAGTAAATTTCAAAATAGAGAAAATGGAGAGAATAAAAGAATGAATATAAACTGGTATCCAGGGCATATGAAGAAAACCAAGGATTTGATTGTGGAAAATCTCAAGATAATTGATGTCGTGATTGAGATTTTGGATGCAAGAATTCCGATTTCTAGTAAAAATCCAGATATTTCAAAATTGGCGAATAATAAGAAAAAAATTATTGTGCTTAATAAGGTGGATTTAATTGATAATAGGGAATTGAAAGTCTGGGAGAATTATTTTTTAGAAAATAATTTTTCTGATTATTTTGTAGCTTTGAGTGTGGAAAAAGGGACTAATTTTAATGAACTTAGAAAAATTACGGATAAAATTTATGCAGAAAAATTGGAAAAGATGAAGAAGAAAGGGCTTCGTAAAACTGAAGTAAGGGCAATGATTGTTGGAATTCCTAATGTTGGAAAGTCTAAATTTATAAATAAATTTGTGAATAAAAATAAGGCAAGAGTAGGGAATACTCCAGGATTTACACGTGGGAAGCAATGGATAAAAATTGATGAGAAGCTGGAATTGCTAGATACGCCAGGAGTTTTGTGGCCTAAATTTGAAGATGACGATGTGGCTTATAATTTGGCGATTACTGGGTCAATAAAGGATGATGTGCTGCAGTTGGAGCATATTGCGATAAAATTTTTAGATAAATTAAAGGATTTGGGGAAAATTGGAAATCTTATAAAGGTTTATCATTTGGAAGAATATACTACAGATGAAGAAATTTTAGGAATGGAAAGTCATAAAATATTGGAAATTTTGGAAAAAAGACTGGGAGTTTCTAAAAACGATGAACATAATTATGAAATTATTTCAAGAAGATTGATGAGAGATTATAGAATGGGGAAAATTGGAAAGTTCTTTTTGGAGTTTCCTAAGAATTAAAGGAGAATTATAAAATGAGAATTGGAATATTTACTGATACGTATAGACCTCAGGTAAATGGGGTTGTCAGCTCAATTATGACACTTGAAAAGGAGCTTAGAAAGCAAGGGCATAAGGTGTATGTTATTACTACGACTGATCCTGATGCGCCACAGGTGGAGCCTAATGTCTTGAGGCTTCCAAGTATGGAATTTAAGCCATTGCCGCAGTATAGGCTAGGGATGATTTATTCGGCAAAAATAATAAAAAAAATAAAAAGATTGGAATTGGATATCATTCATTCACAGACAGAATGGGGAGTTGGGACATTTGCGAGATTTGCTGCGATTAATTTGGAAATACCGCTTGTTCATACTTATCATACGTTGTATGAATATTACACGCATTATATTTTTGGATCAAGATTTGTTAAAGCTGGAAAAAAAATTGCGGCTGCGATTAGTAAGTTTTATTGCGAAAAATGTAATGCCTTGATTGTTCCTACAAGAAAAGTTGAGGATATTTTATATTCTTATGGTGTGGATAAGACAATGAATATTATTCCAACTGGACTGGAACTGGATAAATTTTATCGTGGAAATTATTCTGAAGAAGATTTGAGATTTATGAGGGAAAGTTTTAGAATTGATGAAAATGAATTTCTTTGTGTGTATATTGGACGGATTGCCGAAGAGAAAAGTATAGATTTGTTAATTGATATGTTTTCTAAAATTAAGGATGAAAAATTTAAGTTTATGATTGTTGGTCGTGGAAGAATTTTAGATGACTTGAAAAAACAGGCTGAAAAACTGGGAATATCTGATAGAGTTGTATTCACTGGGGAAGTGCCGCATGATAAAGTTGCTGCATATTATCAGATGGGAGATGTTTTTTTGAATGCGAGCGTATCAGAAACGCAAGGGCTTACATTTGTTGAGGCAATGGCGGCTAAGACACCTGTTGTTGCGAGATATGACTTGAATTTGGAAGACTTGCTTGTAAAAAATGAAGCGGGGCTTGTTTATAGAAATGAAAAGGAATTTATTGATTCTATAATGCTTTTAAAGGAAAATAAGGAATTTAGAGAAAAAATTATTGAAAATGCTTTTGTTGCTTCACAAGATTATACAGCCCAAAAATTTGGAGAAAGAGTGGAAGCAGTTTATAAAAAAACAATAGAGGAGTATGATAGTCGTGAAAGTTTTACTATATTCAGAGGGGAAAAGTTCCTTCAGCAAATCCGGCGTTGGACAAGCCTTAAATCATCAGGTAGAAGCCCTTGGAGCAAATAATATTGAAATTACGCAGGATCCTGAAGATGATTATGATTTGGCACATATAAATACAGTTGCATTAAAATCTTATGAAGTATTAAAGCAGGCTAAGAAAAAAGGGAAGCCTGTAATTTATCATACACATACGACTTATGAGGATTTTCGTGGAAGTATAAAGGGAAGTTATGTTCTATCACCAATTATAAAGTTCTGGACGAAAAAATTATATAATGAAGCAGATTATTTAATTTCTCCATCAGAATATACAAAAAATCTTATAAAATCGAAATATTTAGAAAAAGAAAAGGAAATCAGAGTAATTTCAAATGGTGTAAATATAAATAAATTTAATAAAAATGAAGTTTTAAAGCAAAAATTTCTAAACGAATACAAATCAGTATATGACATAAATAAACCACTAATTATAACGGCTGGACTGCCTTTTGAAAGAAAAGGGATAAAAGACTTTGTAAAAGTGGCGCAAGAATGCAGTGACTACCAGTTTCTGTGGTTTGGCTCATCAAGTGTAAAATCAATGCTGCCTGACAAAATACAGAAAATCATTGAGAATCCACCAGAAAATCTGATTTTCCCAGGATATGTCGACACGGATATTTTAATAGGCGCATTCAGTGCCGCAAAAGCCTTCTTATTTATGACTTATGAGGAAAATGAGGGAATTGTGGTGCTAGAAGCGCTTTCAGCGAAATTGCCGCTTGTGGTAAGGGATATTCCTGTGTATGAAGATTGGCTGGAAGATGGAAAAACATGTTTTAAGGCTAGAGATAATGAGGAATTTTGTGAAAAAATAAAAAATATTGTGGAAAACAATGTGGAAAACTTGGATGAAGTTACAGAACAGGCTTATAATATTGCAAAAGAACGTAATTTGATAAATATAGGGAAAAAATATAAAGAATATTATGAGTATATATTAAATAAAGAAAACAAATAATTTTTGCATTTGAAAATTTCAATAAAAAATTTTAATAATATATTAAGTAATTTACTATACTTATAAGAGCTAATAGAGTGTGTGTATAATTTTATGTAAACTAATAGATAAATCCAGTAAATTCAATACTTTGCTGTTCTATTTATACAAAGATTTTTACACACTTTCTTTTTGATAAGACATTTCAGCTTTTATTATTATTTCAACTTGTCAAATATCAACAGAAATAAAAAAATATTTTTTATAATAATTTTTCAAATACCTTGAAAAATAATGATTTGACTGTTATAATTATAGCAATAATATTTTTATTCTTGAAAGGAATAATATGGATAGAGATAAATTGGTAATTCCTAGGCATATTGCGATTATTATGGACGGAAATGGCAGATGGGCTAAGGAACGTGGGAAAATTCGGCTAGAAGGGCATAGAGCTGGAGCAGCTAGTCTTGAGAGAATTTTAAGATATGCCGGAGAAATTGGAGTGAAATATTTGACTGTTTATGCTTTTTCAACTGAGAACTGGAAGCGTCCGCAAAAGGAAGTAAATGGTCTTATGGATTTATTTGGAAAATATTTGGACAAAGAGAAAAAAAATCTGAAAAAGCAAGGTGTGAAGTTAGTTGTGACAGGGGAAAAGGAGAATATTTCTCCAAAACTTCTAAAAAAAATTGAAGATACACAAAAATTTTTGGAAGATTGTGAAAAAATAACTTTTAATATTGCTTTTAATTATGGCGGAAGAAGGGAAATTGTAAGTGCAGTAAATAAAGTTTTGAGTGAAAATGAGACAAAAAAAATCGAAAAAATTACAGAAGAAGAGTTTTCAAAATATATGTACCGACCAGAAATCCCAGATCCAGAACTTGTAATCAGAACGAGTGGAGAATTTAGGATAAGCAATTTTTTGCTTTGGGAAATTGCCTATTCGGAGTTTTATATAACAGATGTTTTCTGGCCTGATTTTGATGAAAATGAATTAGATAAAGCGATTTTATCCTTTAATAAAAGGGATAGAAGATACGGAGGGCTGAATGTTAAGTAGATTATTTATTATTTTGTTGTTTGTACCTTTCCTTTTATGGATATTTTTAAAAGGAAATCTGATGTTTTTGGTGTTTACTCTTGTAATAATTGGAATATCGCTTTTTGAATTTTACAAAATGCTAAAGGACAAGGGATTTGAAGTGGCAAGCAGGATTGGAATGGGACTTGGGCTGTTTTTACCTGTTGCGATATATTTTCAGGAAAATTCAAAAAATATTTTTTCATATTTTAAATTTGAACTTTTTAAGCAAATTAACTTTGATATGGGAGGATTTATCGTATTTGCAATAATTCTTCTGTCTTTAAGGCAAGTTTTTAAAGTAAAAATTCACAATGCAATGGCAGAAATTTCCTACACTTTATTTGGAATAATTTATGTTTCGTATTTATTTTCACATATTTTATTATTAAAATACGAATTTCCAAATGGAAATATTCTAGTTGTAATGACATTTATGCTAATTTGGGCATGTGACATTTCCGCTTACCTTGTCGGAATGGCAATCGGCGGGAAAATATTCAAGCACAGGCTTGCTCCAAAAATCAGTCCGAAAAAATCAATCGAAGGTGCAATAGCAGGAATTTTGGGAGTATTTTTAGTAATTTTATCATTTGATAAAATATATTTATTTATTGCAAATTTTGTCTGCGGAATTTCATTTTTAACAAAAACTTGTTCCGTAAATTACGACTATGTCGCCATTGGTGGACTAAAAGCCTTTATTTTGGCACTTGCAATTGGAGTTTTTGCCGAATTGGGAGATTTGGTGGAATCTAAAATAAAAAGAGAATTGGAAGTTAAAGATTCTGGGAATTTACTTTTGGGACATGGCGGATTTTTGGATAGATTTGACAGTGCATTATTTGTATTGCCGATTGTGTATTATTTTATGAAATATGTGGCGTATTTATAAGAGTTAGTAAAATTATAAATTTTAAAGGAGTGATATAAATGAAAAAAATATTATATTGTCTATTATTTATTTTTATTTCAGTTTTATCGTTTTCAGATAGTATAGATTGTTCAATTTCAAAAGGAACTGTAAGTAGAAATTATCGTGTAAATTATAGATATATTGATAATCCTATTTCAGGGGTAAATAGAATGGCAGGTTTTAATGCAGAATGTAGATTATATAAAAATGGTACAGTATATTATGGAAGTAAAATAATATTTTCAGGAACAGATCCTATTAATTCTTTTATTCATTCTGTTAAAAATAATCAATTTTCAGAAAATGGGTATCTAAGATTTCAATATTATAATTATTTTACTGATAAACCTGTATTGATGACTTACGCCGATGGTATTATATATGTAGCAGGACCTTCATGGGCAAATGAAATAAAAACATTGTGGAAATCAGATATGAGAGTTAGAGATCAATGGTACGTTAGAGATATAATTAATGGATTAAATTACAATAATACTCCAAGAGTTTAAAAAATAAGGAGAAAAAATAAAATAAGGAGAAAAAATAAAAAAATGACAGAATTAGAAATTAAACAAGAAGTAGAAAGACAATTTAATATTTTAAGTCGTGGGTGCGATGAAATAATTAATGAAAATGAATTTAAGAAAAAGTTGGAAAAATCAATTTCGACAAATACTCCATTAAGAGTAAAATTGGGGATTGATCCGACTGGGTCTGATTTGCATTTGGGACATGCGGTACCTTTGAGAAAATTGAAACAGTTTCAAGATTTGGGACACGATGTGTTTTTCTTGATTGGGACTTTCACTGGAAGAATTGGGGATCCAACTGGAAAATCTGAAACTAGAAAAATGTTGTCAGAAGAACAAGTTATGGAAAATATTAAAACATATTTGGATCAAGTAAAATTAATTTTGGATTTAGATAAAATTAATGTTGTTTACAATGCTGACTGGTTGGAAAAATTATCGTTATCAGATGCATTGAATTTGTTGTCACAATTTACAGTTTCACAAATGATTTCGAGAGAAGATTTTTCAAAAAGATTATCTGAAAATAAACCAGTTTCATTGATTGAGTTTATGTATCCAATTTTACAAGGTTATGATTCAGTAGAATTACACGCTGATGTGGAATTAGGTGCGACTGAACAAAAATTCAATTTGTTAAGAGGAAGAGATTTACAGAAAAACTTTGGTCAAGAGCAACAAATTTGTATGATAATGCCGATTTTGGTTGGACTCGATGGAGTGGAAAAAATGTCTAAATCACTTGGAAACTACATTGGCGTAAAAGACACTCCAAATGATATGTTTGGAAAAGTTATGTCAATTTCAGATGAATTGATGGAAAATTATTACACAATGATAACCGATGTTCCATTTGAGAAAATTGAAGAAATCAAGACTCAAATCGCAGATGGAAGTTTACATCCAATGGAAGCTAAAAAACAATTGGGAGCAGAAGTTGTAAAAATTTACTACGGTGAAGAAGCGGCTAAAGAAGCGAGAGATTGGTTTGAAAATGTATTCAGTAAGAGAAACTTAAATGTTGACTTGCCTGAAGTTGAATTGGAATATAAAGAAGTTGGAATCATTGATTTATTGGTAAAAGAAACAGGATTGATGAAAACAACAAGTGAAGCTAGAAGATTAATTCAACAAGGTGGATTCAAAATAAACGATGAGCCAATAAAAGATGTGAAAGCTACAGTTGTTCTTGAAAGTGGAATGATTGTGCGAGCTGGGAAGAAAAAAATTGTTAAAGTGAAATAATTAGATTTATACTATTTCCCATTTAAACAGCAAACTAGTTATAATTGTAATTATTCTCATATTTTTAAAAAACTATTTCAAAAACTTGGGATAGTTTTTTTATTTCATAAAATATAAAATTTTGTATTTTTCCAAATTTGTAGTATAATCTAACAATAGTAAGTTTCAAAAAGGAGATAGAAATGGAAATTTATGGAATTGGGACAGACATTATTGAAATATCCCGAATTGAAAAGGCGATTAAGCAGACAAGCCTTTTTAAAAGAAAAGTTTATACAGAAAAGGAAATTGAGCATATTGAGAAAAAGAAACATCCATATTCTAGTTATGCAGGGAGATTTGCGGCGAAAGAAGCAGTTTCTAAGGCATTTGGGACTGGAGTGCATGGATTTTCGCTAAGTGATATTGAGATTTTGAATGATGAGTTAGGAAAGCCTTATGTAGTGCTTTATAACAAGATAAAGGAAAAGGCTTTTGGGATGATGATTCAGATTAGCATTTCACATAGCAGGGAATATGCAGTTAGTACGGTTATTATTTATAAGGAATAGAAAAATTTTAAAATAAAAGGATAAAAATTGTAAAAAAGAAAGGTGTGAAAAAAGTATGTTTTGGAGAAATGATTTTAAGGCAGGAGTAGGTAAAAGCAGGATTTTTACTTTGCTGGTTATGATTTTGGGAATATTTTTTATAAGTCAAATTAATTATTCTGCTGGAAATAGTCAGGTAAAAAAGGTGAAAATTGAGTATTTTGGGAGAAAAGATTGTAAAAATTGTGCTAATTTGGAAAAGTTTTTGAAGGAATTGGCGACTAAAAGGGATGATTTTGAGTATGTGGAGCATAAGATTGATGAGAGTAAGGAGGAAAAGGCTTTTTTTGATGAAACTGCGACAAAGTTGAAACTTGTTAAGGGGACTCCGATTATTTATGTTGACGGGCATATTATTCAAGGGTTTAATACGGCAGAAACTACTGGAAAGGAAATTGAAGGGCTGATAGATTCTGGAAAAACTAAAGGTAAGATTTTGACTTTGAAGGAATATGTGGAAAGCGGACAAGCTGGAAAGGGGAATGTAAGCAGTAATGGTGCAGTTTGTACTGGAGATAAAGTTTGTGAAATTCCAGGACTTACGAAAGGGGCTGAACATCAGGTGCTTGTGAATATTCCGATTATTAATAAAACGATTGATCTAACAAATTATTCCTTGTTGACAATGTCAATAGTCTTAGGAACAATTGACGGATTTAATCCTTGCGCTATGTGGGTTCTAGTTTTATTTTTGACAGCCTTGATTGCAGTTGGAAATAAAGTTAAGATGTTTAGGGTTGCTGGGCTATTTATTCTGGCTGAAGCTGTTATGTATTTCTTGATTTTAAATGCATGGATTTATACTTGGGACTTTGTAGGATTGGATAAATGGGTAACTCCGATTGTCGGGATTGTCGGAATCGCTGGAGGAATTTTCTTTATTAAAAATTATTTGAAGAAAGGCGATACTTTAGAATGTGAAGTGACAGATTTGGAGCAAAGAGCAAAAATTTCAAGAAAGGTAAAGGATATAGCCAATAAGCCGTTTACGTTGCTTACGGCGCTTGCAATAATTGGCTTGGCACTTTCTGTAAATGTAATAGAATTTGCCTGTTCAATTGGAATACCGCAAACATATACAAAAATTCTTCAAATAAATGAAGTTCCCTTTTGGGCAAGACAGTTTTATACATTTATTTACATAATTGGATATATGATAGATGATATAATAGTTTTCTGGTTTGCACTGATGAGTATTAATAAATTGCAGTTAACTACAAAATATTCAAAATGGGTAAATTTGTTTGGTGGAATTTTGATGATTATTCTGGGACTTATAATGCTGATTAAGCCTAGTTTGCTTATAATGTAATATATAGCAAGAAAAATCAATAATTTAGTTTAAAAAATGAGAAAAATTTGTTATAATGTAAAAAGGTAAATTGATAAATAAAAAAACAGATTTTATAAAATAATAGGAGATTGAAAAATGAAAAAAAATAATAGCAAAAAAATATTGTTTATTGCTGGAATGATGATATTTTCAGCAGTTGCTTATGGAAAAGATGTATTTGCAAATTACGGGACAAATTTTGGAAAAGTTAGGTTGTCACAACTTAGTTCTCAAAATACGGAAGATGTAAAAAGAGTTGATGCAAGTACTTATGAATTGACAGGAAGTGGAGAATACAGAATTATGGAAGAAGGCGGAAGAAGACTTGTTGTTAATTTAAATAATGGAATATTAAATGGGAAATATGATGAATATTACGCAAATGGAAACAGATTTACATTGGGAAATTATGTAAATGGGAAAAAAGAAGGAGAATGGACTGTTTATACTGAAAATGGACAAGTCTGGAAAAAATATCAATACAAAAATGATCAGCTTGATGGACGTTATACTTCATATTATGCCAAAACAGGCGCTCAAGAAACAGTTGGAAATTATACAAATGGAAAAATGTCAGGAACTTGGACTGAATATTATGAAAATGGTTCAAGAAAATCACAAGGAAATTACTCAGATGGACAAAAAAATGGATTGTTTACCGAATGGAATACAAGCGGAGGTAAAAAATCTGAAATTAATTATGTAAATGATGAAGTAAATGGGAAAATGAATGTTTATTATGAAAATGGAAGACCTTTGTATGAAGCAAATCTAAATGGGGAAACTGGGACTGTAAAGGGTTATTATACAAATGGAAGCCTTGGATTTGACGGAAGTTTCAAAGGCAGAAGAAGAACAGGAACTTGGACTTACTATGATAAGGCAGGAAATCCTAGAAAAGTGAGTTATTAATTTAGCAGATTTGTTTAAAGTCAAAGTTTTATGAAATGAATATTATGAATCAAGGAATTATAACTTCTTGTAAAAATAAAAAAATTAGATTATTGAATAATAGTTAATATAAATAATTTATAGAATTGTAAAAGTAAAAATGATATTAATTAATCTTTATAGATTTTTACAAATGACAAAGAATGTAAAGGAGGGGGAAAATTGTCGTATTCAGCGAATTTAAAAAGGGAAATCTTTAATTTGGAAAATTCTGATAAGGAGAATGTTTATGCAGAACTTTTTGGGATTTTTATAGCAAAAAATGTGATTACAGAACATGGAGTTTATTTCAGCACAGAAAACGTGTCACTTGCTAAAAGAATTTATTCAAATTTACGTGCAGTAACAGATATTCCAATCCAGTTAAAATACGTTATTAGCAAACGGCTTGGAGCACACAAGCTCTATGAAGTCATACTTTTTCCAACTCAGCATGACCAGCAGGAGTACAAATCATTTTTAAAAAAAATATATTTTCACAAAAATTTTTCAGTTGTGGAGAATGAAAAACAGCTGGCTGGCATAATCAGGGGATTTTTCCTTAGCTGTGGATATATAAAGTCTCCAGAAAAAGCCTATGCGATGGATTTTTTTGTGGATAGTGAGGATTCTGCCACTTATTTGTATTATTTGTTTAAGCAGATGGGGAAAAAGGTTTTTCAGACGGAGAAAAAGAATAAGAGCCTTGTTTATTTGAGAAATTCAGAGGATATTTTGGATATAATCTTTTTGATTGGCGGAATAAATTCATTTTTTGAATTTGAGGAAGTTACAATTAATAAGGAAATTCGGAATAAAATTAATAGAAACATGAATTGGGAAATTGCAAATGAAACGAAAAAATTGTCGGCTTCTGAAAAGCAGATTAATATGATAAAAGTAATTGACCAGAAATTAGGACTTTCAGAATTGACGGATGTGTTGAGTGAAACGGCGAAATTACGGCTGGAAAATCAGGAAATGTCATTACAGGAACTGGCAGATTTAATGGAAATTTCCAAATCAGGAATAAAGAACCGGTTTAGAAGGCTGGAAACAATTTACAAAGGTTTAGTGGAAAATTAACTAGAAAAATTAGATTGAGGAAAAATTAATGAAATTATTGTCGATTATATATGGATTTATCGTATTTCTACGAAATAAACTTTATGATTTAAAAATTTTTAAGGAAAAAAAAGTCAATGGAGTGGAAATAATTTGTATCGGAAATATTGTGGCAGGCGGGACTGGAAAAACACCAGCTGTGCAGTATTTTGTGCAAAAGTATTTGAAAAAAAATAAAAAGGTTGGTATTTTGAGCCGAGGTTACAAAGGAAAGAGGGCAACAGACCTACTGCTTGTAAGAGATGAAAAAAAGATTTATGCGACTCCAAGAGAATCAGGAGATGAAGCCTATCTACATGCCTTAAATTTTCAAATTCCTGTTGTAGTTTGTAGAAATCGTTATGAAGGTGCGACTTTTCTGAAGGAAAAGTGTGGTGTTGAAACGATTATCATGGATGACGGTTTTCAGCACAGAAAATTGAGGAAAGATAAAAATATAATTTTGATTGATGCTACAAATCCTTTTGGAATGGATGACTATTTGCCGAAAGGGTGGTTGCGGGAGTCACTGGAGGCTTTGTGGCGGGCTGATGAGATTATTATTACGAAAAGTAATTATGTTTTGGAAGATGAAGTTGGGAAAATTAAGGAAAGATTGGTAAAATATGGAAAGCCGATTTTTGCTGCGACTTTTGAGGAAAGTTATTTTTACAAATTAAATTTTGAAAATAATGAAAAATTTGGTAAAATGAATAGCGAAAATAAAATTGGAAATGAAAAATTGCCTTTGAAAGTTATTCAAAGTAAAAATGTGCTGATTTTTTCTTCAATTGCTAATCCAGCCGTATTTTATCAAACAATAAAAAAATTGAATCCAAATAATATTGAAGAAATAAAATTTTCAGATCATCACGTTTATACAAATGAGGAAATTTTGGAAATAAAGGAAAAGGCTAAAAGTTATGATTATGTCTTGACAACAGAAAAGGATATTGTGAAAATTGATGAAAATATAGAAAATTTATTGATTTTGAAAATGGAATTTAAAATTATTGAGAAATAAAAGGTGAATAAAAATTTTAGTAAATTGTAAAAATTATGTAATGTCTTCATGTGGCAAGTCAAAGTATCTTGTCAAAAAAATAAAAATTGAAAAATATGCAGATAAACAGTAGAATTTTATAAATTTTTGCTGATAACTTAAAATAGAAATAATCAGGAGGGAGGAATCTGATTTTGGCCGAAAATCAAAATTTAGAAAGTGAAAATGTATTTTTAAATATAGAGAATTTTTCACAATTTATTTTAAAATATAAAAATCATTTTGAAAAACGAAAATATTATCAAATTGATGAAAATTTTAAAATTATTAAAAAAGAGCCGTCGTTTATATTGGAACTTGCATATATTTATTTTGCTGAAAATAAGGAAAATGAAAATATAAAAAAAATTGTAGGCGGGCAGTTCTTGGAAACATTTAAGAAAAAAGAAAAAAAGATAGAGCGATTAAGTAAAATTGAAATGTCGAAACTGGTGGATGGATTTAGAAGGAGCATTTTTAATAAAGAGTCAGTTTTTGCGGTAAAATTGGGAAATGAATTGCTATATCGGGATAAAGGTAAATTTTTTGAGATATTGTATAACTATTCTTTGATTTCGATGGATGTGAATAAATTTGTGAAAACTTTTTTTGCGGAAAGAATGATAGAAAAAATTAAAATTGAAAATAACTCGAAATTTAATGAAATTCGTGATAAAATAGATGAGATAATAAAGAATATCTTAAATTATTTTACAAAATCTGATTTAACATTTTTAAATTTTGAAAATGTGGAAAACTTAAATTATTTTGTGGAAAATCACGTTGATGAACTTTATAAAAAAATTTATGTGGAAAACTTTGATAAAATTGTGGAAAAGTATAATGTTAAAAATGTGGAAAAAATAAAATTTGATAAAAATTATAATTTTGAAGATTTGAGTGAAAGTAAAAAAATATTGTATAAATATATTGAAAATTTTAATTAATTAAAGAAAGGAAATAAAAGAATTATGTTAGAAATGAGATACATAAGGGAAAATGCTGATAAAATCAAGGAATATTTAAAAAATAGAAATAGTGACTTTGATTTGGATTCATTGTTAAAACTTGATGAAGATAGAAGAAACTTGCTTCAGGAAGTTGAAATGTTAAAAAAGGAAAGAAATGAATCAAGTTCGTTAATTGGAAAATATAAGCAAGAAGGAAAAGATCCCGCTGAATTGCTAGCCAGAATGCAAACTGTAAGTGCAAAAATTAAGGAATTGGATCAAAAAGTGGCTGAAATTGATGAAAAACAAGTGCAGCTTGCCTATACAATTCCAAATAAATTAAGTGATACGACACCAATTGGAAAAGATGAAGATGAAAATGTGGAAGTAAGAAAATGGGGAACTCCAAAAGAATTTGATTTTGAAATAAAATCTCACGATGAATTGGGAGTTAATCTTGGAATTTTAGATTTTGAAAGAGGAGCAAAACTTGGTGGTTCAAGATTTACAGTTTATAAAAATGCGGCTGCTAGATTAGAAAGAGCATTAATTGCTTTTATGATTGATGTTCACACTCAAGAAGAGGATTTTGAAGAAATTTTTACACCACAGCTTGTAAAAAAAGAAATGATGGTTGGAACTGGACAACTTCCTAAATTTGCTGAGGATGCTTACAAAATCGAAGGGGAAGAAATGTATTTAATCCCAACAGCAGAAGTAACACTTACAAATTTACACAATGGAGAAATTTTAGACGAAGAAGAATTGCCTAAACATTATTGCGGATATACGGCTTGTTTTAGAAAAGAAGCTGGTTCAGGTGGACGTGATTTAAAAGGACTAATTCGTCAACATCAATTTAATAAAGTTGAAATGGTAAAAATTGTAAAACCTGAAACTTCTTATGATGAACTTGAATCAATGGTAAATAGTGCAGAAAAAATCTTACAAAAATTGAATTTACCATACAGAGTGATTTCACTTTGTAGTGGAGATATAGGATTTAGTGCGGCAAAAACTTATGATTTGGAAGTTTGGGTACCTAGCCAAAATAAATATAGAGAGATTTCATCTTGTTCAAATACAGAAGATTTTCAGGCTAGACGTGCGATGATTAAATATAGGGAAAAAGAAACTAAGAAGAGCCATTTTGTTCATACTTTAAATGGATCAGGGCTTGCTGTAGGAAGAACATTGCTTGCGATTATGGAAAATTATCAGCAGGAAGATGGAACTATAAAAATTCCAGAAGTATTAGTGCCATATATGGGCGGAATGACAGTTATAAAATAACAAAGGCTATAAATTAATATCAAGCTAATCTGATTTTTTCCTAAACTGCCAAAACCGCTCAAAAATTAAGTTTAGCAGTATAAAATAAGTTAGAGTGAAATTGTTTTAAAATCGAACTCAAAAATTACGGCTGTATTACTGAAATTTGAAGTTTGCTTAATTTGAAGCTTTTTAAAAATATTTTAAAAACTTTGGGCAATTTTGAGCGACTTTGAAAAAAATTTTGTTATTAAATAACTGAATGGAGAAGATATGGGAAAATTTATAAAATTTTTAGTAATTATGATAATTGCTGGAGGTATAGCAGGTTTTTTGGAAATTAGCGGATATTTGTACCACAATGAAATTCTGGCACAAATGGCAGGCTATAAAACGCAAGGACTGGACATTTCGCACCATCAGGAAAAGGTAAACTGGACTCGTGTAGATCCAAAATACAAATTTATTATACTAAAGGCAACTGAAGGGCAGAATTTTCTTGATACGGATTTTTTGTATAACTGGAATAATGCTAGATTAAATGGCTTTGTAGTTGGAGCATATCATTTTTTTACAATGACAAGCAGCGGAGCGGCACAAGCGGATTTTTACATAAGTAAAGTTTCTGACTCTGATAAGACATTACCGCCGATTATTGATTTGGAAATATCTACAAAGAAATATAAAAAAAAGGATGTAATGAAAAATTTAGAGGAAATGGTTGATAAACTTGAAAAGCATTATAAAAAAAGAGTAATTTTTTATGTGAATTACAATACTTACAATGCTTATATAAAAGGTGAATTTCCTAAAAATAAAATATGGATTACAGATTATAAATATTTTCCTAGAATAAAAGAAGATAATAGATGGGTAATCTGGCAAGTTTCAAGACGTGGAAGAATTGAAGGAATACCTGGATTTACTGATAAAAATGTACTTAGAAAGGGAATGACTGTAGAGGATTTGATAGAGCAAAATAAAATAAATTAATAATTTTACAATTATTTTTTGTTTTCTATTGATTTTTATAAAAAAATTTGGTAACATATAATTAAAGAAGTTAATCTAATTAATAAATATTAGGAGGCGTAATAATGAAATATCATTACAAAGATTTAGGATTAGTAAACACTAAAGAAATGTTTGCTAAAGCAAACAAAGAAGGGTATGCAGTACCTGCTTTTAACTTCAACAACATGGAACAATTACAAGGAATTATTGAAGCATGTGTTGAAGAAGGTTCACCAGTAATTCTTCAAGTATCAACAGGTGCAAGAAAATACATTGGTAAAGAAATGTTACCTTGGATTGCAAAAGCTGCAACAGCTTATGTAGAAGCAGCTGGATCAGATATTCCAGTAGCTTTGCACTTGGATCATGGTCCAAATTTTGCTGAAGCAAAAGATTGTGTTGAATATGGATTCTCATCAGTAATGTATGATGGTTCTCACCACCCTTACGATGAAAACGTAGCAGAAGCAAAACAAGTTGCTGATTTTGCTCACCAACACGATGTTACAGTTGAAGCTGAATTAGGAGTTTTAGCTGGAATCGAAGATGACGTTAAAGCAGCTGAACACATTTACACTCAACCTGAAGAAGTTGAAGATTTCGTATCTAAAACTGGTGTTGATTCATTAGCAATTGCAATCGGAACTTCTCACGGAGCTCACAAATTTAAACCAGGTGAAGATCCTAAATTAAGATTAGATATCTTAGCTGAAATTGAAAAAAGAATCCCAGGATTCCCAATCGTATTACACGGTTCTTCAGCAGTACCTCATCAATTTGTTGAAATGATCAACCAATATGGTGGAGATATTGCAGACGCAATTGGTATCCCTGATTCAGAATTAAGAAAAGCCGCTAAATCAGCAGTAGCTAAAATTAACGTAGATACTGATGGAAGATTAGCTTTCACAGCAGGAATCAGAGAAGTATTCGCTAAAAAACCAGGAGAATTTGACCCTAGAAAATATTTAGGACCTGCAAAAGACTATATTAAAGAATACTACAAAGATAAAATCAGAAACGTATTCGGATCAAATGGAGCTTACAAAGCTGGAGCTGCAAGATAGTAAAATATAAAACAAAAAATTAAATTTGGAATTATCTCAAGTTTATTTTAAAATTTGAGATATTTCCTTTGAAATAATTCAAAAGAATTTTTTTTTTAAAAGGTGAAAATTTTTTTTTTCATCTTTTTTTGTGAAAAAAAAATAATTATTAATCAACGATTTGCTAAACCCTATTTAAAAATAGAAACTATATTTTATATTGTTTGCTAAATTTTGTTAAAAAAATAGAATAAAATGATATTTCAGTAAATTGCCAAAAGCAAATAAAATTAATAGATATATGAAAAAATGTAGGAGGAAAAAATGGATAAACAAAGTAATACGACAAAATATATTTTTGTTACAGGTGGGGTTGTTTCATCGCTTGGAAAAGGGATTGTGGCTTCTTCATTGGGAAGATTGCTAAAGGAGCGGGGATATAAAGTTACAATTCAAAAATTTGATCCTTATATAAATGTGGATCCAGGAACTATGAGCCCTTATCAGCATGGAGAGGTTTTTGTTACAGAAGATGGAGCGGAAACTGACTTGGATTTGGGACATTATGAAAGATTTATCAATGAAAATCTGACAAAGTATAATAACTTGACGACTGGAAAAATTATGTCAAAAATTATTGCAAAGGAACGTCGTGGAGAGTTTTTGGGAGGAACAGTGCAAACAGTACCACACGTGACTGATGAAATCAAGTATAATGTTATAAAAGCAGCTGAAGAAAATAATTCTGATATTGTAATTACTGAAATCGGTGGAACTATTGGAGATATTGAAAGTGATCCTTTTATTGAAGCGATCCGTCAATTGAAAAGAGAAGTTGGAAGAGAAAATATTGCCTATATTCACGTTACATTACTGCCATATTTGAAGGCTGCAGGGGAATTAAAGACAAAACCTACGCAGCATAGCGTGAAGATGCTTCAAGGGCTTGGAATTTCACCTGATGTAATTGTAGTGAGAAGTGAGCATCCTGTTGATGAAAATATTAAGAAAAAAATCTCGCTTTTCTGTGACATTGATGAGGAAGCAGTTATTGAATCACTTGATGCGGAAAGTCTTTATGAAATACCATTAACTATGGAAAAATTAGGACTTGCCGATGTAATTTGTAAACATTTTAAAATAAAAAATGAAAAACCATTGCTAAAAGAATGGACTAGTATGGTTGAAAAATTCAAAAATCCTAAAAAACTTGTAAAAGTGGCAGTTGTCGGAAAATATGTTGAATTAAAGGATGCTTATATAAGTATTCACGAGTCAATAGAGCATGCTGGATTTAATCTTGATACAAAAGTTGAGATTGATTACTTTAAGGCTGGAGAATTTGATGTGAGAAAATTGGCAGATTATGATGGAATTCTAGTTCCAGGTGGATTTGGTGACAGAGGAATTGATGGAAAAGTTGAAGCAATTAAGTTTGCAAGGGAAAATAATATTCCATTTTTCGGAATTTGCCTTGGAATGCAAATGGCCTGTGTGGAATTTGCAAGAAATGTTCTTGGGTACAAAGGCGCAACTTCAACAGAGTTTGAAAAGGACACAGCCTATCCAATTATCAGCCTTATGGAAGAGCAAAAAGGGCTTAAGGATATGGGAGGAACAATGCGTCTAGGAGCATATCCATGTGTATTAAAAGAAGACAGCTTAACTGCAAAAGTTTATGGAAAAACTGAAATTGCAGAAAGACATAGACATAGATATGAATTTAACAATGCCTACAGAGAAGAATTTGAAAAGGCAGGAATGGACATTGTGGGATTATCTCCAGATGGAAATTACGTAGAAGTAATTGAAATAAAAGATCATCCATATTTTATAGCTTCACAATATCATCCAGAATTTAAGAGCCGTCCAAACCGTCCTCATCCATTATTTACAGGATGGATAAAAGCGGCATTGAAAAAACGAAACGAAAGATAATAAAATTATAATGTATTAAATATTTTTTAGCAAGGGGTTAAAATCCCCTTGTTTATTTTATAAAAAAATGGCAAATTAAAAAACTTGCCATCTTTTTGTTAAAAATTTAAATTAATTAATTATTTTCTCTGTAATAATCCCATTCATCAACTTTTGTTCCGTTATTAAATCTGCATACTCCTCTTTCATTTCCATTTTTATCTTTTTCAGTAACAGATTTTCCACCTTTATCAACACAGAATTTAGAAGCTGGATTAGGCATTCCAATTACTGCCGCTTCAGCATCTCTTGCAGTATGATTTTGTCTGTAGTATTCCCATTCTTCCATAGCTGTACCGTCTTTTAACATGCAAACTCCATAATCACCTTTACCGCTTTTTACAATAATAGATTTTCCACCTTTGTCAACGCAGAATTGTGAAGCTGGATTCGCTGCTGTTACCTTTGCAGGTGCTGGAACTGTTGCCGCTGGCTTATTATTATCATTATTTTTCTTTTTAAAGAATCTAAAACTTGCTGACATTCCAGAAATAGACATAATAACCATCATTGCACTTACTGTTAATTTTAAATTTTTCATTTTTCTATCTCCTTTTTATTGTTTATAATCATTATATCATATATGTTCTCATTTTTTATATAACAAAAAATAAAAATTAAATTAAAATTTTATTTGCATATAAAATTATTCCCACTCTACAACTTTAATTCTTTTTCTAGTTTAAATACTTATTTTTATTTACTTTTATTTTACCAAAAAAAGTAAAAAATTTCAAATTTTAAATATTTTTATAAAAAAACAGTACCTTTTTAGTACTGTTCTTTATAAGTTATTTAGTATGTCTTTTATTAAATCATTGTCTTCTTTTAAGACATGTGAATATATGTCTAAAGTAGTTGATACTTTTTCGTGTCCTAGTCTTCTTGAAAGTGATACTA
Organism: Leptotrichia wadei; assembly: GCF_007990445.1. Taxonomy (NCBI): domain Bacteria; kingdom Fusobacteriati; phylum Fusobacteriota; class Fusobacteriia; order Fusobacteriales; family Leptotrichiaceae; genus Leptotrichia; species Leptotrichia wadei. The sequence continues at coordinate 289,665 of NZ_AP019841.1, forward strand.
TATTAACACCTTTTGATAATAAGAAAGTTGCATGAGAATGTCGTAAATCGTGAACTCTAATTTTTTTTAAATTAGCTTTCCGTGCATAGAAATTTATATCATTTTCAAATTTATGCTTTGTAAATCCCTCAAATAATCTAGTTTTTGGAGTAGGTTTATACAACATTTGGATAAAATTCTGTATCATATCAGTAACAAATTTAGGACAGTCAATAATTCTTTTAGATTTAGGAGTTTTCGGAGATGTTATAATATCCATTCTATTTATTCTCTGAAAACTTTTATTTATCCTTATCTTATGCTTTTCAAAATCTATATCTGATATTGTTAATGCTAAAAGTTCACCTATCCTGATACCAGTATAAAATAATATATTGAATCCAACTACAGACTCTTTTTTATGTTCAATTGCCTTTATAAATTGATTAAACTCCTCTATTGTCCATACATTCATTTCATCAGCATTCTTTTTCCCTATAGTTCCTGCGGCTAAACAAGGATTTTTTTTCAAATTATAAAATTTGACAGCATAATTCAATATAGCAACAAGTTGATTATTAATAGTTCTTAGATAAGTTTGAGCATAATTTTTTTCCATTAATTCATTTTGCCATTTTCTAACTAATAAAGGTGTTATTTCTTTTATTTTATATTTTTGAAAAAATGGTAATATCTTTTTATTGATAAGATATTTTTTTGTTTCAATTGTATGTAATTTTAGCCTATTTTTTAAATCATTCATATAAGATTTACACAAATTTTCAAATATTATTTCAGTATCAGATACAAAAGAGTTTATGTAATTTCTTTCATACTCCATTGCTTCTTGCTTTTTATTAAATCCCATTTTTTTAACTTTTTTAGAAATTCCGTTTTCTTTTACATAAAAAGAAACATACCATTTTTTGCTTTTTTCATCCTTATATGCTGGCATAAAAATCACTGTCCTATATTGTAACGTTCATTGAAGTATTTAGCATTTACTTTACCTTGCTGCGTTAAAAATCCTTTTTCTCTCAATTCTTCATTCAATTTTCTTATAATCTTATATGCCTTACCTTCTTTAACACCAATTATTTTCATAATATCATCACATTCATAAAACCATTTTTTCATCATTCCTCCATTTCTCTCAATTAACCCTCTTTGTTTATATTAAAATGGATTTCCATCATCTTCATTTTCTGATATAACTTCAACAGCATCTTCTATATTATCGTTAGAGTAAGATTCAGTTACTTGAACAGGCGTATTGTCTAGTTCGCTTTCATTTACACCCATTTCTTCTGCTTCATACATTCCGCTTAATTCTTCAATAAACGCTTCACGTAATGCTTGCACAATAGCTACTTTTGTTATCATTGTAACTGGGCGATTTTCCCAGTTTGTGTTAGGTGTTCCATCCTTTTTCTTTTGTATGTATTCGTCAAAATTAACTTCTTTTGTAATTGGATATTTCCAATCTTTTCTGTAAACTGTACACCAAGCCCCAACTAACTCTTCTTTATTTTTTCTAAGTATAGAGCCTTCACGTTTTATCAATTCCCCAGTTTCTTTATTTTCTACATATATCCCTACTTCTTTACCGTCATATTTTGGGTTTTGTATTGCCCTTTTTTCAACAGCATCTTTTGCCACTATAATTGCAGCTGGTTGGTTTCCATATTTTATTAAATAGGCATCCCTTATATAAGGATTAAGTCCTCTTGCTTTACAAAGTTTCATAAAGTACATTATTTCAGATTCTGTAACATTTGGATTATCTCCTGACAAATATCTTTTAACAAGATTTATGCTTAATTGCACATTGTCATTTCCTACTTTAAAATTCATTACCTTATCATCATTTTTGTGTTTTTCATTTCCTAGTCTTCCCATTTTTATATCCTCCTAAATTTGTTTGCTTTCTATTTTTATATATTCCAATCCGTAACTATTCACCAATTTTTTAAAGTCTTTCAGAAATTGGCTTGGAGCTTTTGGAAATCTTAATGTAATATCATAATATTTACCGTTTACGGCTGTTTTTTGAGTTTTCTTTACTTCATCGTTTTGTTGTTGTGTAGCCTTGATTGCTTCCTCTTTTTCACGTTCTTTTTTTACTTTAAGTTCAGCCAGTTCTCTTTGTTTTTCTTCTTCGGCTTTCTGTCTCAAATTTTCTTCTGTCTGCTTGATTTCGTTCTTCTTGCTTTCAATTTTTTCAGTAATAAGGTTATAATCCTCAGTCATTAAAAATTTCATTGATTCAAAAGTTATCATAAATTCAATTTCTGAATTTGCCTTTGCAATTTGTGAATTTATGAAGTCTTGTTTTTTCTCAAGCTCATCATATTGTTTTTGTACTTCGTTCTCAATTTTCTTGAAAGTAAATGATTTATCTAGCCATTTGTCATTCCATTCCAGGAAAATTTTTAATCCTGGGTTTCTTGTGAAGATGTTATTTATTTTCTTCTGTACTTCAACTTTCTTTTTTTCTCTTATTTTTTCATCATATCCTTTAAGTTGTTCGCCAATAAAGTTTGATATCCCCTTTACTTCTTTTTCATAAGTTTTAAGAGTATCAATGAGTATTTCGATATCAGCATTTGCCTTTTTCTGTATTTTCTTTCTCTCATCACTTATTTTCTTCTCAAGTTTATTTAATTTAGTTCTTTCTGATTTAGCTATATCAATATCATCTTCAGTAACGATCCAGCCTTCGTATTTCTGCTTAACAATTTTCATAAAGTTTTTCAAGTCATTAATATTACTTGAAACTTTAGCTGGCACTAGTTCTGTCACTTCAAACTCAATTACCTGTAATTCCTGTGTTCCCATTTTTCCTCCTATATTACTAATCTTCTTTTTGATGGTGGCTCGATATCATTAAGTATAAATGAATTGAACCATATCTCTTTTTTTATAATTTCTTTTATATCTTCCTCATCACGTTCAATAAAATATTGTTTGATTTCATGTTTATTATTTGCAAAAGCTAATTTTATATCAGCATATAATATTGCATATTTCCAACCAGTTACGTATAGATAATGTTGAATTTGTAAATAATATTCAATTGGAATATCATTTTGCCATTTCTCCTTGTAAATTTGATACGAATGGCATGTTGCCGTCTTAATTTCTAGAACTCCCATTTCTCCTTGTTCATTTTTCAATGTTCCGTCAAGATTGGCACTCATAAAACCAAATTTAAGGCTCTCAAGCGTTTTTTCGAGTTTATCCACAGTATAATTAGGGTTGTTGATTTTAAAGTGTTCTATAAGTAGATTTTCACTTAATTTTCCACGTTGTATTGCCTTGTTATCGCTCAGATCTTCCTGTTCACGCCTGCCTGTTTTTTCTTCCCATAAAGTTACAAGATTTTTATATTCATTGTAGCCCATTATAACACTTACATCGCTTCCACCAATGTGCTTTTGCCTTATATTGTGCCATTCTTCTTCGTTTTTATAATTTATTGCTTTATAGTTCACTTTCTTCTCCATTTCTTTTATCTATGCCCTGCTCCTAAGTTTCAATGCCTGTTTCCTGCTATAACCAGTCCATTTTATCTTGAATCCCGCTTCCTCAAACTTTAGAAGTTCCAGCATATCTTTTTCAAAATTTTCTTTTTCGCCTTCTTTAATCACTTCTTCAATTTCAGAGAATTTTTTATTTGTTTTTGTGATTAATGTTTTTAAGTACATTCCAGTTTTCTTGCTAAACTTTCTTTGTTCGGCTTCTCTTTTAAAGATCTTGTAATAAGCAAAGATTATAAACATTTGATGTAAAGCAGTTTCAGTAGTATTGTATCTAGTTTTTGAATATATCTTAAACTTAGATTTTATTTTCTCAAGTTCTTGCTCGTACATCTTTCTGAAATGTACAATGATAAATTCGTTCTTAAAATCTTTGATAACAGTCTGCTCAGGATTATGTAAATCTTCAAATTCAAATTCATTAATCAGTCTTGTCAAAGCTCTGAAGCTCCTTTGGACAATATCTTCAAGTTCAAAAGTACACCAAAGTGTTTGATCCTCTGTTATTTTTTCTATTTTAGTATCGCCGTTCTCAAGATTTTCGTCAGTTATTTTTGGAATCTTGAAATAATTTCTGTAACTTTTGCATAAGTTCGACAGAGACATCATAATCATTATTTTTGATTTCCTGTTTTCATCTTTAAAAATTTCCTTTGTAGTGACAGCTTTCTCTATAATTTCCTTTCTAATTTTTTTCTTTTTTGCTTTTTTTAGTACTCCCAAAACACATCCTCCTGTTCTCTTAAATTGCCCCTATTTACAAGACCCCATAAATTCTTTTGCTCTTTTTGGCATATACCATAACAGTATTGCTATTAAAAACGGAAATGCCACATTACCACCAAATATCCAATGCCCTTTAACTCTGAGCACTCCAATCTGAATTAGGGCAGTTGCTATAATTAGAATTATCCATTTCATTGTATTTGTCATCCGATCACTCCTTTTTCTTTATCTAAAATAATATATATTAATCCTAGCGAAGTGTGCAAATCCTACACTTCAGTTTTAATAATCTCTTGATTCTGTTTTTCAATTTCTTAGCTTCTTTTTCTTTTTTTACTTTCTCATTGTTGCTATTTACAATTTCCAATACTTCAAATTTCATTGTTGTTATCTCCTTTATTTTTTAAAAATTTTAAATTTGTGTTTTTTTCCAAAAGATGATCTATAAGTTTACAAGTTTCATTTACTGTTGTCTTACATCTTTTAGAAATTGTTAAAACCTCAAACCCACTTAGCCCTTTTCTTACATCCTGCCTTGTGAGTTTTAAGTCACTTAGGGCTTTTGCAAGTTCACACATCTTGTCCATTACATTTCTCCTAAATCAAATTATTTTTATACAAAATAGCAGCCATTTCATCACGTATCATATCGCATTCCTTATCAAACTCTTTTTCTTGATTATCTGTGTAATTAGGATTTTTCTTTTCCCAGTCTTCCCAAGCCTTTGCGTCTTCGATATAGTCTAATACAAGGCTTTCGAACGGTTCAAAATTAAAATCTTTTTCCTCATATCTGCAAACTATGAAATCGTGCAGTTCTTCTAACGAAATATATCGCAATTGATTTTCATATTTTGATTTAAATTCTTTAAATTCATTTTCTAAATGATTGCAGAAATCGTTGTATTCTTCTATCGCTTTGTCTTCTTCTTCACATAAACGATTCCAAGCCAAGTCTCTTGCTCTTTCTGCTTGTTCTGCAAATTTTAATGCTTCACTGTAGCTCATTTTTATCAACTCCTATTATTTCTCGTTTACATTTGACAACGAAATAAGTAAAAATTTTTTGTAAAATTTCATTTACATAGATATTATATATCATTTGTTGTTAAATGTCAACACTTTTTTGAAAAAATTATCAAATGACAACAAAAATATTGTATAATTATAGAAAAAAGGGATGATACTTATGTCAGATTTTAGAATAAAAGATGAACAATTAAAAGAATTAGGAGATTATTTAAAAAAAGTTAGAGAGAGTAAAGATTATTCGTATGGACAAGTAGCAGCATATACAAATTTGAATAAGAAGGAAATATTTATGCTTGAAAATGGACAAAAGAAAAAGCCTAATCCTTTTTATTTGAAGGCATTATCAGCCTTTTATAAAATAGATTTGAGTAAGTTATATAAAATAATTGGATATATGGATAACGAAGGCGAAATGTCCGATGAAATAGAAGATTATAAAATTGATGACGAGATGTTAAATTTGTTAAAATTATTAGATGTTAAAAGTCAAAAGAATATTTTAAATGAAATGGTAGAAAAAATTGAATATATAAAATTAAAAAATGGCGACTACAAGGAAGCGGAAGCATTGATACAAAAAACAAAAGAAAAAATAGATGAATTATAAAGAAAGAGGTGGCTTAAAATAACAGGAGATATAAGTTTAAGAATAGAAAATATTGATTTAGAATTAGAAAAATCTAATAGATTATATACATTTAATAATAAAGAGTATAAGTTTATCGAAGAGATAGCATTAGAACATTATAGGGAAAAAGGATATAACGGGATATTTACTCAGAATTTTTATTGGGCTCACATTTTTTCTTTTTTATTTTGGCAGGAAATATGGGATATTATTGATTTGAAATATCAATCTGATAAATTTCCAAAATATATAAAAAAATCATTTGAATTAGAAAAAATACGGATAAAACAAGATATGCCATTTGATTTATTTACAGATGTTTTCTTAAAAAATAGAGAAGAAATAATAGCTTACAAAATGCAACAAATTTTAGAAAATGATGCTGAAAAAATTCTAGAAGAAAATTATAATTTAGCAAAAAAACAAAGTTTCAAAAATAATAATAGAATTTTCAGAATGTTGGAGCGAGATATAGACAGATTTAAAATAGAAGATTTAAAACTTATATTTAAGTATTACAATATCGAAGATATAGTAAGAGTGCTTTTATTTTATATGAATAATATTGCTCAAAATCGTTCTGGGTTTCCTGATTTGATGATTTTTAATGAAAACGAATTGAAATTTATTGAAGTAAAAGGACCAAATGATACAATAAAAGAACATCAAATTGAGAAGATTATGTTATTGAATCAAAATAATATAAAATCAGAAATTTTAACTATAAATCATACTGAACGAAAATTGAATAATCTTACTAAAAAAATAAAAGAAAATTCAGAAAGTATTATTATAAAATATCCTGAATCATTACCGACTTTTTTGGAAAAATCAGAAAAACATAATTTAAATAGCTATTTGGAATATGGAGAAAACAACGGAATTAATATTTTTGCTTTTATAATTATAATTACTTTTATAATTGCATTTTTTCCATTTTATATATTATATTTAATATTCAAAAAAAAGAGATAGTAAATTTTTTAAGAGCTTTTAAAAAAGGCTCTTTTTTTTGTTAAAATAAATTTTTTATATTCGTTGACATTTAACAACAGATGTGATATAGTTTTAACGAGGTGATAATATGGCTAGAAAATATAAAAAATCAAATGAACACCCTGAATTTGCTAGATTTAAATATTTGATAGAAAAGAATAAATTGACAATAGATGAATTTTCTAAAAAAATTGGGTGTTCAAGAAATGCAATTTATAATTTTTTTAAATGGGATAGGAAAAAACAAATCCAGCAAATTTTTAGAAAATTAAATTTTTTTGATTAATTCGTTGTTAAAAGTAAACGATTTAATTACTTGATTTTTTTAAAATAATAATCAAGTTAATCAATTCAGCGATTTCTTTTAATTTTTTATCATTATTTTCCATAATAATTACTCCTTTCGTTTAAAGATGTAATTATTTTAATAATGATTAAATTACAATTCAAAAGAAAGGAGGTGTGAGATGAAAATAAAAAAACTATGGATAAAGATTATATCCATAGTGGCTGAATTTTGGATTAATATACTGCTGTTTCATATACCTGTAAGATTTAAGAGGTTTTTCTTTGTAAATATTTACAAAATAGTGATAGCGAGTATATTAATCATTTTAGGAATTATATTGTATTTTATTTTAAAATTCTTAATATAAATTTATAAATCTAAGAAGTAAAGGAGGTTTAGCGGATTGAGAAGAAAATAAGAGTTAAGAAGGGAGAGAAATGAAAGATATAATAGCATTGATAATTTCTATGATAATTTACCATTTTTTTCAGGAAAAAATTAAAAAGATAGTGATGTATTCACTACCTTTTGCAATATTATATTTATTGATTAAATCAATTTTGTACGTTACTTTTTAGAAAGTTTTTTAAAAATAAAAGAAATAAAAGCAGGAGTTCCAATAGCAAAAGTAAGTTCAGCAAATTTCTTTGGAGTTTTATATTCCAAAACTATAACACCAAAAGATTTTAAAACTTCAACAATCCATTTGAGAACTTCTAATAAAACAGGCTCCAAAGCAGTAACAAATGTCGTATATGGTGCAAGCCAAAGAAAAATATAACTTGCAAATCCTAAATAAACAGAAATATTTTCAGGAATTTCCAAGTTTTGAAATATCCTGATATATTCATTTAATCGAGGTTTCAAAAAAATAACCGGAAAATTTTCGATAACAACTTCAAATTCCTCTTCTTGAGTAGAATTGTAAGCGTCAATAGCGGAATTTATAACATTATTCCAGTAATTATGATTTTTTAGATAAACTTCAGATAAAATTTTAAGATTTGAACTTATGGATTCAAATTGTCTGTGAATATCAGGAAAATTAATTTGTTTTGCCAAGATGTCTAGATTAGTCAAATTAGCAAAACTCATTTGTTGATTGATTAAATTAACACTTTGGAATGCTGAATTATTAATAGCTTCTTGTAATTTTTGAACATTATTCATTGCTAATTGGATTCTTTGAATATTAGGATTATTCATCAATCTTTGAGCAGCTTCCATAGAAGCAAACAAATTTTTAGGAATAAGCATAATAACACCTCCTTTCATGAGAATTTGATTTTATTTGGCGATATTATTATAACTCAAAAGGGGGCAAAAAAGAAATAAGGGAGGTGGGAGAAATGGATAAACTAAGTAAATGTCTAAAAGTGAAAGATAAAATAGAAAATGACAAAACATCAAAAGGAGTTTGTGTCTTTGTAGTTGATCCACGAGGAAACAACATAGGTTATATTATGGTCAATGAAAAATTAGAAGTTATGGACAGATTAGAAAAAGGATACAAGGTAAACGGGGAATAATTTCCCCGTAAATTATCAAAATTTTATTACAGAAACACTAGCTTTTACATTGCCGTTTGCTACTATTACATACCAATGATCATAATGTGGAATAGGAATTTTAACTGGAGACTGTTTATAATGTCCACCATAATATTTTACTCTTCTTCCATTTTTATAATTTGACAGATTGGTGTAATTGACAAGCATAACATCGCATTCCGTTCCGGTTAGTCTGACTTCTACAATATTACCTTGAGATAAGTGTTTTAAATCAAAAAGTAAATATTTCAAAATAACCTCCTCCTTTCTGAATTATATATTTTAGAAGATACCGGCAAGTAAAACTGAAAATATATAATTTCAAATTTAATTTATTATACTTTGTTAGCACTCTTTTCTAATTAATGCTAACATAGTTAGAATATCACAATATTTTGTGTTTTTCAAGGAGGAAAAAAATGTTTAAAGAATTTTTAGAAAAGTGCCTAAGATATGAAAATTTGTATATCTTAGAGGAGACAGGGAATAGGGAAAAAATTAAGAGGATTAGCAAAAGGCACGGCAAAGTAACTGAAGCAAGTGTATTACTGTTTGATTCAGGAACAAAAAGGACTACGATAAACGAAATATATCTTAACAGTCAAGGATATTTCATAATTCGAGATCAGAAAAGATTGAAATTGGAAAAATTTAAGTAACAAAAAAAGCACTTCAAATGAAGTGCAAAAACCCCTAAGGGTAGAGGAGTAGAGGTGAAATTCATGTCCTATCTATTCAAGCAGTAATAAATAATTACAAAAAGAATAAATATCGCAATGAAATCTACCATCTCACTACCTCCTTATTCAAAATATTGCGAGCCGATGAAACTCGCATAGAATAATTATAACAAAAAAGACTGGAAAAATCCAGCCCAATTTGCCATCGTTTTATTTAATATCTTGAATAAGTTCCCTTAGGGGTTACCCCAGAGTGATTGTATTATATCACAAATTATAGAAAAATCAAAATAAAAAATAAAGGAACGTGATGAAAATGGAAAAACCTAACTATTTTGGTATATTGCCAGCTAACGTAAGGTATGATAAGAATTTAAAACCTATGGAAAAGATTTTATATACAGAAATTTCTTCTTTGACAAATAAAGACGGATATTGTTATGCAACAAATTCTTATTTTTCTAGATTATACGAAGTACATAAAAATACTGTTGGAACTTGGATTAATAATTTAGAAAAACAAGGTTATATAAAGACGGTTTTGATTTACAAAAAAGGTACTAAAGAGATTATTGAAAGACGTATTTATATAAATCAAAAAATTGATATTCCTATCAATGAAAAAGTTGATACCTATCAACAAAAAGATTTAGAGCCTATCAATGAAAAGGTTGATACCCCTATCAATGAAAACATTGAGGAGAATAATACAAGTATTAATAATAAAATTAATAATATATATTTATATAAGGGCAGTGAATTTGAAAAAGCATTTTCAGATTTTAAAATTATGAGAGTTGATAAAAAAGAACCTTTATCAAAACCAGCAGAGGATTTAATTCTTATGAAATTATATAAATTGGCAGGGGATAATGAGCAGTTGGCAATAGAAATATTAAATAAATCAACTATAAACAGCTGGAAAGATATTTTTCCGATAGATAAAAAGCAAGGAGGAAATAAAAATGGAAACACAGGAAATAAGAGAAGCTATACAAGAAATACTGAGAAAAAGGGGTTTGACAAGCACAATGATTATAAGCCAGACTACTCAAAGGGATTCGATGACTGGAATTAGTGCTCCAAGTGTATCAGCTAGTATTTTTAAAGAGCAAGAAATTGAAAAATATATGGGTTTATCAAAATTAACGGAACAGGATTGGCATAAAAGATTTGAAAATGCAGAAGTTAAAACATCTGAGGAAACTGAATATAAAAAGTCGTTTGAGAAATATTGCAAAAACTTTGAAATAATCAAACAAAAAGGGCTTGGAATATTAATGAGCGGTAATCCTGGAACTGGCAAAACTTATTATACAACTTGCATAATGAATGTTTTGAATCAAAAATATCTTGTTTACAAGACAACTTTATCCGATTTGCTAGAAGAAATCAGAAAAAGCTATAAAAGTTTTGAAAATGAGAATGATGATTTTTTATTCAGCAGATTGTCAAAAGCAGAATTAATAATTTTTGATGACCTGGGAAATGAATTTTTAAGTGACTGGGGAAAAGAAAAAATGTTTATGATCCTGAATTTTATTTATGAGAACAATAAGCCGCTAATAATAAACACAAATTTAGATGCTAAGCAATTATCAAGCTTTTTCAACATAAACGGCAGCGATAAATTATTGGACAGAATCCGAAGCAAATGCAAAACTTATATTTTTAACTGGGAAAGCCGAAGAAAAGATTTATATAAAAAAGATTTTGAGGAATTGTATTAGGAGGATAAATGCAAAATTTAAAAAGAGAAAAAGACAGGCTAAGCGTCGAGAACGACAGTTTAAGAGAAGTGAATAAGATACTAAACAGGAAAATGACAGAAATAGCAGAAGAAATAAAAGTAAATGGAACACAGATTGATGAAAACAGGAAAGAGATTGAACGGATTGATAAGATTTTGAAAATTAAGATGAAAAAAAATAAACAAAGTATATAAAATCAGGAGGAAATAAAAAAAATGATAAACGAAAAAATATTTAAAATAGTAAAACAATCAATGTTAAGTGACAGAAATATCACAACAGGAATAATAAAGGAGCAAAAGATAACAGAAAAATTTATTCAGATTATTGTTTCCGAACACGGAGATACAATTACGATAAAAAGGGAAACTAAAGAAAATCTGAGAACTTTTTGGAATATATCGGTAGTATCGGATTACAATTTTAAAGAATATATTGAAAAATATAGCATAACTTTTACAGAGTTCAGAAGAAAAATGGAAGAAATTATCGAAAAGAATGATGTCGAAGATAAAGATGTGTACGATATTGTTGGGGAAGCACTAAAAAATATTTCTGAAAGAAAATTAGTATCAAACGGCAAAAAGGAGTAAACGATGTATAAATTTACAATACCATTAAAGGCTTTGAGTTGGAACTCTGCCTACAAAATCGCTAGAAACAAAATGATATTAAGTGACAACGGAAGAAAATTTAAAGAGTACTGTTCTGAATTTTTAAAGGAACAGCACACAGAAGATAAGTTGCTGGAAAAAGATTTGAAAGTAAAAATAATTTTCCAGTATAAAGAAAATCGTAAAAAAATAGATGTTGATAACGGATTCAAGCTATTAATTGACAGCATGAAAGGGATAATTTTTAAAGATGACTGCCAAATCTATGATTTACGAGGGATAAAAGAAATTGGGATGTTAAGAGATGAAATACAGATTTTTATTGAGGAGTTGAAATAGATGGAAGCATTGAAAAAGTTTGATATGGATGAACTACTAAAAAGACAAGCGATGTTGGATAAGAAATTTGATGAAAAGAAAACTTTAAGGGAAAGAACACAAATAAGAACGTTTGTCGCTTTTATTGCTGAATTAGGAGAACTAACTCAAGAACTCAAAAGTGAATGGAATTATTGGAAAAATAACACAGAAAAAATAAATAAAAGAAAAGTTTTGGAAGAGCTATCGGATTGTCTTCATTTTTACTTGAGTTTTATCAATCAAAGTATATTTAGGAATCCAGGAAACGAAAGTGTCAAGTATCACAAAAGGTATATCGAAAATCTAGAAGTAGCTTTAATATTTTTGTCAAAATTTTCAGGGGAAAAAGAAAATAAAATAATAGCAGCAATGCTAATCATAGCTGAATATGTAGGAGCAACAGAAGATGAGTTTTTACAAGTTCATCACGAGAAATGGCTTAAAAATATGAGGGAGAGAACTAAGGAGGAATATTAATGAATGAATTGATAACAATAGAAAAAGTAAGAGGGTATGTTGGAGAAAATGGAACAATATTTTTAAATTTAGAAGATGTTGCAAGAGGATTAGGATTTGTTGAAAATTCTAAAAGTGGAAATATAACAGTTAGATGGAGAACTGTTAGAGATTATTTGAAAGAATTTAAAGTCATCGCAGAAAGTTGCGATGGAAAAGGAAGTGAAAAATTACCTGAATTTATACCTGAAAATATCTTTTATAAATTATGTATGAAAGCAAATAATCAACTTGCTAGAGATTTTCAGGATAAAGTTGCTGATGAAATTTTACCAGCAATAAGAAAAACAAAAATGTATGCAACAGAAGAACTTTTGAATAATCCTGATTTAGCTATTCAGGCTTTTATGAAACTTAAAAAAGAAATGGAAAAAAGAAAAGAGTTGGAAAATACAATTGCAAAGCAACAACCAAAAATAGAGTTTTACGATGCAGTGGCAGGAAGTGATACAACAGCAGATATGAAAACAGTAGCAAATGTATTAAATTTTAAAGGTGTAGGCAGAAACAACTTATTTGAAATTTTGAGAAATGAAAGTATTTTACAAAACGATAACAGACCGTATCAAAAATATATAGACGCTGGCTGGTTCAAAATGATAGAAAGCAAATGGAACAACCAAAAGACAGGAGATGTTGAAATTAATTTTAAAACAGTTGTATATCAAAAAGGGATTGAGAAAATATCAAATATACTGAAAAAATTAGGATATACAAAAGTAAGTTAGAAAAATGAAGGACAATGACAATTAAATAATGACTGTGAAAAATATGATAAAAAAAACTTTACTTTATAATATAAAAATGATACTATTTATACAATAGGAGTGAGAAAAATGAATAAGAAGTATGAAAATTTAGAAAAAATATATTATAAAGGGAAAAATATTGATAAAGAATATGAAAAAAGAACAAAAAGCAGTTCAACTATTGTTACAGATTTAATGATTTATTCTGAATACAAAAAACAGCAAGTGCCATTATTTTTTAAAGTTTTACCAAAACACTTTAAATTACAGGAAGAAATAGGTAAAAAAAGTAAAAAGATAGAATTAAAATTTCAGAAATTGACGACTTTAATGGCGGATTATACGGTAAATAAGTTGTTTGTAAATGAAATTCTTTATACAAATAAAGTTGAGGGGATTCATTCTAGCAAGAAAGCTATTTATTCAGAATTGCAAAATAAAAAGAATGAAAAAAAATATAATAAAAAAGAAAAATTGGTAGGAATTGTTAAAAAATATGAAAATATCTTAAAAAATAAAGAAGAAAAAATTGAAAATAAGGAAGACTTCAGAAAAATATACGATAAGTTATTTATCGACTTTTTAGATAACGATAACTATAAATTAGATGGAGAAATTTTTAGAAAAGACGGTGTTGATGTAAAAAATGACACAATGGAAGTTATTCATCGTGGAATTTTGGGAGAAGAAAATATACAAAAAGAAGTCGAAAAAGTAATAAAGTTTTTAAATAATGAAGAAATTCCATCATTAATAAAAATTTCAATAATACATTTTTTTGTTGAATATATTCATCCGTTCTATGATGGGAATGGCCGTTTTGGAAGATACTTATTATCAATGAATTTAGCTAAATACGTAGGAAAGTACACAGCTTTATCAATTTCATATATAATTGCACAAAACAAAATGAAGTATTATAAATCATTTAAAGAAGTCGAAAGTAAATATAATTTAGGAGAGATAACTTTTTTTGTTGAAAATATTTTGGAAAATATAATCGAAGGGCAAAATTCAATTTTGGAGTTAGTAGAAAAAACAATTGAAAAAGCAGAGTACATGAATAAAATTTGTAAAGAGATAGAAGAAGAAAGAAAAGATTTGAAAGAAATAGAAATACAAATACTGTATATCTATATTCAAGATTATCTATTCAACGGATTCGAAAAAATAAAAAATAAAGATATAGCAAAAATACCAAACTTGAACAAAACCCAACAAACGATAAACAAATATACAAAAAAATTAGAAGAAAAAGGATTTGTAAAAAAAGTTTCTGAACGACCTTTAAGATATGAAATAGAAAATCGGTTAGCAGAAAAATTTTAAAAATAAAAAATAAATTCACAGTTATTAATTTAGCTGTGATTTTTTTATGGAGGGAAAATGGATGAGAATGCATTGGAAAGAATAAAAATCAGATTATTAAGTGGAATTGAAATAAACGATAGCGATTTCAACTTTATGAAGTTGAACGCTAATCTGTTTAAGAATATTAAATTTAAAAAGAAAAGAAAGGCTAAAAAGAAATGGCAAATGCTGAAATCTCGAATCAGGAAATAATAATAACATTGCCTGTGGAAAAAGTTTATCCAGAAATAAAAGAGAAATTAGAGGAACGCTTAAATCATTATCCAATCAAGGTTATTCCTGTGAAGAAATTATCACAAGCACAAAATGGACTTATACACGTGTTATTAAAGCAGTTTGGAGACGAGATTGGATATACTTTAATAGAGATTAAGGAACTGATGAAAGAGCAGTTTGCAATAGCGACAGATAGACTGGACTTTTCCACAGCAAAATGTGATATGGAAACGGCAAACGAATTCATTTCTTTCATCATAGAGCAGGCATTGGAACTTGGAATAAATTTATATATTCTAGGCAGGCACGATAAAAGATATAAACATATATTGGAAATTGACAATATAACACAAAGATATGTGATTGCTTGCTTGAGAAAAAGAGTTTGCTGTATCTGCGGAAAAGGGCATAATGAGTGCAGCACAATAGAACTGCATCATTGGAACTCGGTAGCAAACATAGGCGGATACGAAAATTGCGATGGGTTAAAAACACCATTTATGAGTTTGTGTGCTAAACATCATCAGGAATTTCACGCAACAGGCAAGGAAACATTTAAGAACAAATATTATATTGAAGGGGTGTGGTTAAATGTGGAACTTGTGAAAGAGTTGAAAAAGATTTACAAAAATCATTTTAAGGCGTTTAAGGAGAAATAAAATGGCAGAATTAAAAGAAGGTATTTTGAAACTTTTAAAGAACTATGGAATGACCGACAACAAAGCAGAAGAATACTACAAAAAGCAGGTTAAAGAAATAAAGAAAGTTGTTGTAAAGGAACACGTGGAACAGTTAAAGCAGGAGTGTGTAGATGTGCTGGACGAAATAAATAGGACTGGGGAAATTCCTGGACTTGTATTTTAAAGTTCAGTCGCAGAAAGTCGTTTTGGCTGTAATAACAGCTCGAAATGTAGTATTTATAAGGAAAAATGACAGTCGTGAAAAGTCGTTTTATTAGAGAAAGGTTAGGAGGAGAAATGAAAATAGCAATATTGTTATTATTATTAGTACCAATTTTATTTTGGATTACATTTATTTGGTCAATATTTGAAAATGCAGTAGAAAGAATGAAGAATTATAATCTGCTCGGAATGTTAGCAAGTTTAGGTTTTGGGATACTTATGGCTTACGGATTGTATGAGTTTTTATTGAAAATAATAGATCCAGGATAAATTTATTGGTGTTAGAAAAAAAACGGAAACAGGAGAAAGTATGAAAAATAAGGATAGAATGCAGTTTAATTTAAAAAACTGGAGAAAATTAAATTGGAGTTTATGGAACAGGGAAGATGAAAATAAAGCAAGTTTTGAAAAAATATTGAATAAAGACAAGTATAAAAAGAAATAGGAGGATTTGAAAATGTCAAAAAAAATAATGAGGATAGTGTTTTGCTTTATAATTACATTTATAGGTGTTGTGCAAATTGAACAAACTAAAGATTTTTTAGATCTAGCTAAATTAGTTGTGAGTTTTGCATTTGGTATGTGGGTATCGAAATGGATTTAAAATAATTTGAGAAAGGGGATTAAAATGAAAAAATTATTATTAGCAGGACTTTTAACAACAACTATAAGTTGCAGTACATATTATGAAAAGTTTCAACAAGAGTGCAGGCAATATAAAGTTATAAAAAAGTTAAAATCTAAAACAAGTAAAAAGATATATCTGAAATTTGAAAATGGCATTATATATGAGGTATCGCCAATAATGAAGTATGAGGACATAGAAGAGAATCACAAGTTGAAGAAATGTGAATTTTAGAAAATAAATTTAAAAATTAGGACAATGACAGTTGAATATTTTTGGTTTTGAGGTATAATATTATTATAAAAATCTTAGGAGGAATTTATGGATAGTAGAATTTTAATTGAAAATCTAAATTTTTATGAGGTGATAATATGATATTTATAAGTCATAATCATAAAGATAAGAAAATTATTGAACCTTTTGCAAACCGTCTTTCTGATGTATATGGAAAAGATAATGTGTTTTATGATAGCTGGTCTATCCAACCTGGAGACGGTATAATTGATAAAATGAATAAAGGATTATCATCAATTAATTATTTTTTCTTTTTTGTGTCTGATAATAGTTTGAAAAGTGATATGGTTAAACTTGAATGGCAAAATGCTTTAATTACTTCATTAAGTGATGACATAAAATTTATTCCAGTCAGATTGGATCAAAGCGAAATGCCAGCAATATTAAAACAGATATTATATTTAGATGTTTTTTCAAATGGATTTGAAACTGTATTGAGACAGATGATTGATGTGATTGACGGGAATAATACTTATCATGGGGAAAAACGAACATACGAAAATGTAAATTCAAAAATCAAGGTATTAAATAAGAATGAAATTGAAATTGAAATTTTTGCAACTACATATATGGAACCAATTGGTAAATATATTATTTTGACATTAAATGAAGAAGAAGAATTAAAAGTAGAATGTCCTAAGGAAGCAATGTTTGGAAATGGTTTTTTAAAAGGGCTAGAAATAGAAAGAAATCTTGCGAAAGAAACAGTAAACGGCGTAATTATATCATTACATAGACCATTAACTCCTGGATTTCCGTTGAGAATAATAATTAAATCTGACACAGAAATAATTTTTAGAGGAATTATGAAAGCAATATCTGAAGAAAAAATTGTAGGTATTCCAACAGAAGTAATTTAAAAAGAATAAATATATAACGAAAGACCATTTTTGGTCTTTTTATTATTAACTTAAAATGGAAAGGAAAACAAAACTAAATGAACGAAAAAGATATAGACAGAATAGCAGATAAAATAATAGAAAGAATGAAAACTGACAAGGAAATAAAAACAGAAAAACAACTAACACCATTTCAAAAGACCGAAAAATTATTATCCGAATTATCGTTACTGAAAGGTGCTATTGATTCTAAAAATATGCTTATAGAGGATTTGAAGAAAGAGGGAATATCAATTCAGAAAAAGAAAACAGAAGTTAATGTGCAGGCTAGTAAAGTATATTTATCCGAACTGGAAAAGGTTGAAAACAAAATAGAGAAATTAGAGGAAGAGATTGCAAGAATAGAAAATGTGGTTAATATGGTTGAAAGAGCATTAGATACAATCAGGAATAATAAGTATTACGATATAATAGAAATGAAGTATTTCGATGAATTAACATTTGAGCATATATCTGAGAAATTAAATATAAGCGTTATAACTGCGAAAAGATATAAAAATAAAATGATTAGACAGTTGCAATTAGTTATATTTTCAGATGATGTAATAAAAAATATATTAAATTGAAAAATGATACTTTTTTGATATTGTATATAATTTTTAATATGTTATAATATGTGAAGATGTAAGAGTATGAGTTGAGTACTTGTTATTGAATCCTTGATTTTATATAAGCATAAGGCAGTTTAAAGGCTGTCTTTTTTTTTACAGAAGGAGGTGGTAGCATTGAAATTAAATGCAAGGCAGAAGTCTTTTTGCGAGTTTTATGTAGCTAGTGGAAATGCTACTGAATCCGCAATAAAGGCTGGGTATAAAGAAAAGTATGCAAGACAAAATGCACCAAAATTACTACAAAATACTACGTTATCAAAATACATAAAAGAATTACAGGAAAAAACAAAAACAAGCAGAATAATGACAGCGATTGAGAGACGAGAGTTTTTAACAGAAGTTATTAAAAATGGAAATGAAAAGGTACAGGATAGATTAAAGGCATTAGATATTTTAAATAAAATGGATGGTGAATATATTGAAAAAATGCAATTGTCTGGGCAAGTGAATACCAATCCGCTTTCAGGGCTTACTACTGAGGAGTTAAGAACATTAGCTGGTGGTAAGAATGGATAAAATGGAAATGATAAGGCTGGAAGCTGTTAAGGAATTATCTCGTAGAAATTTATTGGATTTTCTTATTTTCGACGGAAACGGAAGATATAAGAATGCAAGGCACATACAATTTTTGACGGATAAAGCACAGCAATTTGTAGAAGATGTCAAGGATGGCAAAAGTCCACGATTATTTGTTAGTATGCCGCCACGACATTCAAAATCTGAAACTATGACAAAGAAATATCCAGCTTGGGTAATTGGAAATAATCCTGATTTTGAAATTATAATCGCAAGTTACTCAATGGATTTAGCAAGGGACTTTGGGAAAATAGCTAGAGATACTTATAGAGAACACAGTAAAAGCGGGACAGGGATTTTTAACTCTATTATAGATAGAGATAAAAGTGCTGGGGATAACTGGGGAATTTTGGAACATAGAGGAGCAGTTGTAAGTACAGGAGTGGGTGGAAGTGCAACAGGTAAAGGAGCACATATTGCAATAATAGATGATCCGTTTAAAAACAGGGAAGACGCAAATAGCAGATTACAGCGTGATAAAGTTTGGGCTTGGTATCAATCAACTATTCGTACAAGGTTAGCACCTGGAGGTGGAATAATAATAATTCAGACTAGATGGCATGAAGATGATTTGGTTGGCAGAATAGTCAAGGAAATGGAAAATGGTACTGGGGAAACTTTTGAAAGTATTGTGTTGCCAGCCATAGCAGAAGAAAATGATATTCTCGGAAGAAAAGTAGGTGAGCCATTGTGGGAAGAACGATATGGAATTGATGAACTGGAAAATATAAAAAAGGCAATAGGAAGTCGTGAATTTTCAGCATTGTATCAGCAAAAGCCACAAGTTGAGGATGGTGGATTATTTAAGCGTCAATATTTCAAATATTTTGATGTAAAAAATGATTTTATTATAGCTGATAATAAAAATGTTAATATCAAAGACTGTTTTTATTTTCAAACGATAGATACAGCAATGAGTACACATAAAAACAATGATTTTACGGCAATAGCAACCTTTATTTGTGATAGGGAATGGAATTTATATTTAGTTGATTTAATGCTTGAAAGATTAGAAGTACCAGACCAATGGAATGTAATTAAGCAGTATAGGCATAAATATAATTTACGATTCCAATCAATAGAGAGTAAGAGCAGCGGTATAGGAATAATGCAACAGGCAAAACGTGAAGGTATGCCATTAAAAGAATTAAAGGCAGATACAGACAAAATGACTAGAGCATTAAACATTTCAGTTATGTTTGAAAATGGCAAAGTATTTTTTAACAAAAAGTTGGAAAAATTATTAGAACTTGAAGAACAGTTGTTAAAATTTCCGAATGCTGTACACGATGACGCTGTTGATGTATGCAGTTATGCTGGAATTGTTATAAATGATTTAATACAAAATTCAAAAAGGTATATTAGAAAATTTATAAGCGTGTAGAAAGGAGGAAACGTGAGTATCAGGGAAAATGTAGTAAGTGCATTAGTAAAAGAAATAATATCATTAGGTTCAATATCAAGTGGAGAACAGAACATTGATGATAAATTATTGGAACAGATGTTAAAGGATATGGATATTGCTCAGGCATTACAGCTTATGACACAGACAGTTACATCTAAAGAATGGAAAATTGAAACAGATGTACCAGAATATGTGGAAGTTGCTGAGAACATTCAACGACGTTTGAATAATCTTAATATATCAAAGTTATTGGAAAATATTTTGAGAGCCGAAATATATAAGAAGTCAATATTTGAAATAATATACGATAAGGATAGTTCAGGTAATACGATAATTAAAGATTTAATATTGTTGCCAAACAAATACATAAAGTATGATAAAGATAGTGGTTGGGTTGTTAAAACTCGTGATAGCGAAATTGCAATTGCGAGTGAACCTAGCCGTTTTTTAGTTTGCGTTAATGAAGAGCGGTTAGATAATTTGCAAGGGAGCACGGATTTGTTGCCACTTGTTCCTGTATTTACAGCTAAAGAAAGGCTGGAATCGAAATTAAATGCAATTATTGAAAAATATGGAGATATAATTACAGTATTTGCTTATGAGCCATCCGCGGAAACAGATCCACCAGAAGTTGTTAAGGCAAGACAAAAAGATGTGGAAGCACAGGCTAAGGATTTAAAGGCTGCAAAAGGTAAGGATGTGCTGGCTGTTCCAAGTGCTGGAGAAAAATCATTGGACGATTTTATAAAATTCATAAAACTGGACGATTTGAAGCCTGAAATTTACCAGGAACTGTTAAACGAAAAAGCGAAATCGGTGCAAAGATATTTACTTGGAAGTACGCTTGTTGTTGGAGTGGATGGAAATAGTGGAAACAGAGCATTGGGTGAAGTTCATAAGGAGCAACAGAATTATAAGATAGAATCCAAAGTTAAAAAAATTAGGGACTGGATTCAAAAGTTAATAGAGATAGATGCACGGCTTTATGGATATGATTCAGGGAACTTTTACTTTAAATTTGTGGAGGAAATAAATGAAACAGAAACTCTTGAACTGGAAGATAAAAGAACGAAAACTATATCAGAAAAAGTAAATTATATAGTGAAAATATCTGAAAGTGGTTATGCCTTTACAAAAACCAAAATAGCTGAGATATTAGGTGTCAAGGAAGCTGATTTAATAGAAGTTGAAAAAGAAAGTGGCAATTTAGAATTTTCCAAGCCTAAAAAAAAACTAAATATCAATAAAATAAATAAAAAGCGTGAACTGATAGAAAAGAATCAAGCACGATTTGATAAATTTATTGATAACAATTTTAAGAAATGGCAAAAAAATGTATTAAAAGCTATTCGTGAAAAGATAGAAAAGGCAAATGATATTTCTGATTTATATGATTTGGAGTTTGATTATGATAATACACTAGAAGATATGTTGTTAATATCAATGCTGCAAGGATTTGATAACGCTGTTATGATTGATAATAAAATTGTGGAATTTTCAAATACTAGAACTACAACAAGAAATGCAGCACTTGATAATTTCTTGAAAAAACATCCTGCTTTGTATAATGATATCGAGAACGAAATGGAGTATGCACGACAAAAATACTTTTGGATTAAAAAAGTCACAGATGTAAATGTTACTGAAAAGATTTTTAAACAAATGTCAAATACTCTTGAAAATGGTGGAACGTTTAAAGAGTGGAAAAAAGACGTGGATAACATTTTATCTCAGAGTGGGTTAACATTAAATGAGGGATATTTGAAAACAGTATTCAGAACTAACATGAATCACGCTTACAATGTGGGAATATATATGAAAATGGATAAATACAAGGAACGTTATCCATATTATCAATATTGTGGAACATTGGACGGCAGAGAACAGGAACATACAAGGGAGCTGAATGGAAAAATATTTAAGATAGGAACACCTGAAGCTGATAAATATTTTCCACCAAACGGATTTAACTGTAGGTGCTACACAGTATCTTTGACAGCGGATGAGGTAAATCCTGATGAAGTTGTAGGTAACGGAGATATTGACCAAGATGTAGGAAGTTTTGCTGGTAATATTGGAAATGATGAGTACATAGCAACGCTTGAAAAGAATTATAAACAAAAAGTAGATACATTTGCCGATAAATATGATATTCCTGATTTTGTACTTACTAAACCATTGAAAAAAGATGGCAACAGTAGTATAATTGATACAATAAAAACAGTAAAAGAAGCAAATAATTATGCTGAAAAAGTATTAGGAGTTAAAGCTGATTATACAGGTATTGATGTACGTTGTGCTAATGAGTGGAATCGTGGGCTTGCAGCTATGAAAAATAAATATCCAGAAGTTGCAGAGCAAATTAAATTCGTTGGAAGTATGCAAAAGAGAAATGAATTATTGAAAGCAGAATTAAAAAATTATGCTAAGAATAATAAATTGGCAAAAGGAACTAAAGAATTGCTTGATTATGTTTTAGGCAAATTGAATATAAAAAGTAATCGAACAGCGGAATCTTTTCATGTTACTAGATTAGGAAACAATCCAGATGAGAACGAAATTATAAAAATAGTAAACAAGTATGCTGGAATATCATTGAACTCAAACTATTATAATAATTATGATAATGTTATTGCTGAAAGAAAAAGACAAGTAACTAACGGATGGAAACCTGTTGGCTGTGATACGATGAAATCTATTTTTGATCATGAGTTTGGGCATCAAATTGATAAATTACTGGGTATTTCTAAATCCAAAGATGTAAAAGAATATTTTGAAACCAATAAAACAGTAATATCAAAAAATCTTTCCAAATATGCGACTGTAAAAGTTGAGGAGTTTATAGCTGAAGCATGGAGTGAATATAAAAATAATCCAAAACCACGAGAAATTTCAAGAAAAGTAGGTAGATTTATAGAAAGGTCGTGGAAAGAATGGCAAAAGAAAAATTTATAAAGGATTTGGAAGAGGCTTTAAAGAGAGCTGAAGAGCGAGGTTTTGAGCCAGAAGAAACTCAGGAAGAAAGAAATGCGAGATTTGATAAAATGACACCAAAAGAGAAAGCGGAAGCAATAATTGCTGAAGTATTTGAGTTTAGTGGTGAGGGATTTTTAACAGAGGAAGAAGAGAAAGAGTGCACATACGAATAATGATAAAAATTAATCACAGGAGATAAAATTTCTGTGATTTTTTTATGAAAGGAATTATTATGAGAATTAGCATAACAACCAATCTTGATAGTGTAAGTACAAGTTTTAAGGGAAAATTGAGGAGTATTAATAAAGAAGAAATGCTTGATGAAGTGGCGTTCTATATGGAAAACGAAATGCGGAAAAGATTTGATACTGGAACAGATTATCAAGGCAATGCTTGGGCTCCTTTGAAATTGAGAAAAGGTAAGCCACTTAGTGATACTGGAATGCTTAAAGGTTCATTGGGAGTGGCTGAAATAAAAGGGAATACGGTTTCAGTATTTACTAATGCCAAGTATGCAAAAATACAGGATAATGGTGGAGTGATAACACCTAAAAGTGCTAAAGTTTTGCATTTTAAAGTTGGCGGAACAGATTATTTTGCTAAGTCTGTTACTATTCCTAAGCGTCAGTTTAGTGGTGTAAGTGATAAAAATAGAGAGGACTTAGTAAAAATTCTTAATGATTATTTCGTTAATAAGAAATTATTTTTGTAATTATGTATATAAATTTAAAGTTCGGTTAATAGCCGAACTTTTTATTATATAGAAATTTTAAAAGAGAGGAGGAATAAAATGCCATTTGTATTATTTAAAGCTGGGGATTATGGAACAAAAGGGAAATGGAGTAATGAGCAATTATCTAATCTTATAAATAATAAAAAGGAATTGGATGTGATTCCGTTTCATACAAGCGAATTTACAAAATTAGGAATGCTCAGGAATGAAATACCTGTTATTGGGAAGTTTAAAAATATTTCTGTAAAAGATGATGAAATAATCGCCAATGATGTCGAGATATTTAATAGAGGAGAGTTTAGAAACCGAAAAGTAGATAGGTTATCTGTGGAAATAGAAAATGGAGAAATAACACGTGTAGGAGCGTTGCCTGTAGGAGTAGAACCTGCTGTAAGTAATAGCGGAAGTTTTGCAAACGGTGAGTTTTCACAAGGCTTTGAAATGGATTGGATAAATCAGAAAAGTATAATTGAATTTAGTAATGATAAAAATAATGATGGAGGAAATGGTGAAATGAATTTTGATGAAATATTGAAAAAATTATTGGAATCAAGCGGCGAAGATAAGATAAAGGCAGTCAATGAAGTGCTAAAAACATTATCAAAAGAGGAATTACAAAAAATTGAAATTCCTAAAGATAAAGAGTCTGAAAAAACAGAAGATGAAATTAGAGAGGAAGTTAAAAAAGAATTTGCAAGAGAACAGGAAATAAAAGAATTTATGTCAAAAAATTCTAACAAAATAACACCTGCTTTGAAAAAGTTAGGAATTGAGGAGTTTGTTAAACAGTCTTTGGCTAGTAATAACGGAGTTATTGAATTTTCTGAAAATGGTAATAGCCAAACAGTAAAATCAAGTGATATTTTATTTAAGTTATTTGAAAATTTACCAAGTTATGGCGGACATAAACCATTAGAATTTAGCAGCGGTGATGATAATATCTCAAGACAGCAGCAAATGATAGCTGATGAAATAGCAGGATATAAAGCTAGAAATGGCTTAAAATAATTTAAAGTAAAGGAGTAATAATAATGAGAAATAGAGTTAAATTTTTAGGTAAAGATGAAAAGAAAGACGTTGTGTTGAATGAATTTATGCCAAGAAAAATGGTAACATTGGCACAAGGCGAAGTTATAAAGTATGGGCAAGCATTAATTTATGATACAGCTACTGGAAAATATAAGAAGTATCAATCCGGTACGCCTGGAGGTAAA
Organism: Leptotrichia wadei; assembly: GCF_007990445.1. Classification (NCBI taxonomy): domain Bacteria; kingdom Fusobacteriati; phylum Fusobacteriota; class Fusobacteriia; order Fusobacteriales; family Leptotrichiaceae; genus Leptotrichia; species Leptotrichia wadei. The sequence continues at coordinate 314,896 of NZ_AP019841.1, forward strand.
CTGCCAAAAACTTTCTATGTTGGTGTAGATGAAGATGTAGATGCAACAAGTGAGGATTTAAAGATACAAGTTGTAAGGGCTAGTGATATTGACGGAACTCTTGTGATTGGAGTAACTGAAACTGATTATGCAGCACTAGATAATTTGGATAAATATGGTATTAACGTTAGATTTGATAACATAAAAAAATAATAAATAGGAGATGATAAAAGATGTTAAGTGATATTCAATTAAAATTAATGGCATTATTTGCCGTAGTGCAGCCGAAAGTGCAAACGCACTACTTGGATAGATTTGGAAATGCGAACCCAGAATATATGAGTGATAATGAAACTATTCTTTTGAAAGATTTAAATGATTATTTAGTAGAAGCAAGTATTATTGAAAGAGGCAGTGAAATTCCTTTCATAAAGGTAAACGGAATGGAAAGTATGGCAATTACGCCTGATATTGTAGCTGCTTCTTATGAATTAAAACCTATTATGAATAATGGAACTGCAACATTTATTAACGGACAAATGATTGATCCTCAAAAATATCAAGAGGATAGATTACTTTTAAAATTAAAAAATGCAATTTTAAAAACTAAGGAAAAAATGGCTGCAAACGCCTTCTTACAAGGAAAGTATATTCAAGCAAACTCACAAACTGAAATTGATTTTAAATTTGATAGAGCGATTGCAAAAGATGCTAAAAAAATTGATAACTGGGTTACTTTTTTCTTTGATATAATTGATGATTACGAAAGAAAAAATGGAGTAATGCCAGACAGAATTGAGTTGGGGAGAACTTTATTTGATAAATTAATTAAAAATAATGAATTTATTGAGATTGCAAAAGCTTATTCAAATTCAATCGGGCTGTCTGCTGACGAAAAACAAGTTTATTTAGATTTATTAGGACAAAGAATTTCTAAATTGAGAACAGCTCAAGACTTTAATGGTGAAGATATAGCAACTGACAATATGATTTATTTGTCAAATGATAATGCCTTAGTTCCTGTATATGCAGCACTTGAAGCAGTAGATGCAACAGGAAAGCCTTTTGTATTTGTTGGGCAGGAAATACTAGATGAAACAGCTGCTAATAAAGAGACTGCAAGAGCTAAAATGTTTTGTAAATCAGCATTTGCACCAGTAGTTGCTATTAAAGATTTTATTGTAAGATACGAAATTTCTAATACAGATAGTATTGCTATTGTGCCTAATTCAAAATAGTAGGTGGTAGAAATGTTGGAAAAAGTGGGAGTAGCTTCTGAAAATGGAGTTACTTCTGATACAAAGCTGGATGAAAAACTATTTGAAAAAGTGCCATATATTCCAAAAGTGATAGCAATTGAAATTTGCAGATATTCCAAAAGAACGGCACAAGAATTTATTGATTATATTGATAACCAGCTTATACCAGATTGTAAAACTTTTGTAATGGTATTTATAGGCGGAGAAAAGTATAGTTTTTTAGATTCTGACACAAAAAGAATATTGCAGGAGCTTTATGTAGCTTGGAAAATATACGAAAGTCTGGAAAAAGAGAAAATTTCAGAAGATAAAAGAGATACGCTTTATAAATTGCTGGAAAGTTTAAAAGGAAGTTCTGAAAACGGTGGCTCAAGTCTTTTGAATGATAATAGATACGGTAGAATTTATAAGTTTTAGGAGTTGATAAGATGTTTGATACAGTATTTCAAAAATTTGAGAAAGAACTAAAAAAAGATTATCCTGATTATCAATTTTATATAACAGACGATTTAGAAGCTGAAGATTTTTTAATAAATTCTGTTATATGTGAAATATCCAATATCACAATTAGCAATTCAAAACATTATAATGTTACACTGAATTTTTATATCATAAAGCCTAAAATACAAGATAATTTAGGAAGTTTTATTTTACAGGCATTGGATATTCAAAGAAAAATACAGGATTTAGATGAGAATAAAAAAATATTTTTTGCACCTAAAATGGAAATGCAGTTTGGAGAACTGAGAGCGAAAGAGAAAAAAGAAACATTAAGGGTATGCCTAATAACGGGGGTATTTGATACATCTTTTCCAATAAAGTATGTAATTGACAATAAAGAGAAATACAAACCTATTGAGCATATATATCTGAATAACGGGAAATAATAACATAAGACTGGATAATTTCAGTCTTTTTGACAAAGGAGAGGATTGGAAATGAATGGAAGTCCAAAATTTGTTTTGGAAATTGAAGAAAGAGCAGGAACAGCAATAGCAAGAAGTGAACAGGGCGTTGTTGGTGTGGTACTGTTCGATAGCACGAAAGACACAGAAAAACACGTCTATGCCAGCAGAGGAGACGTATTGCAGACAGACTGGGATAATGACAATTACAATCTTTTGAAAGATTTGGCATTTGTAGGAAGTCCATATAAGGTTATAGTTCGTAGAGTGAAAGAAGACGCTAGAGATAGCGTAAAAATAACTGACATATTAAGTGATTTAGAAAATGATGTTGACAGCATTGTTATACCAAAAGCTACCGAAAGTGAGACAGATGATTTAATTAGCTATGCAAAAAGTCGGCATAATACAGAACTTGGTAAATTGGCTTTAGACTTTAATCAGGCACATTTTTTTACGTTTGTAGCAAGCGATAAAGTGCCAGATCATCACGCTATTATAAATAATGGAATAACAGGAGCAGTTGTAAATGGGCATGAATACAGTGATAAGGAATTTGCGTTGGCTATAGCAAGTCTAGAGGCAGGATGTCCTATTTCAAGAAGTATTACAAATATGAAAATGGGATTCTTGGATAAATGTGATATTCCAGCAGAACCAGGTAAAATTACAAAAAAAGGTAAAATTGCGGTTAGCGTTCAACGTGACGACAGCGGTATTAGCTACTATGTAATTAATCGTGGAGTTACTTCATTTATAACACCTGACACAAAAAAACAGCGTAGATTTAGTAAAGTTAAAGTTGTAAGAAGTTTATTTATAATTACTGAAGACTTGAAAAAATCTTGGAATGACTATAAAGGTGCGAGATTAAATGGTTATTTAAATAAAATGGCTTTTTTGAATGCGGTTAATGCTTATACTCAAAGCCTTATGAACCAGGGAATACTTGATCCAGATTATTCAAATACTTTTGATATTGATATAGAACAGCACAAACTTTATTTAATGACAGAAAAAGGTATATCAAGAGATGAAGTGGATAAAATGAGTGAAGCAAGATTGCGTAGAATTAATACGGTTGATGTTGTTTATGCAAGATGTGATGAATTAATGCCGCTTGATTGTATGGAAGATTTTTATGGAAAAGCGATAATTCAAAGTTAGGAAAGGAATGATAAAGAATGGATATATTTAAGGCAAATCAGGTAATTTCTGGCTCACATGGTACTCTTATGATTGATGGACAGGTATTTGCAGAAGTATCTGAGGTGAAAATAGAAACAAAAATAGAAAGGAAAGAAGTATGGCTTCCTGGAGGACAAAAAGGAGAAAAAATTGTTGGAGCTAGTGGAGAAGGCACTATTAAAAGATACAAGTTGAATTCAAACTGGTTTAAAAAGTTTACGAAATTAGCTAAAGGAAATGAGGTATATTTTGAATTGTATTTCCAAATAGATGATCCTGATGTAGCAGGAGCGGAAGCTATAAGAATTACTGATTGCTGGAATAAGGACGGATTTTCTTTGGAAGCTAAGCGTGGAGAAGAAATGAATGAAGAGCTAAAAATTGGATATCTTCCAATAAATCTTAAAGCTGTTGAGTTAATTTAGAAAGAAAGGAGTAAGTTATGGATTTAAAAGAATTGTTGAAAAAACGTGAAGAAGCAAGTAAATACAGAGAAAAAAAATCAATAATAGAATTTACTTTAAAAAGTTATAAAGATACTAAATTTAAGTTAAAAGTTCCTGATTTTCAGGGATTTGTAAGTTTTTGCTCTAAAATAGGCATTGATTTTAATGCCAGTAAAAAAGAAATGCAACAGATATTTATTGAAAAAGTCACTAAGTCAAACTCTGCTATATGCGAATATCTTTTTGATACTTTTATTGAGCCAAACTTTACAGAGTTTGCAGGAGAACTAATGGCGGAATTAAATGCTCAAAGTCGAATAGCTGTATTTAAAGATTTCTTTGATAATGAAGAAATTTTAGAAATATTCACGTTAGTTGTGAACAAGCAAACTGCAATGTTTAATGATAATAAAAATCCTAATATTGTTGAGCTAAAAAAAAAATAGATGAAAATAAGATGGATGTTGAACTTAATGCGATAATTTATTATATGCAAAAAGGCTGGACACCAAAGGATTTTTCAGATATAGAGAATGAAAATATGTGGCATTATTATGTAGTCGCTTATGAAATTGCGCAGGAACAGAAACGTGAGGAATTTAACAAATATGCAAGGTTGGGAGTGATGGGATATGGCGGATAATGTTATAGCAATACAGGTAAATGTAGATGGAATAGAAAGTGCTATATCTCATTTTAATTCGTTATCCGAAAGTTTTGGAAAACTAGCACAGGGAGCACAACAAGATACAAGTGGTAACGAAACTTTGCAAAATAGCTTGGAAAGTGTAGCGAATGCTGTTAAGGAAGCAACTAGCGGAAATGATGAACTAGAAAATAGCTTAAGTGAAGTTGCGAACGCTGCAAATGAAGCTGGGGATGATGTAGAAAAATTAGGCGACAGTAACACCAAGGCTTCTGAAAGTGCTGATAAATTATCTGAAAGTTCTAAAAAGGCGGCAGATGGTGCTGAGGATTTAGGTAAGAGTAGTGATAAAACAGCAGAAGCCTTTGAGAAATTGAACACGCTTGGAAGAGATGTGGGAGAAACACTATCAAAATCTTTAGGTAATAAAATACCAGATACTATAAGTAAAATCGGGAGTAAATTTAGTGGATTGATTAGTCCGTTGAAAAAAGTGGGAGAGGCTGGTAAAAAGGCTTTTTCTTTTTTAACTGAAAGTATAGGCGGTAATATAGGCAAATTCACAGGGAAAATGAAAGAAATTGCAAAGGCTTCAGCTGAAGCGGGTGCCAGTGGCGGCGGAATAGGTGCAATGAGTACAGCATTAAAAGGATTAGCAGGACTTGCAACTGGTCCTGTTGGGGCAGCGATTCTTGCTATAGGAGCACTTACTGCCGCTACAGCAGGATTTGGTGTAAAAGCATTAAAGGCTTCAGGGGAATTCCAAAAAGGGATGAATATGGTTTATACAATGTTGCCTAATGCTTCGCAACAAACTAAAGACAAATTAGGTAAAGATGTACTGGATTTATCCGAAAAGTATGGGAAAGCAGCTGAAAATATATCAGAGTCAATGTATCAGGCTCTTTCTGCTGGAGTCTCCACTAATGACGTAAGAGGTTTTTTGAATGTTGCACAACAAGCAACAATAGCATCTGGATTGAATGATACGGCAATCGCTGTAGATGGAATAAGCTCGGTTGTAAATGCCTTTGGTGCTAAAAATATAAGTGCCAAAAAAGCAAGTGATTTAATGTTTACAGCTGTGCGAAAGGGTAAAACTACTTTTGGTGAAATGGCTGGAAGTATAGCTCAAGTATCACCAATTGCCAGTAGCTTAGGTGTTCAATTTAGTGATTTGACAGCAGTAGTGGCAACTATGACAGCAAAAGGGACGCCAACAAGTGAAACAATGACACAGATGAAAGCGGCATTCAGTGAATTTTCTAAAAGTTCATCTAAGGCTTCACAGGAATTCAAAAAAGCAACAGGAAAATCATTTAAAGATTTTATAGCACAAGGTGGAAATTTACAGACTGCAATGCAAGCGTTAGATCAGCATGCACAAAAAAGTGGTAAAAATATTAACGAATTTTTTGGAAGCGTAGAAGCTGGGTCTTTTGCATTGTCTGTTACTGGGAAAAACGCAGGAGCTTTTGCAGAAAATATGAAAGAAATGCAAAATTCCGATGGTGCTACTGAACAGGCATTTAAACAGATGAATCAAGGCATAGGTCCATCGATGGAAAGAATGAAGGCTTCAATGGCTAGAGGTATGATAGAAGCAGGGCAAGCAATAACTCCAATGGCTTCTCAAATGGTTCAAGGGATTGAAGGAGCTTTTCCAGCAATAGGCTCAGCTTTTGCAAGCATAGGGCAATCTTTTTTGCCTCTTATAAGTGGCTGGGCTAGTAGTATCAGTGGATTTTTTCAGACTATACAGTCAAACGGAAGTCAGTTTAGTGCAATGTTTCAAGGAATTGGCAACGTATTGACAGCTGTATTTTCTTTTATTGGTGCTTCAATATCAATTACAGGAGCGATATTTAATGCTGTTTTTGGGATTATCATTAACTTGTTAGGTAGTTTTATGAGTGCCGCTGGACTTGCTGGCTCACAGGGTCAGAATTTTGCAAGTACAATTTCAGGGGCTTTTAGTACAATAGCAAGTGTTGTAGGTGGTGCACTGCAATTTATAATGCCGCTTTTAACAGGTTTAGCACAAATAATCGGAGGAGTGCTTGGTGGTGCGGTAAAGGGAATTATAGATACATTTTTATTTTTTGGAAAAATTATTTCGAAAGTTGGCGGATTCTTTAAAAAATTATTTGGAAAAGATGACGCAAAACAAGCTACTGAAGCAATAAATGAAGTAAAAAAAGGAATGGAAGAATTGAACAATGAAGCTGCGAAACCAACTGAAAAACAAGTTGACATAAATGCTCAAATTAACACCCAAATGGCTCAAATGGGGGCAAACGGACAACTTGCAGGTATGAGTATGCAACAAGTACCTCAAGTAGCAACACCTGCACAGCCCCAAACTATAAAATTAGATCCAACGGCAAAAGTTCCTATTGATCCAGCTAGTCTGTCAAATACCCAAATGAAAATTGATCCATCAGCGTTTAGCAATGTTCAACAAGCAGTTCAACAAGTTAGCAGTGACATTAAAGGTAATCCACAAGATGCTACTAGAAACAGTTTGCTTGGTGAATTGAAAGCAGAAATGAGTGCGCTGAAAGCAGAAATGGCGGCAACTAAAAGTGCTATTGTTGGAAAATTAGGAGAAGTTGTGGGAGCAATCCATGCTATAAAAATTAATGTGAATGTACCTGCTGCTCCAAGTGGAGATGCAATAGCGAATAAAATTGCGGCAAGTTTGCAGAAAGGATAGGTTATGGGATTACTAAATTATAAAGTGTATATAAAATTTGATGAGAGTGTAAATTATAAGGATTTGAATTTTTTAGGAAGCAATTCCTTTAATACAGTTGATTTTTTAAATCAAAAATTAGGAGATAACAATTTTATCGAAAAAGCCAAAAAGATGCTATCAGATAAGATGAACAGCGTAAGCGGACAAAATCCTATTTTTTCTCAAATAAATGATAAAATGACAGAACTAAAAGAGTTTTATTTATTCCCTGTTCCGCCGAGTGAATTAAAATTTAAAAGTATTGGTGGCTGGGAAAGCATTGATACAGTAAATGGCATTTTAAAGCTGAAAAATAGGAATAAATTGCAGTCTTTGGCTTTTTCTTCTATTATTCCAGAACAGAAATATAATTTTGCAACACACCATTTGTTAGATCCCTTTACTACTTTTTCACTGTTTAAATCACTAGAGATGTCAGATAAGCCTATACGATTAATTTTAGTTGGAAAATTGGGTAAAGGAACATTAACATCAATCTTAAATCCTGTGGACTTAAATTTTTTGGCAACTGTAAATAAATTTGAAGCCAATTTTGACGTTACAGGAACATTGAACTTTGAAATTGAATTTGAGGAATATCCAGAGTTTAGTGATATTACAGAAGCCGATAATCCAGAAGAAAAATTGTTTTATAAGGTGAGTGGATAGAGTATGAAAATAATCGTAACAGATCCTGATGAGAAAAGATATGATTTAACAAGTATTGTAAAAGATAATATACAACTTTCAAGCAGTATTGAAAATATAACGGCTCAAATGGAATTTGAACTGGCTTACAATTACAGAGAAAATATGCAATATCATACGATTGACTTGGATAAGGGGGCTTATTTTGTAGAACTCTATGATAACGCTGATACATTAATATTTCAAGGTATTATCCCTAAAATTAGTGTTAATAATAAAGGTCCTAAATTTACAGCATACGATCCAAGTTTTTATATATCACGTATTTCTGAAATATTTCAATTTGATAAACTTCCAGCAGGAGAATGTGTAACAAAAATGCTCAAAGAGTTTGATATGCCTGTTGGAACTATAGAAAACTGTGATGTGAAAATAGATGAGTATTATTATAAGGAAACTATTGCAGATATAATAAAAAAAATTATAGAAACAATAAAAGAGGATAAAGGTGAAAACTGGCATTTTTATTTTAAGGACAATGCTTTTCATTTTGTCAAAAGAAATAGTGATAAATACTTGGATGGAGAAACACAGCCCAAAGAATATCAAGTATATGTTGGAAATGGATATGTAAATATTTTTAACTTTATTAAAGACGCAAGCTATACATCAAGTTTTGAAAATATGAAAAATAGCATAATTGTAGTTGATGGTGATGATGAAAAAATGAATAAGGTTGATACAGCGAAAGATAACGAAAATATTAAAAAATATGGATTATTGCAGTATGTTGTCAAACAGGAGAAAAATAATCAAGATAAATCAGCTAAAAAAGGTAGAAGCAAGGATAAGAATAATAAAAAAGATGGAAAAGGTAAGAAAGAAGATAAAAATAATAAAGGTAAAAAAACAAAAAATTCAAAACGCAACAAAAATACAGCTAAGAAAGGCAAAAAATAATGGCTGGAAAAACTAGAAATTCAAAACGTAACAGAAAAAGTAAAAAAGATGACAAAGATCCAAAAAATAACAAAGGCAAAAAGACTGAAAATTCTAAAACATCTAAAAAAAAGAAAAAAGAGAAAAAACCGATAAAAGCGTCAAATGTCTTAAAGGAGAAAAATAAACTTGAGAAGACTTTTACTTTAACCGTTCCAGGAATACCTATTTTACATGCTGGGGATTTAGTAAGTATTCCTAAAAACAGTACAGGAATTGCTGGAATATTTGAAGTTAAAAGCGTTAATCATAATTTTAGCCAAAAGTACAGCTTTTATGGGATAAATATTTATTTTATGAGTTTAACTTTGGAGCTGGTAAAAGAGTTAGAAAGTGAGGAATAAGCATGAAAGACAAAGTATTGCAACCTGATGAGGCAAAATATTCTGAGCCTAGCAAGGCATTCGATAATTTAGCTAAAATTTTAAGGAAGAACTTTGACAATCCTGACTGGAATGGTCCTTTCTTAGGAAAAATTGTAAAAGCACCTCCAAACTTGGAAGTTCAAATTGATGAAAGAATAATATTAAAAGCAGACAGAATTGTTGTAGCTTGGGAGAAAGTGGCTGGATATACTAGAGAATTTGAAGTTAAGGGAGATATTGAAATAGATGTAACTGATAGTGAAAATCAAGATTCTGGCGGAAATATTCATAACAAAATAAAGGCGAAAGGGACATATAAAGCCAGCGGAACGAATAAATGGACTGACGAATTAAAGGTTGGCGATGAAGTCATATTAAACGAATTTAAGAATCAGAAAAAGTTTTATTTGGTAGACAAAGCTTATTATTATAAGGCAGGTGAGTAGAAATGTTACCTAATTCAGCAATTACAGCACTTGATACATATTCTAGAAATAAAAATATTGAGTATGATAATTCTAACATTTATTTTGATTTGAAATGGGATTTTAAAAAAGGCGATTTTGTTTATGAAAAAGGTACTCCTGTTCTTTTAATAACAAAGAAAGAAATTGTAAAGCAGTGGATTATAAAGTGCTTAATTGTTACTAAAAATGCTTGGAGAGTTTACTACAAGGATGTTTTTCCTTTTGGTATTGGAATAAATAAGTATCGTGGAATAAATCCGCTTTATCAGGATTATGCACAAAGTGAAATAAAACGTGAAATACTAACTGCACTTAAAGAACACGAGTATATAAAATCTATTAATAATTATTATTCAGATTTTAAAGAGGATAGACTGACATTTGAGTTTGATGTAATTTTAAAAGATGAAGAAGAAACTCTAAATATCAGTGAAACTTTTGAATTTGACAATCTTTTATAGCGAAAGGGGGTATTTATGGTTACAAGGGAAGATATAGATGTTTACGAGGAAGATATAAACGAACTTGTCAATAATATTTTTAACGGAAGTTTTATGAGCAAGTATAGTGATGTTGTTGGAAGTTTTTCAGCGGATATTGTAAGGGCGTTTTCAACGGAACTGATTGTACAACAGAAGCTATATGAGGAAATGTCAAAAAGTTATGGCATTTCAACTGCTGAAGGTATATATCTTGATAGTATTTGTAGCGAAGATTATATTTTTAGAAAAAAAGCAACTGCTGCAACTGGAACTGTTAGAGTTCACGGAATAAGCGGGACATCAATTGAAAACGGAATGGTGGTTGGGAGCAATAACTGTACATACACTATCATAGAAACCAAAATAGTGGCATATAAATCAACAGGAACAATTGGCTATAGTGATGTTAATGTAGTTGCAAATATAGCCGGAGAAGTAGGAAATTGCGGAATAGGAGAAATAAATAAATTTTTGGGAAATTATGCAGGACTTGAAAAGGTTGAAAATCTTAATAATATTTCAAACGGATCAAATCAAGAAACTGATGAGGAGTTGCGAGAACGCAGGAGAAAGATATTATCTAGTCCAAGTGTGAATTATAATGCAAATATGATAAGAGAAATGATATTAGCCAATTTTGAAAATATCAAAAAATTAAGAATAATTCCGAGATGGAATGGCAAGGGGACAGCTAAGATTATTGGAATCGGCAAATCAGATATAAAACTAAAAGATGAAGAGCTGAATGCGATAAAAGCGTATTTGGATAATGAAATTATAACGGATGCCAAATTTACGGTAAAAACTATCAAAGAGAAAAGTATAAGTCTTACATTTGAAGCTATATTAAACAAGGAATACAATGAGCAAAGTGCAATTGAACTTACAAAAAGTACTTTAAATCAAGTGTTTTTAGATAAATTATTTGAAGAGAATAGAATTTATTATGCGGAAGTAATTGATAAGTTGTTAGAAATAAAAGCATTTAAGAAAATTTCAAATATAGATATTAATAACACTAAAGAGGATATTATATTGGAAGATGAAGATTTAATAAGTGTTTTAAATATAACGCTGAAAACTTTAGATTAATTTTAGGAGGAAAAAATGAGCGGATTCACATTAGGGGCAAAAGCTAAAATATTGAATACACTGTTTGAAGGCAAAACATATTATGCTGGGCTTTTGACAGCAGTTACAACGGGAGAAAATGGAAAAGAAAATGCTACAGAGCTTGTTTCAGCTTCGTATGCCAGAAGAACTATAAACTTTGCTTCAACTTCATCAAACGAAACAAGCAACGTGGCTTCTGTGAAATTTCCTGAAGCAAGGGAAGATTGGGGGCGTATTATAGGAATTGGAATATATGATTCATTGACTGGTGGAAATTTAATAAATTTTGCTACTTTTGACGCAAGAGATGAGGTAATAATTTACGCTTTAATGCAGTATGAAATAGCAAAAAACTTTTATGTGATAGGATTTAGAAATTAATGGTAAAAAATGTACACCAGAAGTCAGTTGAATATATAAAAGATAATTTTAATATAAGCGAATTATCAAATTTCTATGTAAAAGATTTCGTAAATGATGGTAGAAATAATGATTTTGCTTTAATCAAAAGCAATCCTAAAGTAGCAAATTTTGTGAAACATACAAATAAATTATCTGAAATGACAGTATCAGAATTATTAAATTATAAAGTGAGTGATTTTTCATTTTTCATTGGATTGGATGATTATGTAAACTTTACACAAAAAATTACTGAAAAAAAGTTCCCGTTAATTTTTTCATACGACAATGATTATGCTGATGTTATATACAATCTTGCTAAAAATGATTACTACAACAGTATGATAAATTCCCTTCCGGGAATATTCAGAAATTCAAATCTTATACAAGATGTATTTCATTTTGCGGATCTTGAATTAAAATCACTGGAATTTATAATTGGAACATTAGTAAAAAACAGAAGATTTATAACGGCAAGAAATGAAGTCTTAGAAGAGTTTGAAGAACATTATAAATTAATATCAAGTAAAAATTTATCAACAATTTTTAAAATAAACAGAATCATTTCCAAACGTATTTTAAGGCGCGTAACCACTTTACAGAATTTCAAAGATACAATGAAACTATATTTTATCTATAACGACAATGTAACAATAATGAATGATAAAAATAATTTTCAGTACACTGTAGATTTTCGTTCTAGTACTGTAGATAAAGAATATTTAAATTACTGGCTGGAATTGATTTATGAAGTTATACCAATCTGGTACGACATAAAAATTGTATATTAAATGAAGGGAGAAAAAATGAAACAAACAACACTAGATTTAATAAAAAATATAAATGAAAATACCTTTATACCTGCAACTACTCAAAATGAATTATTTGAACTGTTTCAATTAGATACAGTCGCTGATTTAAGAAAAGTTTCAAGGAATTTTATGAAAGTGTATGAACTTTTGGAACATTTCGATAATCAGACTTCAAACGCCACGGAAGAAAAAGAGGGTATTGTAAAATTTGGAACAGAAGCAGGAAATGCAATAGATGCGGAAACTTGGAAACAAGCAATAGGACAAACATTAGGTGGATATGTAAGTAAAGTTGAAAATAAAGAAGCTGGGAAATGGTATATAAATGATTTGACTGACGGGAAAATATACAAGTGCATACAGAGTCACACAAGTACAAGTTTCGATATTACTAAATTTGTGGATATTACGAATGTTGGACTTTCGAACAAAGTGGAAAATTTATACAAAGTTCAGCAAGCGAAACTTTATGTGCATGCCGAAGCGATAGGACAAGGCAGAACTACATGTAATATTGTGGAAAAATGTGGTAATATAGTAACTATCATTTTTGATAGTGGTAATGCCTTAAAAAATATTAATGATAATACTGTTATTTTTCAAATTCCAGAAGGTTTTAAGCCAAAAACTTTCCTTTCAGTTAATGCTTCACAATACAATACTTCTAACGGAACAGTTTACATCGAACCTAGCGGAATTGGAAAATGGAAAGGTGCAACAGTTAATTCGGCTAGTATTATTTTTTCGGTTAGTTATATTGTTAATTAATCAGCAACAAAAGCAATAATTTGCCCTGAAATCTGTAAATTTCCATTAAAACCTGGACGTAAGGCAGGAAAAAATTTTAAGCTCTTAGTTGTGGCTTCTAAAAAAATTTCTGCAACTTCGCCACCTGCTCCACCTGTTCCGTTAGCACAGGAGCCACTGACGTTTTTCATATTTTTGCAAAACCAATCTGGCAGAATAAATTTTGTTTCGTATTCATTTTTAATTGATAAATTTCCAAAATCAATAATTCTCAAATTTCCTACTATCGTTAAATTAAAAGCTTGATTTTGGATACCGTTTGTACTGTTTAGTGTTACTTTTTCACTTTTAAAACTGGATAAATTTTCCAATTTACTCAAAAAAGCTATACTTAAAAAAAAGTATAGGAGTAATTCAAATGAACAAAAATTGGGGAATTTACAAGGAATACCTGAACAGTTGCATAGTGAGAAATGAAAGTGTAAAAAACACAACGTACAGGACTTATAAAAACAGTATGAAGCAATTTATTAAATATTTGCAACAATATGAAAATAATTATTATCTCTTGAATAGAAAAAATGCAAAAAATATGATTGGGATTTTAGAACGATACATAAGACATTGCAGAGAAGTAAAAGGGAACAATGCAAGGACTATCAACAACAAAATAACGGCAATAAGTAGCTTTTATATATGGGCTGTTAAAAGAGATTTAGTGGAGGTGCATCCGTTCCGGGATAAACTAGATAGATTAAAAGTTACAGATGTGGAAAAGAGGAGGAAAAGCTATTATTTAAACAGTAAAGAAATAGTGGAAATACAAGTGAAAATGAAGTTATCTGAAAAATATGATTTGCAAGATCAGATAATATTCAATCTTATTATTGACACAGCATGCAGAATAAGTGCATTACAGTCAATAAAGTTAGAAAATATTGACTTGGAAAACGGGATAATAAGCGGAATTGTGGAAAAAGAACAGAAAATAGTTGAATTTGTAATATTTGAGGAAACAATAGAGCTTATAAAGGAGTGGTTAAAATGCAGAAAAAACAGTGCTGAATATTTATTTATTACTAAATATAGAGGAATATTTAAACAAATGAGTAAAAGCACTATAAGAGACAGAGTAAGAAAAATTGGAAAGCTTGTTGGGATAGATAATTTGTATCCTCATAGTTTACGAAAAACAAGTATTAATCTACTAGCAGAAGTCGGAGGGATTGATTTAGCGAGTGAATTTGCAAATCATTCAGGAGTAGATGTTACAAAAAAATATTATATAAGAAAAACTACTGCAGCAGAAAAAAAGACGAAATTACTTGAAATGAGAAAAAAAATTGGATTTTAAAACAAAAGATGGGAGAAAAAAACAATGGAAGAATTTAGAGTATATTTATATGATAAAAATGGGAATTTAATCGGAATATATTTAGCACCATCACAGGAAGAATTTGAAACGGATAAATTGAAATATTGTAGCGAATATGTCGAGGGGGAAACTTATATTTCTTATATTGAAATCAATAATGCAATAATTGATAACGGAGTTATTAGAGAAATGAAAACTTCTGAAAAAATAAACGCTGGTTTTATAACTCTTTTAGATGGGCAATATTTGGAAAATGAAGAAATAAAAACTATTGAAAAACCAAATAAATATAGTAATTGGGATAAGAACATTAATACTTGGGTGGAAGATAAAGCAGAAAAGCTAAAATATTTAAAGGAGTTGAGATATCAAAAACAGCAAGAATTTGTTAAATACAAGAAAGAGCTAGAAGAAAAAGAAGAAGAAAAAACAGAATTTGAAAATTTAGGTTTTGACATAACTGAAACGGAGGAAATGATAACAGAAATAAAATCTGAAATGGATTTATTGAAAACTGAAATAGCAAAATTAACAAAGGACATAAAAAAAGTTGAAAAGGAAGTGGCATAGATGGATAGATTTGAAAAGATTTTCAGCTTCACGTTAGCTGTCGAGGGTGGCTATACCAACGACAAGAATGATAAGGGTGGCGAAACAACATGGGGAGTTACTAAAGATGAAGCAAAAAGAAATGGTTATCGTGGTTCTATGAAAGATTTGACGAAAGAGTTTGCAAAGAAAATATTGGAAAAAGACTATTACCTGAAAAATCGTTTGAATGAAATAAAAAACGATAAGGTCGCATTGTCAATATGTGACTGGAGTTTTAACTCAGGAAAATGGGCAACTAAAAAGGCACAGGTAACGTTAAACAGATATTTTGGCTATAATCTAGTTGTGGATGGTATTTTTGGAAGCAAGACTATAAAAGCCTTGAATGAAGTGGAAGAACAAGGAAAATCAGCAGAATTTCTGAGAGATTACCATAGCATACAGAGAAAATTTTATCATTCTATAGTTGAATATAATTCAACTCAGAAAGTTTTTTTGACTGGATGGTTGAATCGTGTTGATAGAAAAGAAAAATACTTGAAGGAGATGGTGTAAGATGAAAAAAATTTGTGTAATAATTGGGCATGGCGGAAACGATTGCGGAGCAATTAACCCTCATACAAAAGAGACTGAGCTTGCTTACAATACCGAACTTGCTGATATGCTTATGGGGGCATTAAAAAATGAGTATGAAATCGTAAAATATAACAGGGGATATAACAAAGTTGAAAATATTGGGATAGTCAATGGTTATAAATCAGACTTGATTTTATCGCTGCACTGTAATTCATTTAATGGAATTGCTTCAGGAACAGAGGCACTTTACTGGTATTCAAGCGAAAAATCTAAAAAATTGGCAGAGATATTAAGTAAAAATATTTCTGAGACTTTTGGAATCCACAACAGAGGAGCGAAACCAAGAGTTACAAATGAAATTAAGAAACGGAATCCTATTAAATTCAAAGATATGGAAACAAGGGGAAGTTACTTGCTTTATAGGACAAATGCCCCTTGTAACATTATTGAACCGTTTTTCATCGATAACGATAGCGATTTGAAGCTCGGAAAAGAGAAAAAACGGGAATATGTGGAAGCGATAAAAAAATCTATAAAAGAATATTTTGAAGGAGTGATGTAAAATGAACATACTAACAAATGTATTAAATCAATTTGGAGCAAATTTAACAAATTTATTGGCGGTAGCATTAGCTGGACTAATAGCAAAAGGATTATCTTTAATTATAATTAATGGGCATAAATATTTGCTTAAAAGAAAAATATCTAAATATGTACTTAAGTTTATTCCTCAAGGAATAGCTTATGGTGATATGCTAAAAGGCATAAAGCCAAATCGGGAAAGACTAGTTCAGGCTGTTCTAACTGTTCAAAATAGAGTTCTAAAAATGTTTCCTGAAAAACAAAGACCTACAATAGACAGATTGATAGATGAAAATGCTATTGCTAGAGAGATTGAAAGAAAGCTGAATGAGGACAAGCAGGAGGGTTTAGCAAAGCCGACAATGGAAAAATAACTTCCACTGCCGGGAATAAAATAGTTGATAAAGTTGTAGGAAAGTTAGTGGAGAACAAAAAGTTATCTGCTATCACTGATAATAGAATGAACTTTAATATAATTGATTACAGGCGTGATTATAGCAGAAGCAATGTGTATGCCGATATTAGTTATAGGGAGAACTTTAGAGGAGATAGGGAAGTAATGGCAAGGGCGGGGTTCATCTATTACTTTGACAGGAAATAATTTTTGGAGGCATAATTAATGATAGAGGATTTGAAGGTAATAATAGACAATCACGGACTTTTCCTTATACTGTTCTTTTCAGGAGTGCTGTTTGGAGTAGTGGCACAGAAGATGATAGACAATCAGCCAGTTAAGCCATTTTTTAAAAGAATAGCGGTGGCTGGGATGACGATGGCTATTTCGTTATCTTTAAATAAGGTAATAGGTCACTTCTCAGCTAGTTTTTTATATCCTTTAAGTCCGGTTTTTGGATTTTTCGGTGAGGCTTTGCTGGAAACGGTAAATCAGAAAAGATATGGTATAAGCACAGGATTTTTGGAACTTCTGCTGGAAAAGTTCGGATTTGTCAAGAAGAGAGATGATAAAGATGAAAATATATCACAGAAGTAGGAAGTTTGCAATCGTAATGTTTGCACTGATATTTTTAAATTCAGCAATTACGCTAAAGTTGAGAAGCTATCAAAGACAACAAAATCTGAATTTATTAAGAAGCAGATTAAAAAAAGAGAGCAACATAGAGATTTTCGACAGTATAGAAAGAAAATCGAAAACGGAAGATTTAATACTTCTGATAAGTACAAACTTTGTCGCTTTAATAACAACTGTTGGATTCGACAGATTCGGAGTGTTTGAAGAAAGTGATGAAACTGTAAAGAAAAACAAGAAAAAACTTGTGAAATTATTTTTGTAAGTTATTGGGGTAGCCAGAAATGGCTATCTTTTTTTGTAAAAAAGTTGTTGGTAAAATACAAAATATACTGTATAATAATCTCAAGAAAGGATTAAAATACGGAAAAAGAAAAACCAGCAAAATAAAATATACTTCAAAATCTATATCGCTTTCAATGGAAAATGGAATGAATCGGAAAGTAAAGTACAGGAACAGGGAATAACTAAAAACGAACTTGTTGCTGATCTAATAGAAAAATATTTAAAGAAAAATAGGAGAAAAAATGAGGAAAATAAAACAAAATAATAATTTTATGAAAAAGAACTACAGACATTTTTTAGTAAGTGAAGTAAAAAAAGAATTTGGAAATGATGTTAAAAAATATATAGACTGGGAACTAGGCGTACTGGAAACAGGATTAAAAATGACAGGAAGTGCTGAAATGTTAAATATTTTAAATAAATATAGAAGTGATTTAATAGAAACAATACTATCTAAAGATAATGAGATTGTACAAACTGTGATGGCAAATACTTTAAGTGATTATAGAGAAATGGAGAAAAATAGCAACTAAATATGATAAAATAAAAATTGACAAATAAGAAAATAATGTTATACTTTTAATAGAAAATACAGGATAAAGTAAAAGAGGCTGAAATATGCCTCTTTTTGAATTTTAGTACCTTTTTAGTACTTTTATATTTTATTGATGTTGTCAAAGTAAATAAACAACGCATTAAAATTAATTTTATTGATTATTCCCATTCAATTGTTCCAGGTGGCTTAGAAGAAATATCATACACAATTCTATTGATTCCATTTACTTTGTTTATAATCTTGTTTGACACTTCTTCCAAAAATTCATAAGGCAATTTTGACCAAGTGGCTGTCATAAAGTCAATTGTATTTACTGAACGAATAGCGGCTACAAATTCATAAGTTCTTTGATCTCCCATTACCCCGACAGTTTTTACAGGTAACAATGTTACAAATGCTTGATCTACTTTATCATAAAGCCCTTTTTCCATCAATTCAGTAATGAAAATGTCATCAGCTTCCTGAAGAATTTTTACTTTGTCAGGCGTTACTTCTCCAATTACACGGATTCCAAGTCCTGGACCTGGGAATGGATGTCTTTTTATAATTGTGTCAGGAAGTCCAAGTTCGTGTCCTACTTTTCTAACTTCATCCTTAAATAATTCCTTCAAAGGTTCCAATAACTCAAATTGCAAGTCTTCTGGCAATCCTCCAACATTGTGGTGAGATT